>NZ_DASXHN010000127.1:0-22402 GCF_036488505.1 Paraburkholderia sp. | reverse complement strand
CGTCGATGAATGCGGCCGTGTTAGCCGCCATTTCCTCGATCGATTCGGGAACGGTGCCCGAGCTGCTTGAGATACCGGCGTTGTTGAAGAGGATCACTTCTCGAGTCTGCCCGAGTCCGTCGGTGACGGCCGGGTCCCAGTGATCCATCGTGCCGGTGAAATGAATGTTCATCACCAGCGGCACGTGTTGCGGGCTTCCGAAGCGGCGGTACGCAAAGCGGATGCCGTTCGCTTCGACGTAGGACGTGGGCGCGGTTCGGTGCGTGTAGTAGGTCATGGCTGCAATCCTTTCAGTGGAAGAAAACGGTAATGAAGGCCGGGCCTGGTCTCTCGACTGCGTCTGGAACATCGCCAACGCCCTGCCTGTGGCTCTCAATGTAGGCGCTGCGAAGCCGCGGATAAAAGACTTTCGAGGCACGCTGGCATGCTTTGCAGGCATGCGTCCGGGCAGATTGCGCTCGGCTGGGGGCGGCCGTGCGTTCTGCGCTCTTTGAGCGCAGGGCCTACTCGCAAAAGAAGCCGATGAGGACCGTCCGGCACCGAAAGATCCGAGGCAATCGCATCCGACCTGCTGACGATAGTGCGGATCTCGGCCACCAGCGCGTCCGCGTCGCGCGCCCCGTTCCCGTAGTGAACGATGACCTGCGCCCCGGCTTTCGCCAGCGCGAGCGCGGCAGCGCGGCCGTCAACGTGCGAAGCGCCCGTCACGATTGCGGTCTTTCCGGCGAGCGTATTCATCGCTTCTCCTTTCAGCTGGTATCGGGGGACGGGCGACGCGCGATTCGCGCATCGCTGGTGGAACGCAAAGATAGACTTCGCTTGCCCGCGCAAAAAATACTTTATAAGCTGACCGTCATACTTGACAGGCATGGACGGAAACATGGAACTGCGACACTTGCGTTACTTCATTGCCGTAGCGGAAGAAGGCAGTTTGACGGTCGCCGCGGAAAGACGGCTGCATACGTCGCAGCCGTCGCTGAGCCGTCAGATCCGCGATCTCGAGTATCAGGTCGGTGCGCAGTTGCTGGTGCGCAGTGCCCGTGGCATCGAGTTGACCAATGCCGGCCGGGCATTCCTCGACCACGCGCGCCTCGCTCTGGCGCAGGTCGATGCCGCACGCGAGGCCGCGCGCCGGGCAGCGCGGCCGTTCAAGCCAGTGTTCGCAGTCGGCTTCCTGAGCGGCCAGGAAGTCACGTGGCTCGCCGAAGCGAGCCGCGTGCTCGCAGGCGATCTGCAGACCATCGAAATGGCGGTATCGAGCGAGCACTCTCCCGATCTCGCAGAGGGGCTGTCGACAGGCAGGCTTGATATCGCATTCATGCGAGCCGAACCGAACCGGCCGGAGCTGGAGTACGTCACGGTCGCTCGTGAGCCGTTTATCGTCGTCATGCCGAGCGATCATCGCCTTACTGCACACAAGAAGGTCGACGTCCATGAGTTGGCCGGTGAAATCTTCATCAGCGGCTCGGATGTCGCCGGGCCGATGCGCAGAGCGATCGAGGTGTATCTGGCCTCGAACGATCTCGACATCGAACCCGCATATCGCATCCACAACCTGACAATGGCGATGTCGCTGATCGCATCGACGAGAGGTGTCGCACTGTTGCCGGCTTACGCGGAAAACCTCCTGCCCTGGTCGGTGACGAGCCGCCCACTCAAAGGCGAAGCGCCGACGATCGATCTCGTGGTCGGATATAACAGAACCCACCGCTCGCCGACACTCGAACTCTTTCTTTCGCGCGTCGATCAGCTCAAGAAATAAGACCCGCGCCGCACCGTCCGCCAGAGGCGATAGCACGCGGAGCAACGCTTCGTCAGTCCTCGTACTCCCCAGCCATGCCTCACAGGCATGAGCGCCAGCCTGGAAGGTCTTTTTGCTTTCCGTCGCGAATCGCTACATTGACCATCAGACGGCGTCGCGACGAACAGTCGCCTTCAAGGACCGTGCGAGCTCCCGGAGCCCCCATGCCTCGAGTCGGTCTGCACGAATTGCGCGCCCCTATCTCAGCAACGCTAAGGAAAGGCCACGGCACACTTATTCACCCCGAAGAAGGTAGGCGCATACTCGCTCTCGCATCGAGTCGTTCTCGCACCGATGACCCGGCTGCGCACGATACAGCCGGGCGATATTCCGAGCCCGATGATGGCCGACTTCTACGCGCAGCGTGCGTCCGTTGGCGGCCTCGAGATCGTCGAAGGCGTCAGCATTTCGCTGACTGGCCGTTCGTACCTCGGCGCGGCAAGCTTCTATCACGACGGACAGGTCGAGGGCTGGAAGGCGATCGCCAACGCGATTCACGCCGACGGAGGCCGAGTGTTCATGCAGTTGATCCATGGAGGACGTCAAAGCCATGTCGAAATGACAGGCGGCGTCGCGCCTGTCGCACCGTCGGTTGTTCCGTTCGAGGGCGTCGCGTTGACGAAGGACGGCTTCGTGCCGGTGTCACCGCATCGTGCGCTCGGCATCGAAGAGATTCCCGGCGTGATCGAAGAATTTCGCGTCGCGGCGCAACGCGCGTTGGACGCGGGATTCGACGGCGTCGAGTTGCACGGCGCGAATGGTTACCTGGTCGATGAGTTCATACAGGACGGCACCAACATACGCACCGACGCGTACGGCGGCCCGATCGAAAACCGCGTGCGCTTCCTGCGTGAAGCCGTTGAAGCACTGATTTCCGTATGGGGTGCGGACCGCGTCGGCGTGCGCATCTCGCCGTCGGGAGAGTGGGGAGGCATCTCGGACAGCGACCCGCAAGCGACCTTCGGCCATGTGGCCAAGGTGCTCGACGAGTACAAGATCGCGTATTTGCATGTGATCGAGCCGCGCATCAAAGGTGACGACACGCTTCACGAAGGACACGCGGCGGTGGCAGCGAAATACCTTCGCGAACATTTCTCCGGGCCGATCATCGCAGCGGGCGGCTTCGACGGCGAAAGCGCGGAAGCGATCGTCGCGTCCGGCGATGCGGATCTGGTTGCGTTCGGCAGGCACTTTTCGTCGAACCCCGACCTGCCTTATCGCCTGAAGCACAAATTGCCGTTGACACCGTATGTCCGCGCAGCCTTCTGGGGCGGCGACGAAAAGCACTATTCGGATTTCCCCGCTTATCAGCCGGCGCATCAGCACGAAACGACGTTGTAAAACGTGTGGTACCCACTCTCAATCGACGCAGGAGAAGGTCATGTCACGAACAGTCAGATTCGCACGAGCAGGTGGTCCGGAAGTCCTTCAGTTCGTGGACGAGCCGGTACGCGCCCCGCTTGGCGGTCAAGTCCGCATCAAAGTAAAAGCCATTGGTATCAATCGTGCCGAATCGATGTGGCGCACCGACCAATATATCGAGCCTGTCCAGTTGCCGGCCGGGCTCGGATACGAGGCGGCAGGCGTTGTCGATGCCGTGGGTGCGGACGTCGTCAGCTTCGCGCCGGGAGACGAAGTGAATGTGATTCCGTCTTTCTCGATGAATCAGTACTTCACCTACGGCGAAATGATCGTCGTGCCGGAATATGCGGTCACTCGCCATCCGAAATCGCTTTCGTTTGCCGAGGCTGCGTCGGTATGGATGATGTTTGTCACTGCGTATGGCGCGCTGATCGAGGATGCAAAGGTAACCGGCGGCGATTATGTGGTCGTGCCCGCCGCGTCGAGCAGTGTCGGGCTGGCAGCAATCCAGATTGCCAACTACGCCGGGGCGACATCGATCGCGGTGACACGTCACGCTGACAAACGGCAGAAGTTGCTCGACGCGGGCGCAGCCCACGTGGTCGTGACGGACGAGACAGATCTCGTCGAAGAGATCATGCGGATCACCGCTGGGAAGGGGGCCCGTGTCGCGTTCGATCCAGTCGGCGGCCCGAACTTTGCGAAATTGATCTCGGCGCTGTCTTTTCAGGGCATCGCGTATCTATACGGCGCACTTGACGAGCGGGCGACGACGCTGCCCGTGCTGGAGATGATCGCCAAGATGATTTCGGTGAAGGCTCACAACATCTGGTTGACGAGCGGCGACCCGGTGCGCCGGCAGGCTGCGGTGGAGTTCGTGCTGAAAGGCCTCGAAAGCGGTGCGCTCAAGCCGGTTATTGACCGTACGTTTCCATTCGACGAAATCGTCGACGCGCACCGCTACCTGGAAACCAATGGGCAGTTCGGAAAGATCGTCGTGACCGTGTAGCTGGCGAACGGCCTTGCAGATGCGTAATCCAGTGCATGGCCGGCGCCGAACAGCCCGTCGCTATAATGATTCGCCGTCCGTTCCCAGACCCGTCAACCGCTCCGCGCCATGACCAACGATCGCACCGATTCTCCCGGCGAACCTCTCGAACTCGGCGGCTCCGTGTGGTTTCGGGCCGGCGGGCAGACGCTCGGCGGCGCGTCGCGGATCGCACTGCTCGCAGCGATCGGCGAAACCGGCTCGATCACGAGTGCGGCGAAAGCCGTTGGCATCAGCTACAAAGGCGCGTGGGACGCCGTCGATACGATGAACAACCTCGCCGGCGAACCGCTCGTCGTGCGTATGACCGGCGGCAAGGGCGGCGGCGGCACGACGCTCACGCCGCGCGCGGTCAAGCTGATCGAGACGTTTCGCGCGGTCGAGCGCGAGCATAGGCGCTTTCTCGAACGCGCGGGCGCAGCAATCGAAGGCTTTGCGACGGACTGGGATCTGATCGGCCGCATCGGCATGAAGACGAGTGCGCGCAATCAGTTCTACGGCACGGTATCGACCATCACGCGCGGCAGCGTCAACGACGAAGTGTCGCTCATGCTGCCCGGCGGTCAGACGATCGTCGCCGTGCTCACGCACGAGAGCACCGAGGCGTTGGCTCTGGCCGAGGGCGTGGCGGCGTTTGCGCTGATCAAGGCGTCGTGGGTGGTGCTGGTCGTCGATGGCGAAAACGGCGCGCCGTTGAAACTGTCGGCGCGCAACCAGCTGCGCGGCACCGTGCAGAGCGTCAAGCATGGGGCGGTGAACGCGGAGGTGTCGCTCGCGCTCGACGGCGGCGCGGTGATTACGGCGGTTGTCACGAATGAAAGCGCAGATACGCTGGGTTTACAGGAGGGCGCGAGCGCGGTCGCGGCGTTCAAGGCGTCGAGCGTGATACTCGGCGTGAAAGAGTGAGCGGCGCGGATGTCACGATGAAGCCGTGCCGGCGGGCTTGACCTGATCAGGCGCAGCCCGTCGTTGGATGAGCCCGAAAGTCTTGCCAGTTCACGGGCTCGAAAGCGCGGGAAAAGCGCCGGAATGGCGCTCAGATGCTGGTCGCGCGCGACGGTTTGAACCTGCTGAGGGTTTGCGACAGCGGCGCGGCAGCCGGATGCAGCTCGTGCGCGGCTTTCCACTTCGCGCGGATGAACGGCCGGTCGTGGCCAGATACCTTCAACGCAATATGCGTTACCCAGCGCTGGGTCGGCACATGCACGTCATGCATCGCGACCGCGAGCACCATCATGCTGACGGCTACTGGCATTGCCGCGAGCCGGCCCGGCTCCGCATCCCACGCGATGCGCACGAACACGAGCGCGGCGACAGCGCCGACGAGGCAGCCGGTTACCGCTTCGGACGGCGAATGCGCGCTCAACACGACCCGCGACAGCCCCACTGCGATCCCCGCGGCGAGCCCGGCGAGCACGCCGAGCAGCCGGACAGCCGGCCGCACGTGCAATAGCATCAGGAACAGCGCGACCGGATAGACGGCTGTGGACAGCATCGCGTGGCCGCTCACACCGGTGAAATCGAGCTCCCGCACGCCGACGCCCCAGCCGAGGAAGGCCAGCTTGGTCACCGTCACAATGCCGATCGCCGCGCCGAGCAACGCCAGCCAGCAGGCGGCGAGGCGCCACGAGTAGCCGACCGCCAGCCAGATCGCGATGGCAAGCGCGAGTGGCAGCGTCAGGCCGGCGCCGCCGAGGCTGGTGATCGAATACCACAGGTGGATTGGCAAATCGGGCATGGCAGAAGCGCGACGCGGGCCGCGTGGAGTCGGGTGGGTGGATAGTTTGCGCGCGGCTCGCGCGAGGCGCCGCTGCGGCTAGGACCAACATGTTCTCGAAGACTAGCCGCCAGTATAGACGGGTGTCGCGCGGCGGTCTTGCGGCGCCCCGCGCATTTGCGCGCCAAATGTGGGGTGCCGAACGGGTGCCGTGGGAGTTTGACGGCGGGGCGGTGACGACGTTCGCCGCGGCGGGAATTTGGCGGCAAGCAGCGGAGCCGGTCTTCAGCGGCGCACGAAGAATGATGTTATTGTGCATTGCACAACTTCGTCATATCCGGTGGATTCGCCGATGTGCACTGCCCCTTTTTGCGAGGTCGCCGATGGCAAAAAGCCTGTCCAAAGTCTGGCTGCGCGGTTTCAAGCGCCTGCTCGCGATTCAAACCGAACATGCAAAAAAAACCGCCAGGCGCGCGCAGACGCGGCCGGTCCGCGCCGCCAGCAGCAAACCGTCGAGCAACGTGCGTCCGCTGAAGCCATCCGCCGCGCTGCGCGCGCCCGCCAAACGCGAAGCACCGCGGGAGTCTCGTGTGCGCCCGCGCGCGGCCGCCTGGGCAAGCGGTTCGTGGACGCGCTCGTTCCACTCCGCGCCGGCGGCGCCGGGGCGGCTCGTCAACCACCTGCAGTACGGCTTGTACATCCCATCCGGACACACGCATGAATCGATGCCGCTTGTCGTGATGCTGCATGGCTGCACGCAGTCCATCGAGGAATTCGCCGAAGGCAGCCGCATGAACCTGCTCGCCGACCGCTACGGTTTCGCGGTGGTTTATCCGGAACAATCGAAACACGCGCACTCGCATCGCTGCTGGCATTGGTACGACGCCAGCGACAGCGCTGGGGGCGGCGAAGCGCGCGCGGTGGTGTCGCTGGTCGACGCGCTCGCCGCGCAGTACGGCTTTGACCGCGAGCGCGTCTACGTGGCTGGCATTTCCGCGGGGGCGGGCCTGACGGCGCTGCTGGCGGTCAATTATGCGGGCCATTTCGCGGCGGTGGCGCTGCATTCCGGTCCCGCATTCGGCGAGGCCCACTCGGGCATCACCGCTATGGATGTGATGCGGCGCGGTACCCGCGGCGAGCCGGTCGAACTCGTCGACGGCATGACGGACGTCGCGCGCTATCCGGGGATGCCGGCGCTCATCATCCACGGCGACGCCGACCACGTGGTCGCGCCGGTCAACGCCGACCAACTGGCGACACAGTTTCTGCGCCTGAACCGGCTCGTCGATGCGCACGGCGCCCGTCAAGCGGGCGAGGTGCGCGAAGACCGCAAGGGTGGCGTTGTTATGCGCGATTACGTGCGTGGCGGACGGCGCGTGGTGCGATGGTGTCGTGTGCAAGGACTCGGGCATGCGTGGAGCGGCGGTGACGACGCGTTGCCGTTCCACTCATCGAAAGGCCCCGACGCAAGCGCGCTGATCTGGGAGTTCTTCAAGCACCAGCGGCGTCCGGACGCCGGACGCATCGTGGAAGGGGCCGACATGGCCGCTTCGGCGCTCGATCGCTGACACGGAAACAACATCTCGAAATGAAAGCTGGCGTCAGACTAGGGTTTTCCCTATAATAGGGGTTATCCCTTAGGCGAAAACGCCTAGCTTTCATTGCCGAGGTTGCCATGTACCTGCTTAGCCGTCTCTTCCTGTTTTTGACCAAGTCGCCGGACCAACTCGCCAAGGAGCGCGCCGACGCGTACCTCGCCGAGGCCACCGATCTCTACGACCTTGAATTCCGCATGCGCAAGCTTGACCGTGAGTCGAACGTGCGCCAGCCGTCGTGGATGAGCCAGCACTACGGCTAATCCCCAGCCTGGCGTTTTGTGCCACGCATGATTTGCAGTAAGTTGCAGTAATCAGAGCATCGGCGTGTGTTCAGGCGCCGGTGTTCGGCGCGGGTTGGTCGAGCTTCGCGCTTGCATGTCGTCAGTCCCATCACTGACGCGGCCCTTGCGCCCAATCCGACCGGCCTTGTTGTTAGGCTGCCGGATTCATCTGCCATAGCGCATAGTTGAGCAGCGCCGCATACGCGACCCACGCGACGTAGGGCACCAGAAGCAGCCCTGCCAGGCGATCGCGTCGCCAGAACGCGTACGTCAGCATCACGATCAGCACCAGCAGGATCAAGATGTCGATCAGCGCCGTGGCTGGCCGATGCAGGCCGAAAAACAGCCACATCCACGCTGCGTTGAATATCAACTGCGCGACCCACAGGATGATCGCCGCGCTCACACCGTCGCGCTTCCACACGCGCCATGCGGAGACCGCCATCAGTACGTAAAGTACGGTCCACGCCGGTGGGAAGACCCAGTTCGGCGGATTGAACGCCGGCTTTTGCAGACCGGCATACCACGCATCTGGCAGCGACAGGCTCGCGGCCCAGCCCGCCGCTAGCGTCAGGATCAGAAATACGAGCAGCGACGGCAGACGGCGCATCTTCACCCCCAGACGTTCTTATTCAATCTTCGATCATGTAAGCAGGCACTCACTTGCCGTAGCGGGCAAGCGTGCGCTCGCGGGCCTGAGCGTGGTCGACGATCGGCGCGGGATAATTCGCGCCCAGTACCACGCCGTATTCCGCGAGCTGCGGCGCACCCGCGAGCCACGGCGCGTGAATCCATTGTGCGGGCAGCTTCGAGAGCTGCGGAAGATATCGTTTGATAAAACGTCCGTCCGGGTCGAACTTTTCGGATTGCTTCACCGGATTGAAGATCCTGAAGTAGGGTTGGGCATCGCACCCCGTCGATGCCGCCCACTGCCAGCCGCCGTTGTTCGCCGAAAAATCGAAGTCGTTCAACAGATCGGCAAAATAGCGCTCGCCGCGGCGCCAGTCGACGCCGAGATCCTTCGCGAGGAAACTGGCGGTCACCATCCGCAGACGGTTATGCATATAGCCGGTGCGATTCAACTGCAGCATCGCCGCGTCGACGAGCGGATAGCCGGTGCGGCCGTCGCACCACGCGGCGAACGCCTGTTCCGCCGCGCGGCCTTCCTCCCAGCGTAAGTGCTCGTATTCCGGCTTGAACGGCGCACCGCCCGCGATGCGCGGATGATACGTAAGGACCATGAAATAGAAGTCACGCCAGATCAGCTCCGATAGCCAGGTCGCCGCGCCTTTGCCATCGGGCTGTAATGACGTTTCGTGCGCGAGCCGCGCGAGCGTGCGGATCGACACCGTGCCGAAGCGCAGATGCACCGACAGATAGCTCGGCCCTTTCGCGGCGGGAAAGTCGCGCCGCTCTGCATAGCTCGCAATGCGCGTCACGAAGTCGTCGAGCAGTTGTTGCGCACCGCTCATGCCGGCCGGTATCGGCAGGTCGGTGAGGTTGCTCGGCGCAAAGCCGAGTTGATCGAGCGTCGGCAAGTGACGGTCGAGTGCGCGTGGCAGCGCCGCGAAATGCGTCGCGTAGCTTGCCACCGGATACGGCTTCAGGTCGAACCCGCTCAGTTGCTTGAGCCACGCGTTCTTGTACGGGGTGAACACCGCGAACGGTTTGCGCTGACGGTTTAGCAATTCGTCGCGCTCGAAAATCGCCTGATCCTTGAACGTCAGCCACTGACGCCCCGCCTCGGCGAGCCGTTCGCCCACCGTCGCATCGCGCTCGATCGCGACCGGCTCGTAGTCGTGATTCGCAAACACCGCGTCGACGCGCAGTTGCGCGGCGAGCTTCGGCACCAGCTCCGCCGGGTCGCCGTACAACACGATGAGGCCACCGCCGTGGGCGCGCAACGCTTCGTCGAGTTCGCCGAGCGACGCGAGAATGAAGTCGATGCGCCGATCCCGCGCCGGCTCGCCGGGATGGCGCGACTGCCAGCTGTCGACGAGTGGTTGCAGGATCGTCGTATCGAAGATGAATACGCACCAGACGCGCTCGCAATGCTTGAGCGCGTAGTACAACGCGGCGTGATCCGTGTCGCGCAGGTCACGGCGGAACCAGACCAGACCGGTGTCGAAGTTCTCGTGCAGGCGTCGGGCGCGTGTCATCGGGGCGTGCGTTCGAATCAGGGAGAGATGAGAGCGGGCGTCGCAGGTTGCGTGCCGCGTGCGCCAGACGGAGCAGCGCCCGGCCCTATCCCGCAGGGTACGGACGCTGTTTCGTGGCGAAATACGGTGTCGCGCCGATCACAATGGGTTATCGCGGAGTTTTTGCTTCGGCCTCCGCGCGCGACGGCCGGAGCAGCCGCCGCTAATCGTCAACGCAAACTCAGGCGATGTGCAGACGAACGTCGACGTTGTTGCGGGTGGCGTTCGAGTATGGGCAGACCTGATGCGCGGCGTCCACCAGTTCTTTCGCGGCTTCTGGGGCAAGGCCTGGCAGTGAGATGCGCAGATCGATGTCGAGCGCGAAGCCGCCTTTGTCGTTCGGGCCGATACCGACGTCGGCCGAAACTTGCGTGTCGGCCGGCAAAGTCTGCTTGCGCTGGCCAGCGACGAATTTCATCGCGCTCAGGAAACAGGCGGAGTAACCGGCCGCGAAGAGCTGCTCGGGGTTCGTGCCCGCCGCGCCGCTGCCGCCGAGTTCACGGGGTGCGGCCAACTTCACATCCAATGCATTGTCCGACGATACCGCCCGGCCGTCACGGCCACCAGTGCTCGTTGCGCTTGCCTTGTACAGGATGCTCATGGTGTTGCTCCTTATCGGTTGGTCAGTGGTTGCGTGCTTGCCGCTTTGTGCGCGCTCGCCCGTCTGAGGACACGGTTGCACAGCGGCATGTCGGTAAGATAGTACACAAGTTATTTGCGTACAAATGAAATTTTAATTATCGGCACGATAGGAGCTACCGGTTTACGCCTCCGCTGCCCCGTAAGCGCCGGCTGCCGGCTACCCGCTATTCATCCATGTAATCGTTGAGCGTGGCGCGCAGGCGCGTCAGGTCGTCGCGCAGACGCAGCAGGAATTCCGGTGTCTGCTGGGTTGCGCAGAAGATTTCGGCGGGCACCTCGCGCGCCTGACGCCTAAGCGCCTTGCCCGCGCTCGTGAGGCGGATATAGACGAGCCGTTCATCGTCGATACCGCGTACCCGCTCCACGAGCCCTTGCGCCTCGAGGCGTTTCAACAGCGGTGTCACGGTCGCCGGATCGAGATTCAGGCGCGTGGCCATTTCCTTGACGGTGACGTCGTCGGTTTCCCACAGCACGAGCATCGCCAGATATTGCGGATACGTAAGTCCGAGCCTGTCGAGCAGCGGCTTATACGCTTTCGTCATTGCGAGCGACGTCGAATAGAGCGCGAAGCAAAGTTGCTCGTCGAGCGTGAACGGCAGAGTGGGGCGCTGGGTCATCGTGCATCTCTCGGCTATAAGTGCGTGCAAATGGATTGCACACAAATCATTGTGCCGCAAATCGATGCCGGGTGGCGGGCGGCCAACGAAGCAGGCGAGGAAGGACGGGTGCGCCGAACGTGAGCGCACGGCGCCAGGCGCGGGCGCCGGAACAGCGCTCGCGCGAACGGACGATCAGGCTGCCGGCTTGGTCGGCAGATCCGGCGTTTGCGGCGCCTGCACGCCGAAGCAGCCGCGGTAGGTGGCGTAGAACGAGCAGTACAGCATGGTGGTGACGATCATCGTGGCCGGCATCAGGACCGCGTACGCGTACTCGACGGCGCCGAGCACCTGCATCAACGTGGACAGTCCGAACGACACCACGGTCGCGACCGCGAACCACAGCGCCGCGAACACGACGAATGCGCCGCGATTGCGCCAGCAACTGACGACGCTGAAGAACATTGCCTTGACGGGCGGCACGTCGTGCCAGGCGGCGAGGATCGGCGAGAACCAGAAGATCATCGCGACCGGTATATAGAACGCGAGCGCGGTCATCACCGCCAGCGGGATATTGCTGCTGGTGATCGCGTTCTCATCCATCGGCGCGGTGCCGAGCATCACTTTCAGCAGCATGCCGCCATCGGCGAGCGCGGAGCCCGCCAGCACGAGCGCCATCGCGACGACGTACAGCACGCCGAGCACCAGCAGCCGTCGCGTGACCACTGGGCCGTATGAATGAAAGCCGTCCACGAGGATGGTCGGGAACACTGGCTTGCCGGCGATCGTATTGCGGCACGCGGCCATGAAGCCGACCGCGACGCCCGGAATGAACAGCAGCGGCAGGACGCCGCCGATCACCGGGATCTGCGAGACGAGCGTCATCACCAGCACATAGCTGAAAAACAGCGTGAGGAAGGCGAGCGGGTTCTTGCGGAACAGCCAGATGCCTTGCCGGAACCATACGTAGCCGGTTTTCGCGGGGACTTCGATCAGTTGCATGGGGTATGGATGCCAGGATTCGCGACGCCCTTCAGGCGCTCGCGCAGGATGCGTTCGAAATGGCCGGGGTCGTGCGGCTTGAGGAGCTCGGCCGCGCGCGGCAAGTGGAAATCATACAGGCGCGAGACCCAGAAACGGTACGCGCCCGCGCGCAGCATGTCGCCCCAGTGGCGGTTTTCCTCGACGGTGAACGGGCGCACCGTCTGATATGCGCGCAACAGCGCTTCGGTGCGCGCGTCGTCGAGCTGGCCGGTGGTGAGGTCGACGCACCAGTCGTTGACCGTCACCGCGACGTCGAACAGCCATTTGTCGCAGCCGGCGAAATAAAAATCGAAGAAGCCCCCGAGCCGCACCGCGTGGCCGGTCTCAGGCGCGGCGTGCGCGAACATCGCGTTGTCACGGAACAGGTCGGCGTGGCACGGGCCTGCGGGCATCGCCGCATAATCGGCGGACGCGAAGAACGCTTCCTGATGCGCGAGTTCGGACGACAGCAGCTCGCGCTGCTCGCCTTCGAGGAACGGCAGGATCGTCGGCACGTTTTCGCGCCACCATGGCAGGCTGCGCAGATTCGGCTGATAGCGCGGATAGTCGCGGCCCGCGAGATGCATGCGCGCGAGCATATGGCCGACTTCGACGCAGTGCTCGACGCCCGGCGCGAGTTCGGGCGCGCCTTCGAGCTTTGTCACGATCGTCGCCGGCTTGCCGAGCAGCATGCCGAACAGCGCGCCGTCCTCGCGCGGCATCGGGTCGGGCACGGGCACCCTGTGCGACGCGAGATGGCGCATCAGATCCAGGTAGAACGGCAGTTGCCCGGCTGTCAGCTTTTCGAAAATTGTCAGCACGTATTCGCCGCGCGTCGTCGTCAGAAAGAAATTGCTGTTTTCGATGCCGGACGAGATGCCGCGAAATTCGACGACGTCGCCGAGATCGTAGTGGCTCATCCATTCTGCGAGTTGGGATTCGTTGACTGCGGTGAAGACGGCCATGCGGAAAACGTCGGGTGAGGTTGTTCGGGCTGGCGCGCTGCGGCCAGTGCGAGGTAAGCCAAATGAATGCGGCGAACTGGGGACTGCGGTGTCAAGTAGCGGGGTCCGCGCTGGCGATTCGCGCGGCGCGGCCAACATCGCGAGTGCGGCATCGCGACGCCGCGTTCATTGCCGCTCGACCGGACGCAGCAACAGCGGCGAGGCGCGAGCCTCGCCAACCGATCAATAGTGCAGGTTCACCGAAGGCAAACGCGTGCTCGGACGGCCGCTGTCGTGGACCGTGGGCGACGTGTCGAGCGGCGCGCTCATCTGATAACGGGTGCCGAAGTTCGAGTGCACGTTGATTTCGACTGGTTTGCCCTTGTCGCGGTATTCGGTGATTTCGGTGCCATTCGGGCTGACCTCGTGAAAGCTCGGCGTGCGCGGAACGTCGTTGATGTCGACCTTCGAGCTGACCTCCGCAGCCGGACGGTTGATCTTGTCCAGGTCGGGCAGACCCGCCCGTTCGTTGGCGGACTGCGGCGCGCCGGCTGGCGGCGGCGCGTCGACCGGCTGGTCAGCCATCGCGGCGCTGCCGAAGGCGAAAGCCAGCGCGGCGGCGATGGGAAGGAGCGGCTTCATGGTGATTCTCCGATTGGGTGCCCGGATTCTAGCAAATCCGGCCTGGCGCACGGGCCCGAAGCCTTATTTTGCGCCGCTTTCACGCAACACGCGCTGGCTTTGCGCGAACCGTGCTGCAAGCGCGGCGACGCCATTTGGCGACAGCGGGTTCCATGGTAATGTCGTCTCACCAATAGGGGTGAACCATGATGAACAAAGATATCAATCAGCGCACGGTACAGACTCCCGCCAACACCTTCCCAACCGAGGGCTTCGACGACGCAGCCGAGGCCGTCACCCGCCTCTCCGCGATTTACGAGGCGAACACGTCGTTCCTGCGCGATGCATTCGCGCGCTACCGCCGCAATGAACTGTTCGAGCATCGCGTGCGCGCGTGCTATCCGTTCGTGCGCGTACGCACCGACGTCAACACGCACGTCGACTCACGCCGCTCGTACGGTTTCGTCGCGGGGCCGGGCATCTTCGAGACGACCGTCACACGGCCCGACCTGTTCGGCAACTACTATCGCGAGCAATTGCGGCTGCTCGCGAAGAACCATCATGTGCAGATCGAGGTCGGTGTGTCGGATCAGCCGATCCCGATTCACTTCGCGTTCGCCGAGGGCATTCACCTCGAAGGTGACCTCGACCGCGAACGCCTGTTCCTGATGCGAGACATCTTCGACACGCCGGACCTCGCGCTGCTCGACGACCGGATCGTCAATGGCACCTACGAGCCGATGCAGGGCGAACCGCATCCACTCGCGCTGTTCACCGCGGCGCGCGTCGATTTCTCGCTACATCGGCTCAAGCACTACACGGCGAGCGCGCCGACGCATGTGCAGAACTACGTGCTCTATACGAACTACCAGTTCTATATCGACGAATTCGTCAAGCTCGGCCGCAACATGATGGCTCGTACCGACGACGAGGAATTGCGCGCGTACCGCAGCGAATACACGTCGTTCGTGGAACCCGGCGACGTGATCACGTACAACGAGAATCTCGGCGAACAGGCGCCGGAGGGCACGTCGCCGCCGCGTCTGCCGCAGATGCCCGCGTATCACCTGAAGCGCGCGGACGGCAGCGGCATCACGATGATCAACATCGGCGTTGGGCCGTCGAACGCGAAGACGATCACCGATCACATCGCGGTGCTGCGTCCGCATGCGTGGATCATGCTCGGTCACTGCGCCGGGTTGCGCAATACGCAGCGTCTGGGTGACTACGTGCTGGCGCACGGCTATGTGCGCGAGGATCACGTGCTCGATGCCGATCTGCCGCTGTGGGTGCCGATTCCGGCGCTCGCCGAGGTGCAGGTCGCGCTCGAGCGCGCGGTTGCGCAGGTGACCCAGCTCGATGGCGTCGAGCTGAAGCGCGTGATGCGCACGGGCACCGTGGCGAGCGTCGACAATCGCAACTGGGAGCTGCGCGATCATCGCGAACCGGTGCAGCGGCTGTCGCAAAGCCGCGCCATCGCGCTGGATATGGAGAGCGCGACGATCGCCGCGAACGGCTTTCGCTTCCGCGTGCCTTACGGAACCCTGCTATGCGTGTCGGACAAACCGCTGCACGGCGAACTGAAGCTGCCGGGCATGGCGGATCAGTTCTATCGCGCGCAGGTCGATCAACACCTGCAGATCGGCGTGAAGGCGATGGAGCTGTTGCGCGAGAACGGGCTGCATCGCTTGCATAGCCGCAAGTTGCGCAGTTTCGCCGAAGTGGCGTTTCAGTGAACGAGGAGCTTCGCGTCGAAGATGTAGAGGCGAGCGGGCCGCTTGCCTCGGCTGGGCTCTTGCACCGGTGGCGTATGCGTCGGCCGGCCGGCGGCCTCGCGCGGCCGCAGCATACTCTGCATCACAGTTGGCCGAGGCCCGTCAGCCCAACCAGGCTCCCTGCCGCCAGCAACCATAGCGGATGTATGCGCGTTTTCGTCGCCATCACGGCGGTGAACGCGGTGATCGCCCACGCGATCGCGGTCGGGTTCGACGCTCGCGCGATCACCGCCGCACTGGCCGCGACGATGCCGGCGGTCACCGGCACCAGCCCGAGCTGCGCATAGCGCCGCCACGGCCGGTCCTTGAAGCGGTCCCATGCATGTAGCGCGAGAATCGTCACGAGCGAAGACGGTCCGAATTTTGCGATCGACGTCACCAGCATGCCGGCCCAGCCGGCCACATGCCAGCCGACCAGCGTGACGACCATCAGGTTCGGTCCGGGGGCAGCTTGAGCAAGCGCGAACAGCGCGCTGAACTCGCTGGCCGGCATCCAGTGATGCACGTCGACCACCTGCCGCTGCATCTCCGGAAGAATCGTATTGCCGCCGCCGAACGCAAGCAGCGAAAGCTGGCTGAAAATGACGGCAAGTGAAACGAGGGTGTCGTTCATCGCGCGCTCCTCGCCGCAAGATAGATGCTGAGCGGCGTGAGCACCAGCATCGTCGGCAACAGCGGCAGCCGCACAACCGCAATCGCGACGAAGCCGAGCACCGCGATCAGCGCGGCGGTCGGCTTGTTGCGCAATGGCAGAAGAATCTTCACCGCCATCGAGATCAGCAGCCCCGAGGCCGCCGCGGCAAGTCCCGCGAACAGATGGCGCACGTGCGGATCGTTCTGCGTGTGTTCGTACAGCACGCCAAGCCCGATCACGACCAGCGAAGGCCCGGCGATCAGCCCGAGCAGCCCGGCGAGCGCGCCGGGCACGCCGCGAAAGCGCATGCCCATCGCCACCGAGAGATTGATCACGTTACCGCCTGGCAGGAATTGACAGAGACCGAGCAGGTCCGTGAATTCGTCGGCCGTAAGCCAGCGGCGGCGTTCGACCAGCGCGCGGCGCGCGAGCGGCAGCGCGCCGCCGAATGAAATCAGCCCGAGGCTGAGAAAACCGCCGAAGATTTCCTGCAATGTCGGCGTGGGCGCCAGTGCGGATTCGGGCGAAGAGAGTTCGTTGTTCATGTTGTTCAAGCGTTGTTCAAGCCGCGGAGCTTCGGGTGCAAGCCCAGCAGGTTAGCGCCGAACGCAACGCGCGCAAAACGATTTTAGGCGTTTTTTATTAGCACCCTAATGACCGTAAGCGCGCCGCAAACTGGCCTGCACAAACGAAAGCGGGCAGCTCGAAAGCTGCCCGCTGTAACCTGCCTCGCCGCTTGAACGGCGATAGGTGCAACTTATTCGTGCAACGCGCTGCTCATGGCGGATGTTTTTTCCGCCGACGCGCCACTCCCACGCGCGATGCCGGTCATTACAGGTAGAACATCCTGTCCTCGTCCGACTTGACCGGATGCGTTTCGCCTTCCTCGCGGTCTTCGTAGAACTTCAGCACCGCTTCGAGTACCTGGTCGGGATTGTCGATGACCTGCATCAGGTCGATGTCGGTCGGATTGATCAGGCCCATCGGAATCAACGAGCTCTTGAACCACGCGAGCAAACCTTCCCAGAACTCGGCGCCGACCAGAATGATCGGTACATGCCGCGACTTCTTCGTTTGAATCAGCGTGAGCACTTCGGCGAGTTCGTCGAGCGTGCCGAAGCCGCCCGGCATGACGATCACCGCATCGGAGTTCTTGACGAACGTGACTTTGCGCGTGAAGAAATGACGGAAGCGCAGTGAGATGTCCTGCCATTGGTTGCCCGATTGCTCGTGCGGTAACTCGATGTTCAAACCGACCGACGGCGCCTTGCCCGCATGTGCACCTTTGTTGGCCGCTTCCATGATGCCGGGGCCGCCGCCGGAGATGACCGCGAAGCCTGCGTCCGATAGTTTGCGTGCGATTTGCGTGGCGAGTTTGTAGTACGGCGAGTTCGGTTTCAGGCGTGCTGAACCGTAGATGCTGACGGCCGGTCGGATCTCCGACAGGTACTCGGTCGCCTCGATAAACTCTGCCATAATCGTGAACATCTGCCACGATGCGCGGGCTTTTTTCGCCGTTGCGCGCTCTTGATCTGCGAGTGATCGCAGGCTCGGAATCACTTTTCTCTTAGTCATAATGCCTGAAGAACGAAGCCTTGAAGGTAAGACCCTGCTGTTGGTCGACGGTTCGAGTTATCTTTACCGGGCCTACCATGCGATGCCTGATCTGCGCGGACCCGAGGGTGGTCCGACGGGTGCGCTCTACGGGATGATCAACATGCTGCGGCGCATGCGCAAGGAAGTCACAGCAGAGTATAGCGCGTGCGTGTTCGACGCCAAGGGCAAAACGTTTCGCGACGACTGGTATCCCGACTACAAGGCGAACCGTCCATCGATGCCGGAAGATCTGTCGCGTCAGATCGAGCCGATTCACGTCGCGGTGCGCGCGCTCGGCTGGCCGTTGTTGATGATCGAAGGCGTCGAAGCCGACGACGTGATCGGCACACTGTGCACCGAGGCGGAGAAGCTCGGCATGAACGTGGTCGTGTCGACCGGCGACAAAGACCTTGCGCAGCTCGTGTCGGACCGCGTCACGCTGGTCAATACGATGACCAACGAAACCCTCGATCGCGACGGCGTGATCGCGAAGTTCGGCGTGCCGCCGGAGCGCATCATCGATTACCTGTCGCTGATCGGCGATACCGTCGACAACGTGCCGGGCGTCGAAAAGTGCGGGCCGAAGACCGCGGTCAAATGGCTCACGCAATACGAGTCGCTCGATGGCATCGTCGAGCATGCGAATGAAATCAAAGGCGCGGTCGGCGACAATCTGCGCCGCGCGCTCGACTTCCTGCCGATGGCGCGCAAGCTCGTTACTGTCGAGCGTTATTGCGATCTGACCGGCCATCTTGCGTCGATCGACGAGAGCCTCGTGAGCCGGCCTGAGTCGCGCGAGGAACTGCGCGAGGTCTTCACGCGCCACGGCTTCAAGACGTGGCTGCGCGAGGTCGAAATCGCCGATGCGGTGGAGGGCCCGGAAACCGATGTGCCGCCCGCGCTTGCCGTCGACCAGGAACGTCACTACGAGACCGTGCAGACGTGGGAGCAGTTCGACGCGTGGCTCGACAAGATCAACGCGGCCGAGCTGACCGCGTTCGATACCGAGACCACGTCGCTCGATCCGATGACCGCGCAGATCGTTGGGCTGTCCCTGTCGGTCGAAGCGGGCCGCGCCGCGTATGTGCCGTTGGCGCATCGTGGCCCGGACGCGCCCGTGCAGTTGCCGCGCGACGAGGTGCTCGCGAAGCTCAAGCCGTGGCTCGAAAGCGAAGACCACAAGAAAGTCGGCCAGCATCTGAAGTACGACGAGCAGGTGCTCGCGAATTACGGCATCGCAATGCGCGGTGTCCAGCACGACACGCTGCTGCAATCGTACGTGCTCGAATCGCATCGCACGCACGACATGGACAGCCTCGCGCTGCGCCATCTCGGCGTGAAGACGATCAAGTACGAGGACGTTTGCGGCAAGGGAGCGCAGCAAATCGGCTTCGACGAAGTTGCGCTCGACAAAGCGGCCGAATACGCGGCCGAAGACGCCGACATCACGCTGCGTCTGCATCAGGCGTTGTATCCGCAGATCGCTGCCGAGAAGGCGATCGAGCATGTATATAGTGCAATCGAAGTGCCGACATCGCGCGTGCTGCGCAAGATGGAGCGCACGGGCGTATTGATCGACGCGGAGAAGCTGCGTCAGCAAAGCAGCGAAATCGCCACGCGGCTAATCGAACTCGAGGGCAAGGCGTACGAGCTGGCTGGCGGCGAGTTCAACCTCGGTTCGCCGAAGCAGATCGGCCAGATCTTCTTCGAGAAGCTGGAACTGCCGGTCATCAAGAAAACGCCGAGCGGCGCCCCGTCCACCGACGAAGAGGTGTTGCAGAAGCTCGCCGAAGACTATCCGCTGCCGAAGATCCTGCTCGAGCATCGCGGGCTGTCGAAGCTGAAGTCGACGTATACCGACAAGCTGCCGCGCATGGTCAACGCGCAAACCGGTCGCGTGCATACGAATTATGCGCAGGCCGTCGCGGTGACCGGGCGGCTCGCATCGAACGATCCGAACCTGCAGAACATTCCGGTCCGTACCGGCGAGGGCCGCCGCATTCGCGAGGCGTTTATCGCGCCGCCGGGGCACAAGCTCGTCTCCGCCGACTATTCGCAAATCGAGTTGCGCATCATGGCGCATATCTCCGGCGACGAATCGCTGATGCGCGCGTTCTCCCAGGGCGAGGATATTCACCGCGCCACGGCCGCCGAGGTTTTCAGCGTGACGCCGCTCGAAGTGTCGAACGATCAGCGGCGTATCGCGAAGGTCATCAACTTCGGGTTGATCTACGGGATGAGCGCGTTCGGCCTCGCGTCGAATCTCGGCATCACGCGCGACGCGGCGAAGATGTATATCGACCGCTACTTCGCGCGTTATCCGGGCGTGGCCCGTTACATGGAGGAGACGCGCCTGAGCGCGAAGGCGAAGGGCTACGTCGAAACCGTGTTCGGCCGCCGGCTGTGGCTGCCGGAAATCAACGGCGGCAACGGTCCGCGCCGCCAGGCCGCCGAGCGCGCCGCGATCAACGCGCCGATGCAAGGCACCGCTGCCGACCTGATCAAGCTGTCGATGATCGCCGTGCAGAAGTGGCTCGAAGACTCGAACATCGGCACGCGCATGATCATGCAGGTACACGACGAGCTGATTCTCGAAGTGCCGGACGCCGAATTGTCCGACGTACGTAAGCGCTTGCCTGAATTGATGTGCGGCGTCGCGGCGCTGAAGGTGCCGCTCGTCGCCGAGGTCGGCGCGGGCCTGAACTGGGAGGAAGCGCATTGACGCGCCTGCCGCACGCGCGCGATAACGTCGTGCGCATGTCACACATCTGTTTTGATGGCTTGTGACAACCCGTGCGGGTCGACGACAATCGTTTCGGACGGCGCATTGATGCGCAGTGTCGCGACGCATAATTCATCGGCTAACACGGAGAGGCTCAATGCATCGATTTATCGTCGTTGGCGGAGGTGCGGGCGGGCTGGAACTGGCAACACGCCTTGGCAATCGCTATGGAGGCAGCCGGCGCAACGGTGACGCGCGAGCGCAGGTTACGCTGGTCGACCGTTACCCGACGCATATCTGGAAGCCGCTGCTGCATGAGGTGGCGGCCGGCAGCATGGACCCGTTCACGCAGGAGCTCGAATACGCGGCGCAAGCGCGCTGGCATGGCTTCGAGTTCCAGCAGGGCGAGCTCGCCGGGCTCGACCGCGCGAACCGGCGCATCACGCTTGGCACGCTGCTCGACGACGATGGCGCCGAACTGCTGCCTGAACGGCAGCTCGAATACGACACGCTGGTCATCGCGATCGGCAGCACCACCGCCTTTTTCGGCGTCAAAGGCGCGGCCGAATTCTCCATTGCACTCGATACCGTCAGCGAGGCTGAGCGGTTCCGCAAACGCTTGATTGCGGCATGCATGCGCGCCGAGCATCAGGTACATGAGCGCGTCGAGTCCGGGCAGGAAGCATCCGGATCGGGCGAGCCGCGCATCCAGGTGGCGATTGTCGGCGGCGGCGCGACTGGGGTCGAACTGTCGGCGGAGTTGCGCAATACCGCACAGGTGCTGTCCGCGTACGGGTTGCACAAGCTCGATCCTCGCCACGACGTCGGCATCGTACTGATCGAAGCGGGGCCGCGCATTCTGCCGGCGTTGCAGGAGCGTGTGTCGACCGCTACCGCGGACCTGCTGGTCAAACTCGGCGTGAAGCTGATGACCGGCGAGACGGTCGCGGAGGTCGCGCCCGGCATCGTGCGCACCGCGAGCGGCAAGACGGTGCGCGCTGATCTGACCGTATGGGCGGCGGGCATCAAGGCGCCAGCGGTGCTCGGTGAGCTGGACGGGCTGCCGGTCAACCGGCTTGGCCAGCTGATCGTGCGCCGCACGCTGCAAACCGAAGTCGACGACAACATCTTCGCGCTCGGCGACTGCGCTGCGTGCCAGTGGCCGGGCAACGACCGTAACGTGCCGCCGCGCGCGCAGGCCGCGCATCAGCAGGCGACCTTTCTACTGAAGGCGATCGCGGCGCGACTCGGCAACCGGCCGCTGCCGGAATTCACTTATCGCGACTTCGGCTCGCTCGTGTCGCTCGGGCATTTCAGCGCTGTCGGCAATCTGATGGGCGGCGTGATCGGCGGAAACATGTTGATCGAAGGGCTGTTCGCGCGCTTCATGTACATGTCGCTGTATCGGATGCACATCGCCGCGCTGCACGGTTATTCGCGCATGGTG
The DNA here is from genome assembly GCF_036488505.1 of Paraburkholderia sp. Classification (GTDB taxonomy): domain Bacteria; phylum Pseudomonadota; class Gammaproteobacteria; order Burkholderiales; family Burkholderiaceae; genus Paraburkholderia. The sequence goes on along the minus strand of NZ_DASXHN010000127.1, from coordinate 397 downwards.
CTCGACACAGTCGCGCACTGGTTGCGGCGCTCCACTGCGCCGCGGGTCAAGCTGCATTGAGCAGACTGGCATGCCGGGGTAAGCGGCACGCTTTCCGGGCGGCTTTGCCCGGCCAGGGCGCTTCATTCGAATTGACCGAATGCCCGAATGGAGCGAGTTCTCGAATCGGGTCGTTCGCATTGCTTCTGGTATCGTTTCCGGCGCCGTGGAATAAATGAGGGGCTGATATCGTTACGTCTCGCAGCCAGCGAGTTTCCGGACTCGCTGGCGAGTAACGAGTTCGCGTCAACGCGCAGCCGCGTCTGGTCGCGTGTTGCACGCTGCGCGCCACCGCGCGCAGTCCTGACGGATCGAAGCACGTTTATCAAAACCAGCTGTTCTTCCAGTCGTGCGGCAG
>NZ_DASXHN010000071.1:0-6329 GCF_036488505.1 Paraburkholderia sp. | reverse complement strand
CGGATTCGCGCCGATCACCATGATCACGTCGGCCTTGTCGACCGACGCGAAAGTCTGCGTGCCCGCCGATTCGCCGATCGTCGTCTTCAGGCCGTAGCCGGTCGGCGAATGGCACACGCGCGCGCAGGTGTCGACGTTGTTGTTGCCGAACGCGGCGCGCACGAGTTTCTGTACGAGGTAGGTTTCCTCGTTCGTGCAGCGCGACGACGTGATGCCGCCGATCGAATCGCGGCCGTGCTTCGCCTGGATGCGGCGGAATTCCGACGCGGCGTAGCTGATCGCTTCGTCCCAGCTGACTTCGCGCCACGGGTCGGTGATCTTCGCGCGGATCATCGGCTTCGTGATGCGGTCCTTGTGCGTCGCGTAGCCCCACGCGAAGCGGCCCTTCACGCATGCATGGCCCTCGTTCGCGTGGCCGTTCCTGTGCGGCACCATCCGCACTACCTGGTTGCCCTTCATCTCGGCCTTCAACGAGCAGCCGACGCCGCAATAGGCGCAGGTCGTGACGACCGAATGCTCGGGCTGGCCGAGCATCACGACGGTCTTTTCCTGCAAGGTCGCGGTCGGGCACGCGGCGACGCACGCGCCGCACGATACGCATTCCGAGTCCATGAACGGCTGATCTTCGCTGGCGGCGACGCGCGACTCGAAGCCGCGCGCGGTGATCGTCAGCGCGAACGTGCCCTGGGTTTCCTCGCATGCCCGCACGCAGCGATTGCAGACGATGCATTTGGACGGGTCGTACGTGAAGTACGGGTTCGATTCGTCCTTCTGGTCCTTCAGATGATTCGCGCCGTCGAAGCCGTAGCGCACTTCGCGCAAGCCCGTCACGCCGGCCATGTCCTGCAGTTCGCAGTCGCCGTTGGCGGGGCAGGTAAGGCAGTCGAGCGGGTGATCGGAGATGTACAGCTCCATCACGTTGCGGCGCAGCGACTGCAGACGGTCGGTCTGCGTGCGGACCTTCATGCCGGCTTCGACAGGAGTCGTGCACGAAGCCGGATAGCCGCGCCGGCCTTCGATTTCGACGAGGCACAGACGGCACGAGCCGAACGGTTCAAGCGAATCGGTCGCGCACAGCTTCGGCACGTTCACGCCGGCTTCGATCGCCGCGCGCATCACCGAGGTGCCCGCGGGCACCGTGACCGGCTGGCCGTCGATTTCGAGCGTCACGTCGACGTCCGAGTGGCGCGCGGGGGTGCCGTAGTCGGTGCGGTCGTCGAGCGGGTTGGCCGCGCGTGCTTGCGCCTGCGACTTGCACGCGCAATTGCCTGAGCCGCAGCCGCCGGAAGAGGAGTTGATCAGATCGGACATAGTGGGCTCCTGGGTCAGGCCGCGGCCGCTTTGGCCACGTGCTCGGCTGGGTGATCGGCGGCGAGACCGAAATCTTCGGGGAAGTGATCGAGCGCGGACATCACCGGGTACGGCGTCATGCCGCCCATCGCGCACAGCGAACCGGACACCATCGTGTCGCACAAATCGCGCAGTAATTGCACCTGGCGCGGCGACGTATCGCCGTTGCGAATCCGCGCGATCACCTCGACGCCGCGCGTCGAGCCGATCCGGCACGGCGTGCATTTGCCGCACGATTCGAGCGCGCAGAAGTGCATCGCGTATTGCGCGAGTTCGGCCAGATTCGACGTGTCGTCGTGCACGACGAGACCGCCGTGGCCGATCACCGCGCCGACCGCCGCATACGCCTCGTAGTCCATCGGAATGTCCCACTGGCTTTCCGGCAAATAGGTGCCGAGCGGGCCGCCTACCTGGATCGCGCGCGCGGGCCGGCCGCTCGCGGTGCCGCCGCCGTATTCATCGAGCAGTTCGCGCAGCGTCACGCCGAACGCCAGTTCCACCAGCCCGCCGTGCCTGATATTGCCCGCGAGCTGGAACGGCAGCGTGCCGCGCGAGCGGCCCATGCCGAAGTCTTTGTAGAACGCCGCGCCGCGCGCGAAGATGATCGGCACGGTCGCGAGGGTGATCACGTTGTTGATCACGGTCGGCTGGCCGTAGAGGCCGGCGAGCGCCGGCACCGGCGGCTTCGCGCGGACGATGCCGCGCTTGCCTTCGAGCGATTCGAGCAGCGCGGTTTCCTCGCCGCACACATAGGAGCCGGCCCCTTTCGCGACGAACAGCTCAAAGCGATGCGCGCTCGAACCCAGCACGCTGTCGCCGAGCCAGCCGGCGGCGCGCGCGCGGGCGATCGCGGTTTCGAGCGTCGCGATCGAATGGGGGTACTCGCTGCGCACGTAGATGTAGCCGACCGTCGCGCCGGTCGCGACGCCCGCGATCAGCATGCCTTCGATCAGCAGGTACGGATCGCTTTCCATCACGAGCCGGTCGGAGAAAGTGCCCGAGTCGCCTTCGTCGGCGTTGCAGACGATGTACTTCTGCGCCGCTTTCGCGCCGCGCACCGTGCGCCATTTGATGCCGGCCGGGAACGCCGCGCCGCCGCGGCCCCGCAGGCCCGACTCGATCAGCGCTTCGCAGGCTGCGTCGCCGTCGGTCTCCAGCGCGCGGCGCAAGCCTTCGAGGCCGCCGTGCGCGACGTAGTCGTCGATGGACAGGGGATCGGTGATGCCGATGCGCGCAAAGGTCAGGCGCTGCTGCTTCTTCAGATACGGAATCTCGTCCACCACGCCGACGCGGCTCGCATGCTCGCCGCCGCTGACCAAACCCGCGTCGAACAACGCGGCGACATCACCGGCTTCGACGTTCGCATAGCCGATGCGGCCTCCCGGCGTCGTGACTTCGACGAGCGGTTCGAGCCACAGCAGACCGCGCGTGCCGTTGCGGACCAGTTCGATCTGGATGCCGCGGCGGCTCGCTTCGGCTTCGATCGCCTGCGCGACGGCATCTGCGCCGAGCGCAAGCGCCGATGAATCGCGGGGCACATAGATGCGCGTCATGCCGGCACCTCCACGCATTTTCGAGCGGCCGCGAACAGCGTGTCGAATTTCTGTGGCGATACGCGGGCGTGCAGCGTGCCGTTGAGCATCATCGCCGGCGACAGTGCGCATTGGCCGAGGCAATAGACCGATTCGAGTTCGACCGTCGCACCGGGCTCATGCGCGGTGTCGAAGTGGCAACCGGTGTGCGCCTCGATATGTTGGGCGAGCGCTTCGGTACCCATGCTGCGGCACGACTCGGCGCGGCACAGTTGCACGGTGACCGGCGCCGGCGGCTGGGTGCGGAAATGGTGATAGTAGGTGATCACGCCGTGCACTTCGGCGCGCGACAGATTGAGCGCCCGGGCCAGCGGTTCGACCGCTCGGGGCGGCACATAGCCGAGTTCGTCCTGGATCGCGTGCAGGATTGCTAGCAGCGAGCTGCCCGGCTGCGCGTGACGGTGCACGAGCTGATCCACCGCGGTGGCGAGAGATTCGTCCAATTGGGGGCTCCTCCAGAGCGATATATGCACTTGTTAATCATAATACGTGCACGTATGCTTCGCTTATTCGATATGGTATAGCCGAACGATAGGCGGCTCAGTCGGTGTGTGCAATAGGAAAGAACTACTCATATATGGTCAGGATCGAGTGCCAGGTCGAACTGGTAGTGAAGGGCGCGGACGGTCGCGAGGCCAGCCTGTCGGACGTGGTGCCGTTGCTCGCACTCGTCGACGAATCCGGGAGCATTGCGCAGGCTGCGGCGCTTAAGGGTTTGTCCTACCGGCACGCGTGGGGCTTGCTGCGCGGTCTCGAGGAACGCCTGGGCGGTCCGCTGATCGCGAAAGAGCGCGGGCGCGGTTCGGTGCTGTCCGAACTCGGGCGCGCGATGCTGCGTGCGCAGAAGCTCTGCGGCGAGCGGCTCGACGGCAACCTGCAGGCGCTCGCGAGCGAGGTGGCGAGCGATCTGAACCGCTGGCTTGCGCCACCCGCCGACGACGTGCGCATCCACGCATCGCATGGCTATGCGGTGGCCGCGCTCGTCACGGCGCTCGTCGCGAACGATCTGCCGGTCGATATCAAGTACCGCGACAGCGCGGATGCGGTTAGCGCGCTGGCGCGCGGCGAATGCGATCTGGCGGGCTTTCACCTGCCGCTCGGCGAGTTCCGCGCGACCTGCGCCGATACCTACCGGCGCTGGCTCGATCCGCAGCGCCATGTGCTCGTGCATTTGACGCGGCGCAAGCAGGGGCTCTTCATGGGCAAGGGCAATCCGAAGCGGATCGGCGGGCTGGGCGATCTCGCGCGCGACGACATCCGTTTCGTCAACCGTCAACCCGGCTCCGGTACGCGGATGCTGCTCGATCTGGCGCTGCGCCAACTCGGCATAGACCCGGATCGCGTCAATGGATACGCGTCGGCGGAACTCACACATTCGGCGATCGCGGCGTTCGTCGCGAGCGGCATGGCGGATGTCGGCTTCGGCGTCGAGCCAGCCGCGCATCACTTCGGACTCGACTTCATTCCTATCGTCGATGAGGACTATTACTTCGCGTGCGACCGCGCGCACCTCGGACGCGCACCGCTTGCGACAGTGATCGAACTGCTGCGCGGCAGCGCGTTCCGGCATAGCGTCGAGCACCTCGACGGCTACGATCCGCGCGACTGCGGCAAGCTGGTGGATGTGGCCGATGGGCTTGCGGACGTGGCCGAGTGAACGCGCGCGTGGGAAGGCGACGTACGACGGGTGTCGTATAAGCGCGTGGCGTGCAAGTGCGTGGCGTAAGAGGTCGTAACCATAAAAGCGGCATCGCGGTAGCCGGTGACGCTGCGAAGCGCGGTCGTTTCGGCTACTCTCTTGGCTCCGCTTCCGCTTTAAACCATGCGCGACGCCGCGCCGAACTCCTATGAAAGCTCTCCTACACGCATGTGCCGCGCTTGCCGCGGCGGGTGTGCTCTGTGGCACCGTCTCGGTTGCGTTCGCGCAGAATTCACCCGGCGTGCCGGGCGGCATCCTGACGGACGAATTCCGTATCAACGAGCATCCGCAGATGCCGTTCGCCGCGTCGGCGCCGTCGGACAAGTATCAGCACGGCAGACGCTCCACCGCGCGTAAGCGTGGCGACATGGGCGATCCTAACGGCTGTAACCTGCAGTGCCCGAAGGACGAGTGACATTTCGCTCGGCGGTGGGCCGTTGAGATGCGCCGGTCGAGGTTGGATGTTCCATGTTTGACGTTTGACGTTTGAACTCACGCCGGCTTTACGCGCCGGCGTTGTGCTTTGCGCTCCACGGTTCCATAGGCCACGGTCTATTGGCGGGCCTGGTTCCGGATCGCGCGCTTCTTCAAGGCTTCGCGACGTGCCACATGTCCTTGAAGCCGTCTCCCTTCGCATCTCCCGGCTGCTTGTCGGCCGCGTAGCGATACAGCGGATGGCCCTTATACGCCCATTGCTGCGAGTCGCCGGCGCTCGGGATCAGCGTCCAGTCGCCGGAAGGCTTGTCCATCGAAGTCGCTGTGGCCGCCGGCCAGTTGCTCATGCAGCCGCCAGTGCAGGCGCTTACGCCCGGCTTGCTGTCCCTGTCGAACGTGTACAGCGTCATGCCGTCCGCGTTGACGAAGCGGCCGTTGTCCAGCTTGGGCGGATCGGCGAACGCACTTTGTTGCAACGCGGCTAACGCGAGCGGGACGAGGAAGAGAATCGACTTGCGCATGATCGGGGCTCCTGTGTTCACCACGTGGTTGCGATGGAAGGCGCGCTTTCAGTGTAGGCAGCGTGGGACATTCGCTGCCTCTCGTGGTGCGCGCCATCAGGAAACGGATGGGGGCGGGAGGGTATTCCGGGCGGCAGCGATCGACTGACTTTCACTCGCCGGCTTGCGCGGTTTGCTCCTGCTTCACTTCGGCTATCGGCATGTTCCGGCTGTGGTGTACCGATGTGAGGCGTTGATTGGCTCGGACGGACATGCGACGGGACGCTGGCGACATTCGTTGGACGCCTCCGCCTCCTCGGTTCCGACTAGCAGGATCACACCCGGCCGCGCAAAACAAAAACCCCGCCAACTGATGGTTGGCGAGGTTTTTGGGAGATCCTGGGTGGATTCAGGATGGTGTGTTTGGTGGAGGCGGCGGGAATCGAACCCGCGTCCAGAAGTCCTCTACGACTAGTTCTACATGTTTAGTTCTGTCTTTTGATTTAACCGCAGCGACGCGGACGAACACGCTGCGCTACGGCGATTCACTAGATTTTCGACCCGGATGTCGTGACGCCACCCGAGCTTAACTGACGTATATGACCTCTGTCGGTATTGCTACCGGTCTTGCGACTCTAGCCCGTCAGTGAACTAGGCAGAGGACGGCGGCCCTTAGGCTGCCAGTGCGAACGTTTCGTCGTTTGCAGTTACGTTTTTCCCGCTGATTTACGAGGTTACGGGGCCTCGACATGC
>NZ_DASXHN010000015.1:0-16034 GCF_036488505.1 Paraburkholderia sp. | reverse complement strand
AACAGCGTGTGGAAGTAAAGGATGTCTTTGCCGATGAAGTGGTACTGCTCGGCAGTCGACCCCTTGCGGATCCACGCGTCGAAATCGATCCCGCGCTTCTCTGCAAGGTTCTTGAAGCTCGCGTAGTAGCCGACCGGCGCGTCGAGCCACACGTAGAAATACTTGCCGGGCGCGCCCGGAATCTCGAAGCCGAAGTAAGGCGCGTCGCGCGAGATGTCCCAGTCGGCGAGCTTGGCTTCGCCGGCGTCGCCGAGCCACTCGCGCATCTTGTTGGTCGCTTCCGGCTGGGCGAGGCCGCCGACCCATTGGCGCAGGAAGTTTTCGCAGCGTGGATCGGACAGGCGGAAGAAGTAGTGCGTCGACGTTTTGCGCACCGGCGTCGCGCCCGAGACGACCGAGTACGGATTGATCAACTCGGTGGGCTGATAGGTGGAGCCGCATACTTCGCAGCTGTCGCCGTATTGGTCTTTCGCGCCGCATTTTGGGCATTCGCCCTTGATGAAACGGTCCGGCAAGAACATTTCCTTGACCGGGTCGTATGCCTGCTCGATATCGCGCGCTTCGATCAGGCCCGCTTCCTTCAGTGCCAGATAGACGTTCTCGCTGAGGACGCGGTTCTCTTCCGAATCCGTCGAATAGTAATTGTCGAACGAAATGCCGAAGCTATCGAAATCGCGCTTGTGTTCCTGCCACACGCGCTCAATTAGCTGCTTCGGCGTCAGACCTTCCTTTTCCGCGCGCAGCATGACCGGCGTGCCGTGCGTGTCGTCGGCGCCCACGTAATAGACCTCGTGGCCGTGCATGCGCAGCGTCCGGACCCAGATGTCCGTCTGAATGTATTCGACCAGGTGGCCGATATGGATTTGCCCGTTCGCATACGGAAGGGCCGACGTGACGAGAATCTGGCGACGGCCGGACGGCGCGCCTGCGGTGACATCGGTGGCGGGTACTGACATAAGAATCGTGGGAGCCTGCGGTGGGACGAGACGATGATTCTAGCAGGGCGTGCGCTTTAAGCGGGACGGCGCATTCAGGCTGGATGCACCGGCTGCGCGCATGCTGCGCGAGCGCATCGCGGAGAGGGAAAACAACGGGCGGGGGAGGCTTGCGCGAAACGTCGTACGAACCGAACGCGCAAAAAAAACCGGGGTTAGAAACCCCGGAGCAACAACGACAAGAGGAGAATGGTGACGCGGCGGCTTCGCCAACCACGTACCGTAAAGACAGACCGCGGATTTCTCGCAGAGTTCGAAATTTTTTTCGTCGTTCGTGCGAAACGGATCTTTACGGGACTCCACCGGGATCGCGCTTGCGCCGCGCCGTGTGTCCGGCGCGCGAGAGCGCGCCTGCCGAGCCGGCCGGCCATCGCGTGAAGGCGGTTCGTTCTCCTCGTGCGATGCGTGCTTATTGTGTAGCGTGCTGGGCGGTGGCGCGCAGGTAGATTTCCACGCGGCGGTTAGCTGCGCGGCCTGCTTCGGTGTTGTTGTCAGCGATCGGCTGGGTCGGGCCCATGCCGGTTGCAGACAGGCGCTGCGGCGCGACGCCGTGTTGCGCCAGATAGCCGGTTACGCTTTCCGCGCGGTTGACCGACAGCGTCTGGTTATATTGCGGCGAGCCGGTGCTGTCCGTGTGGCCGACGACCGACGCGACGATTTCCGGATTCTGCTGCATCGTTTGCGCGAGTTGGTCGAGGACCGGCGCGAACGACGGCTTGATCGCGTAGCTGCTCGTGTCGAATGTGACCGAGCTCGGAATGTTCAGCTTCAGCGAGCCGTCGGGCTGCTCGGTGATCTGCGTGCCGGTGCCCTTGGTGGCGCCCGACATACGGTTGCGAATCGCTTGCCAGTTGTAGCCGGTGACACCGCCCACCGCCGCGCCGACGCCCGCGCCGATCGCCGCGCCCTTGCCGCCGCCGAAAATCGCGCCCAACGCCGCACCGGTGCCGGCGCCCACGCCCGTGCCGACTGCCGTATTGGTGCCCTGTTGCGTCGCGCAACCAGCCAGCAACGAACCGGCGACAGCAAACACAGCCATGCGAGTCATGATTTTTTCATTCATTTCAATTCCTTCTAAGTGAAGCGGACAAATCGGCGGTAACGGTCAATCTAGCCGGCCCACGTTATGCCGGTAGGTACAGCAGCTACCTCAGAAGCACGGAACGATGGCCATCCTACGCCAGTCTTCGCGCGGTCCGACAACGAAGAAGGGTCTTCGGGCAACGCTTGCCGCCAGACACTACAATGATGCCTGAATCACGCAGCGATGCGGCCCCATGGCTTTCCGCTCGCCCCGAAGGGTGCCAGGCACGTGCGGTTTTCGCAATCGTCGATAACAATTTCTTTCAAATTCCGGCGCGTGGCCGCAGTTGCACCCCGCGCCGCACGTCTTCCCCACGGAGCATCAATGAGTATCGATCGGGCTTTGGTCGACGCCGCCATCGCGGCCGTCACGGACCCCAACACCGGCTCGCCGTACGCGGCTGCGAAAAGCGTGCGTGGCGTGACGGTACAAGGCGACACCGTCAGCCTTCAGGTGACGCTCGGCTATCCGGCGATGAGCCAGTTCGACATGATCCGCAAGCAATTCGCCGACGCGCTTGGCGCGGTGCCAGGCGTCGCGAACGTGCGCGTGGAGGTGTCACAGCAGATTGCCGCGCACACCGTGCAGCGCGGCGTGAAACTGTTGCCGAACGTGAAGAACATCGTCGCGGTGGCGTCCGGCAAGGGCGGTGTGGGCAAGAGCACGACCGCGGTGAACCTGGCGCTCGCGCTCGCGAGCGAAGGTGCGACGGTCGGCATTCTCGACGCCGACATCTACGGCCCGTCGCTGCCGACCATGCTCGGGATCGTCGGCCGCCCGGAGTCGCCCGACGAAAAATCGATGAACCCGATGACCGGCCACGGGGTGCAGGCTAACTCGATTGGCTTTCTGATCGACGCGGACAACCCGATGGTGTGGCGCGGCCCGATGGCGACCTCGGCGCTCGAGCAACTGCTGCGGCAGACCAACTGGCACGACCTCGACTACCTGATCGTCGACATGCCGCCCGGTACCGGCGACATCCAGCTGACCCTCGCGCAACGCGTGCCGGTCACTGGCGCGGTGATCGTCACGACGCCGCAGGACATCGCGCTGCTGGACGCGAAGAAGGGCCTGAAGATGTTCGAGAAGGTCGGCATCCCGATTCTCGGCATCGTCGAGAACATGGGGCTGCATATCTGTTCGAATTGCGGTCACGAAGAACATATCTTCGGCGCCGGCGGCGGCGAGCGCATGGGCCGCGAATATGGCGTCGACGTGCTCGGCAGCTTGCCGCTCGACATCACGATCCGTGAGCAGGCCGACTCGGGCACGCCTAGCGTTGCCGCCGACCCGAACGGGCGCATCGCCGAAATCTACCGGTCGATCGCGCGCAAGGTCGCGATTCATATCGCCGAGCGCGCGCGCGACATGACCTCGAAGTTTCCGAACATCGTCGTGCAGAACACCTGAGCGTGACCTCGCGATGACCGTGGACGGCCGTTCCGGCAATGGATATCGAGGTCCGGGAGCGTTATTTGCGCAGGCTCTCGCGGTATCATGTCGGCTTCACGGGTTCGGCTCGGCGGCCGCAGGGGCGGCCACCAGGCCGGCAAGAGGATCGCATGGGAAAACGAATCGACGGGCAGGCGGTGCATGCGTTCATCGTTCTGACTGCCTGCTGCGTGCTGTTGAGCGGCTGCGGCGTATTCCTGAGACCGCAGGAAAAGCGCGCCGACGCGCAGCTGCTGCCCACCATGGGCAATCAGGCGCACGGCCTCGTGACGTTCATCGAGCACTCGGACGGTGTCCAGGTGACCTACAACCTCGCGGGCTTGCTGCCCAATAGCGAGCACGCACTGCAAGTCCACGAGCGCGGCGACTGTAACGCCGCCGACGGCTCGAGCGCCGGCCCGGTGTTTTCTCCGGCGGCCGAGCGCCTGAAGGCGGGCGCACGCGTCGAGGGCGATCTCGGCAACATCCATGCGGACGCGAATGGAGTCGCCACCGGCTTCATCGTCGCGCCGGACGTCTCGCTCGACGGCATCCGCTCGGTGCTGCAACGCGCGGTCGTACTGCATCACGACGCGACCGATCCTTATGCGTATCCGCAGCATGGCGCGGGCCCCGCGCTGGCCTGCGGCGTGATCCGTCAGCAGTGAACCTTCAGTGTCCCCGGGTATCCATGGCCGGCGTCCGCCGCCGGGCTGCCCGTGGCGCGCGCGGCTGCCGCATCGGCTGCAGCATGGCCGTGATCGCGTAAAATAAGCGCCTTCGCCGGCCGGCTGGGCGCCAGCCGTTTTCACCCACCTTTCGTCACCTGTCATTCACGTCGAGCAGCGTTCACCTATGACTATCAAATCCGACAAGTGGATCCGGCGCATGGCCGGCTCGCACAAGATGATCGAGCCGTTTGCGCCCGATCAGGTTCGCGTCTCCGAAGACGGCCGGAAGATTGTCAGCTACGGCACGTCGAGCTACGGCTACGACATCCGCTGCGCCGACGAATTCAAGATCTTCACGAACATCAATTCGACGATCGTCGATCCAAAGAACTTCGACGAGAAATCGTTTGTCGATTTCAAGGGCGACGTCTGCATCATCCCGCCGAATTCGTTCGCGCTCGCGCGCACGGTCGAGTATTTCCGCATTCCGCGCAGCGTGCTGACCGTGTGTCTCGGCAAGTCGACCTATGCGCGCTGCGGAATCATCGTCAACGTGACGCCGTTCGAGCCGGAATGGGAAGGGCACGTGACGCTCGAATTCTCGAATACGACACCTTTGCCGGCGAAAATCTACGCGAACGAAGGCGTCGCCCAAGTGCTGTTTTTCGAAAGCGACGAGATTTGCGAAACCTCGTACGCGGATCGCGGCGGCAAATATCAAGGTCAGCACGGCGTCACGTTGCCGAAAACGTGACGTCGGCGGCGTATCGACCCATCGGCTATATCGGGTGACCGCTGCGATTACGACATAACGCAGCGGTCGTTTTCTTTTTGGAGAATCGCCCATGAAGTTCCGTTTTCCCGTCGTCATCATCGATGAAGACTTCCGCTCCGAGAACATCTCGGGTTCCGGCATCCGGGCGCTGGCCGAAGCCATCGAGAAAGAAGGCGCGGAAGTGCTCGGGTTGACGAGCTACGGCGATCTGACTTCGTTCGCGCAGCAGTCGAGCCGCGCATCGTGCTTCATCCTGTCGATCGACGACGACGAGTTGCTGCCCTACGTCGACAATGTGGTGGTCGAAGGCGAGACGCCGGAACTCGCGGCCGCGATCGTCGCGCTGCGCGCGTTCGTGACCGAAGTGCGCCGCCGCAACGCCGACATCCCGATCTTCCTGTACGGCGAGACGCGCACGTCGCGCCATCTGCCGAACGACATCCTGCGCGAGCTGCACGGCTTCATTCACATGTTCGAGGACACGCCGGAGTTCGTCGCGCGCCATATCATCCGCGAGGCGAAGGTTTATCTGGACTCGCTCGCGCCGCCGTTTTTCAAGGAACTGGTGCAGTACGCGGAAGAGGGTTCGTACTCGTGGCACTGCCCGGGCCACTCGGGCGGCGTCGCATTCCTGAAGAGCCCGCTCGGCCAGATGTTCCACCAGTTCTTCGGCGAGAACATGTTGCGCGCCGACGTCTGCAACGCGGTCGACGAACTCGGCCAGCTGCTCGACCACACGGGTCCGGTGGCCGCGTCGGAGCGCAACGCCGCGCGCATCTTCAGCGCCGATCACGTGTTCTTCGTGACCAACGGCACGTCGACGTCGAACAAGATCGTCTGGCACGGTACAGTGGCGCCTGGCGACATCGTGCTGGTCGACCGCAACTGCCACAAGTCGATCCTGCACGCGATCACGATGACCGGCGCGATTCCGGTGTTCCTCACGCCGACTCGCAACAACTTCGGCATCATCGGCCCGATCCCGCGCAGCGAATTCGAGCCGGAAAACATCCGCAAGAAGATCGAGGCCAATCCGTTCGCGCGCGAAGCGCTGGCGAACAACCCGAGCCTGAAGCCGCGCATCCTGACGATCACGCAAAGCACGTACGACGGCGTGATCTACAACGTCGAAATGATCAAGGAGATGTTGGGCGAATGGCTCGACACGCTGCATTTCGACGAAGCGTGGCTGCCGCACGCCGAATTTCACGAGTTCTACCAGGACATGCACGCGATCGGCGCGGGCCGTCCGCGCATCGGTGCGATGATCTACGCGACCCACTCCACGCACAAGCTGCTGGCCGGCATCTCGCAGGCCTCGCAGATCGTCGTGCAGGACTCGAAGAACAGCCGCTTCGACAAGCATCGCTTTAACGAAGCGTATCTGATGCACACGTCGACGAGCCCGCAGTACGCGATCATCGCGTCGTGCGACGTGGCAGCGGCGATGATGGAAGCGCCTGGCGGCACCGCGCTCGTCGAAGAATCGATTGCGGAAGCGCTCGACTTTCGCCGCGCGATGAGCAAAGTCGACGCCGAATACGGCGACGACTGGTTCTTCAAGGTGTGGGGCCCGGACCAGTTCGCCGAGGAAGGCATCGGCTCGCGCGACGACTGGATGTTGCGCCCGAACGATGCATGGCACGGTTTCGGTCCGCTTGCCGAAGGCTTCAACATGCTCGACCCGATCAAGGCGACGATCGTCACGCCGGGTCTCGACATGGACGGCGGCTTCGGCGAAACCGGCATCCCGGCGGCGATCGTCACCAAGTACCTGGCCGAGCACGGCATCATCGTCGAGAAGACCGGCCTGTACTCGTTCTTCATCATGTTTACGATCGGCATCACGAAGGGTCGCTGGAACTCGATGGTGACCGAGCTGCAGCAATTCAAGGACGACTACGACAACAACCAGCCGCTGTGGCGCGTGTTGCCCGAGTTCGTGCAGCATCATCCGATGTACGAGCGGGTCGGCCTGCGCGATCTGTGCCAGCAGATCCATAGCGTCTATCGCGCGAACGACATCGCGCGCCTGACGACAGAGATGTACCTGTCGAGCATGGAGCCTGCGATGAAGCCGTCCGACGCATTTGCGAAGCTCGCGCACCGCGACATCGACCGGGTACCGATCGACGAACTCGAAGGCCGTGTCACGTCGATCCTGCTCACGCCGTACCCGCCGGGTATTCCGCTGCTGATTCCGGGTGAGCGTTTCAACAGCACGATCGTCAACTACCTGCGTTTCGCCCGCGAATTCAATGAGCGCTTCCCGGGCTTCCATACGGATATCCACGGGCTCGTCGGCGAAATGATCAACGGGCGCATCGAATATTTCGTCGATTGCGTTCGCCTCTGACGATGCGGCGCGTGACGTTCCTGGCGGGCGTCGATCGCTGGCGGCGCGGCGGCCGTGCATTGGCCGTCGCGCTACTGGCGGGTGCGGCGGCGCTCGGCGGCACGCTGAGTTCGACCGCGCATGCGGAAGTCGCCGCCGCCGATCCGATCGACGCGTCGATGCGCGCGTGTCTCGCGCGCGCCGACATGTCGACGACGATGGGGCAGGTGCAGTGCATGGACAACGCGCGGATCGGCTGGAAGGCGGCGGTCGACAGCGCGTATCAGCAGTTGCTGTCGAAGCTGCCGCCCGCGCGGCGCAGGTTATGGCAGAAGAGCCAGTCGAGCTGGCTCACGTCGCGTGATGCCGAGCAGCAGTTGCTGGCCGCGGTATTCGCGACGACCCGCGGTTCGACGTACGTGCTGTCCGAGGCGGACATGCAGTTGCAGCCGGTGCGCGATCGCGCGCTCGTGTTGCGCAGCGTGCTCGCCAGTGTGAGCGGGCCGCCGCCGCGCCGGCCGCGCGCATGCAGAGCGGATGCGCATTGCGAACACGCGATGTTCGATCTGAACCGCTACTACCGGGTACTCCATTCGAAGATGCCGCCGCGCTCGCGGCCCACGCTCGTGCGCGCGCAACGCGCGTGGAGCGCCTATCTGACGGCATCGACGCCGCTCGTCGACGAACGCGGGCGTATCGACATCATCGGGGCGCGCGTCGCGACGATCAAGCGACTGTCGGAAACGGTCGGCAACGACTAAGCTGCCGACAACTACCGGCGCCCGCCGTCACACCGTCAATCGAGCAGATAAGTTTCGCGCTGCGGCTCGGCCGCCGCGAGCGCCGGTTCGCCGCGCAGATCGCGCATCGCATCTTCGATTGCAGCGGACATCGTGTTGAGTGCGAGGTCGTTGTCATCGGTGCCGAACGGCTCTTCGAGTTGCGACGCGATCGCCTCGTGCGCCATGAACGTATAGGCGACGAACACGGCGAACACCGGTGTGAAAATGCCGATGCTGTCGACGAGACCGAACGGCAGCGACGCGCAGAAGAAATACACGGTGCGGTGAATCATCACCGAATACGCGAACGGCAGCGGTGTCGACGCGATCCGCTCACAGCCGCCAATCACATCCGACAAGCCGTTCAGATTCCGGTCGAACGCGAGCACCGCCATCGAATCGAGCGCGCCCGCGCGTGCGTGGCGCCGCACCCATTCGCCGAGGCAGAGCATCAGCGTGGCCGGCTTGTAGCGCGCGGTCATCACGCGCTCGAATAGCGCTGCGGGCACGCGCGCGGCGAGATCCTCGCGCGGATCGGTCCGACGCAACTGATGACGCAGCGCATGCGGCAACGCGCTCAGCACGGCGAGAAATTCGGCGGCGTCCGGTTCCGGCAACTCGCGCGACGGCAGCGTCAGCACCTGGCGCGTGAGCGAGCGCGACTCGTTGAGCAACTGCCCCCACAGCTTGCGCGCTTCCCACCAGCGGTCGTAGCTCGCGTTGTTGCGAAAGCCGAGAAACACCGCGAGCGCGATACCGACCAGCGAAAACGGCGCGGTCGTATTCAGGTTCAGGTTGACGGGTAACAGATGATCGTGCGCGGCAAGCGCGATGATCGAGATGACGAAGATTAGCGAGAGCCGCGGCAGCAACTGCGGCAGCACCGAGCCGCGCCACGCGAGCAGCATGCGGAACCAGTTGAGATGCGGGCGGATGATCATGGCGAGCGGCGCGGCGCGTCAGGCGATAAAGCAGCTATTATCGATCGCTTTTCGAGCAGCATATAAAAGAAAACCCGCGCGGTGTGCTTCGCGTTCGAAGCAGACCGCGCGGGTTTGTTCACTCGCCGTCGGCGCAGCGGAACCCGCCGCCCGCGTCAGTCTCTCGCCGACGAAGCCGCGCCGTGGCTCAGCCAGTCGAGCACCGCGCTCGCGTCGTCGTCCGCGCCTTCGCGGGCGCGCTCGACTGTCTCCGCGACGTCGTCGCTCGGCATCGCGCGGCGAATCGCCACGCCGACCGCGAGAATGTCGATCATCACGAGGTGCAGGATGCGCGAGATCATCGACAACTGCGACTCGCGGATCTCGATGTGATCGGTCTCCAGCGCGACGGTCGCGCGCTTGGCGAGCGGCGTGTTGCTCGACGTTAGCGCGATCACTTTCGCGCCGGCTTGCATCGCGACGTCGAGCACGCGCAGCAGCTCGGGCGCGCGCCCCGATTTCGACACCGCGACAATCACATCACCCTTGCCGAGCAATGCCGCCGAGGCCGCCTGCATATACAGGTCGCCATAAGCGATCGTCGGAATGCCGAAGCGGAAGAACTTGTAGTGCGCATCCTGCGCGACGATGTTCGAATTGCCGAGCCCGTAGAACTCGATGCGCCGCGCGCCGTTCAGCAGATCGATCGCGCGTTCGACCTGATCGAAGTTCAGATGCTCGCGCAACTGCAGAATCGCGGACACGGTGTTGTCCAGCACCTTCGCGCCGAAGTCGGTCGCGGTGTCGCCCAGATGCACCTGGCTGTGGCTGACCGGAATCGTGCCGGTCAAACCGGTCGCGAGCTTCAGCTTGAAATCCGACAGGCCCTGACAGCCGAGCGAGCGGCAAAAGCGGATCACGGTCGGCTGGCTCACGTCGGCCTTGCGCGCGATATCGACGATCGGATCGTTGATGATCGAGCGCGGATGGTTCAGCGCGAGATCGGCGACGCGGCGCTCGGCCGGCGTCAGCGCGTCGCGCATCTGGCGAATCCGCTCGAACACCGCCGACGAGCTGCCGCCCGCGCGATTCGACAGCTGCTCGGCGAGAATCGCCGACACGCCGAGGAAGGCCGGGTATTCGGCGGTGATCACATAGGTCGGCACGCTTTGCAGATAGGCTTCGAAGCGGCCCTTTGCCTCGAAGCGCTTGCGAAACGACGAGCGCGCGAAGAATTCGCCGAGGCGCGGCACCACGCCGCCGCCGATATAGATGCCGCCGAGCGCGCCGAGCGTCACGGCGATATTGCCGGCGAAGGTGCCGAGAATGCCGCAGAACACGTCGACCGATTCGGCCGCGAGCGGCTCGCCATCGAGCGCGCGTTTGACGATTTCGATCGTGTCGATGTTGCTGGCCACGCGCTTCTTGTCGCGGCCCGCGAGCGCGCGGTAAATCACCTCGATGCCCGGACCCGCGGCGACCCGTTCGAACGACACGTGCGACCACTTCTTGCGCGCGTATTGCAGCACGATGTCCTCGCGCTCGTCGGCCGGCGCGAAGGTTGCGTGACCGCCTTCGCTGCCGAGCGCGATCCAGCGGTCGTCGGCGGGAATCAGGCCCGACACGCCCATGCCGGTGCCGGGGCCGAGCAGGCCGATCACGCTGTTCGGGCGGCGAGCGCCGCCGCCCACCTGCACGCGCTGCGCGTCGGTCAGCCCGGGCAGCGCCATCGCCAGCGCGGTGAAATCGTTGACGACCAGCAGGGTGTCGAAGCCGAGCGCGCGGCGCGTCGCTTCGATCGAGAAGGTCCAGTCGTGATTGGTCATGCTCACCTGGTCGCCGTCGACCGGGTTCGCGATCGCGATCGCCGCGTGGTTGACGCGGCCGATCTTCATGTCTTTCAGATACTGCGTGATGACCTCGGCGACACCCGCATAGTCCGCGCACGGATAGACCTGCACTGAGCCGATTTCGCCGGGGCCCGTCTCGAGCGCGAAGCGCGCATTAGTGCCGCCGATGTCGGCAAGCAGTCGCGGTCCGTCGGCGTGCTGCCCCGCGCCCGGGATCGCTTTAGTTTGCACACCAGTAGACATCGAGTCTCACTCCCTTGTCGTTCGCCAACTGCGAGATGGCATTTTTTTGTAGCGAAGCGGCGGCTGCATTGAGCACGTCCATCTTGCGCGGTCCAGCGATCAGCAGAAACAGGTGCTTCACTTCCTTCAGCGCGGAAAGCGACCAGCTCACGCGTGCATGCGGCGCGGCGCGCGGATGCACGGCGACGAAGTGTTCGGTCGTGGTGATGGCGCGATCCCATTCGGGCGCGTCGGCGAAGATCGACGCCGTGTGGCCATCCTCGCCCATGCCGAGCACCGCGACGTCCGGTACCGCGGCAAAGCGAGCATCAGCGTTCAGCGCGGCGACGTGCGCATCGAGATCTTTGCTGGTGTCGACCAGCGGCCAGAAGGTCGCGCTGCTCGCGGCATGCTGCAGCAGCGTGGCGCGCGCGAGTTGCGCGTTGCTGGCGCTGTCGGTGTCCGGCACCCAGCGGTCGTCGACCAGCGTCACCGCGATGCGCGGCCAGTCGAACGCCTGAGTGGAGAGCGTCTCGAGGAACGGACGCGGGCTCGCGCCGCCGGATACGGCCAGCATGGCCGGGCGCGCGCCCGGGTCCGACGTGCCGGTGACGGCCGCCGTCGCGGCAAGCGACGCATGTAGCGCGTCGCCCACCGCTTTCGCCAGCGCGTCCGATTGGGCGCGCTGGTCGTCGAAAGCGTTAAGCTGGATCACTTCTCCTCCGTGCTGCTTTCTTGTTGGCTCTGCGGAATCAGCGGTGCTGCTTTCGCGCGATGTCTGCGATTGGGGTGGCTTGCAGACGTCTTACACGATACCGGCGCGATTCCGTTCAGTTCGTCGGTGGGCGCTGCCGGCGCCGCGCGAAGTATTGCTGCGAGGGTTGTCGATATCGCGCGGCGGCGTTCATCGATTCGTTAGCCTCAATTCTCTTCCTCGAGCCAGCAGGTGCCGTGCTGCGCGAGCATCGCGCTCGCCGCGGCCGGTCCCCACGTGCCCGCCGCGTACGGCTTGGGCGGCTTATGCGACGCCTGCCATTCGTTCAGGATCGGTTCGACCCAGCGCCACGCGGCTTCCTGCTCGTCGCGCCGCACGAACAGCGCGAGGCGGCCGTGGATCACGTCGAGCAGCAGTCGCTGATACGCCTCCATCTGCCCTTCGCGGAAGAACTGGTCGAACGCGAGGTCGAGGTGCACGCTCGCGAGGTTCATGCCCTCGCCGGGCTGCTTTGCAAGACAGTACAGACGAATCATCTCGTTCGGCTGCAGGCGGATCACGAGGCGGTTCGCGCCGGCGCGCAGCGCCGATACGCCGAGCGCCGAATGTGGGACTGGACGGAAATTCACGACGATCTCGGCGACCCGATCCGCGAGCCGCTTGCCCGTGCGCAGGAAAAACGGCACGCCGGCCCAGCGCCAGTTCTCTATCTCGACTTTCAGCGCGACGAAGGTTTCGGTGGAACTATCGGGCTTCACGCCGTGCTCGGTCGCGTAGGCCGGTACCGCGTTGCCGCGAATCACGCCCGAATGATACTGGCCGCGCACCGCAACCTTGCCGATCTCCTGGGGATCGACGGGTTTTAGCGCACGCAATACGCGCAGTTTCTCGTCCCGCACCGAGTCCGAATCCATCGAATGGGGCGGCTCCATCGCGACGATCGACAGCAATTGCAACAGGTGGTTCTGCACCATGTCGCGCAGCGCGCCGGTATTGTCGTAGAAATCGCCGCGCGCTTCGACGCCTAGCTCTTCGGCAATCGTGATCTGGATGCTCTCGACCCAGTCGCGACGCCACAGCGGCTCGAACAGCGCATTGCCGAAACGCAGCGCGAGCAGGTTCTGCACCGGCTCCTTGCCGAGGTAATGGTCGATCCGGTAGATCTGCTCTTCTGCAAAGATCTCGCCGACCGCATCGTTAATCGCATTCGACGATTTCAAATCGTAACCAAGCGGCTTTTCGAGCACGATGCGCGCGTTGGTATTGAGTCCGACCGACGCGAGCGCATGACAGATCGGCACGAACAGCGACGGACCGGTCGCCAGATAGAAGACGCGGATACCAGGCAGATCCTGGACCGCGTCGCGCAGATGCACGAAGTCTTCCGGCTTGCCGAGGTCGATCTTCACGAACTCGATGCGCGCGAGGAAGCCCGTCCATGCGGCTTCGTCCACACCGTTCTTCGACACGTACGGTTTGACGTGCTCGTCCACCCATTGCAGGTACTCGCCGCGATCCGCCACGTGCCGCGCCACCGCCACGATCTTGCCGCTGTCCGCGAGCATGCCGCCGGCGCGGTGCGCCTCGAACAGCGCGGGCAGGATCTTGCGCATCGACAGATCGCCGGTTCCGCCAAAGAGAACGAAGGTGAAACTTGAATCGGTTTGCATGAGTCTCCGCGATGTCCTGAGGGGCCGCCGCGCCGAGCCGGTATGGAGCGCGCAGTCCCGCGCGCTGACCGGAAGAGCGACCGTAGTCCGATAAAAATTTTTTTGACACTGAATTGTAGTTTAACTACAATCCAAATCAAGAGGTAGCGCTAATTCGATGAAAAAAGCGTGCGCTGTTCAGGCGGGGTGCGCGTTTCGCGAATCGCCGGGCGTCCCCCGCATGTTATCGGACAGGGGCCGCGCTTGCCGGCCGGCCGCGGATCGGCGCATGAAGTACCTCGAGTCTGCCGCGCGACGCGGGCAGGCAAAAATCAAAAGAGGAGACAGTCAGTTGCATCCCGAACCACTCACCTCTTGAGCGTCCAGCGGCCGGACATCGGTCCGCCGGCACATGCGTTCGCGCGTGCGCCCGACCGTGCCCGATCGCCCAGTGTTTTGCCTGTTTGAACCAACCACAGCACCCTGGCGACATCAGGGGCCATTCGTTTTTTTGTTCAGGTGTCTGGAGGAGATAAGCAATGAAATTTCGCGCGATCATGGGCGCTCTGTGCGCAGCGGGTCTGATGTGTGGCGTGTCGGCCGTACAGGCGGCCGAGTCGATCGAAGTGCTGCACTGGTGGACTTCGGGCGGCGAATCGAAGGCCGTCGGCGTCCTCAAGGACGACATGACGAAGCAAGGCTACACGTGGAAGGACTTCGCGGTTGCGGGCGGCGCTGGCGCGGCAGCCATGACGGCACTGAAGACGCAGGTCATCTCGGGCAACGCGCCGAGCGCCGCGCAGATCAAGGGTCCGCTGATCCAGGAGTGGGCTTCGCAGGGCGTGCTGGTGCCGATCGACTCGGTCGCCGGCGACTGGAAAAAGAACCTGCCGCCGGAAATCGACAAGATCATGCACGCGGACGGCCACTATGTTGCCGCACCGTTCTCGGTGCATCGTGTGAACTGGCTGTACATCAACAAGGCGGCGCTCGACAAGGCGGGCGGCAAGGTCCCGACCACATGGCCTGAATTCTTCGCGGTGGCTGACAAGATGAAAGCCGCGGGCATCCAGCCGATCGCAATGGGCGGCCAGCCGTGGCAGGATCTGACGCTGTGGGAGGACGTCGTACTGTCGCAGGGCGCTGACTTCTACAAGAAGGCGATCGTCGACCTCGACGAGAAGGCGTTGACCTCCGACAAGATGGTCCAGGTGTTCGACACCGTCCGCAAGATCCAGGGCTACTTCGACGCCGGCCGCACGGGCCGTGACTGGAACCTCGCGACGGCGATGGTCATCAACGGCAAGGCCGGCATGCAGTTCATGGGCGACTGGGCGAAGGGCGAATTCAGCAACGCCGGCAAGAAGTCGGGCACCGACTTCGTCTGCGCGGCCGTGCCGGGCACCGAAAAGGCCTACACGTTCAACGTCGACTCGTTCGTGTTCTTCCAGCAGAAGGGCCAGAAGGCCGCTACGCCGGGCCAGCTCGCACTCGCGAAGACCATCATGTCGCCGGAATTCCAGGAGCAGTTCAGCCTGTACAAAGGCTCGATCCCGGTGCGCCTGGGCGTGCCGATGGACAAGTTCGACGACTGCGCGAAGAAGTCGTACGCGGATGAGCAGACCGCGATCAAGGCGGGCGGCTACGTGCCGTCGCTCGCTCACGGGATGGCTCAACCGGACGCGGCTGCTGGCGCCATCTCCGACGTCGTCACGAAGTTCATGAACTCGCAGGAAGATACCAAGACCGCGATTCAGGCGCTCGCGAAGGCCGCGAAGACCAAGTAAGTGAAGTAAGCGAAGCGTTGCGCCCGGTGGCTTGCAGTCGAACTCCGGGCGCATGCGCGAGGCCGCGTTGTCCGAACGTCCTGCCGCGTCGAGCGTGACGTGCCGATGCGGGGCAGCAAGCGGCTTCGCCCTGGTTTCATCGAGTCACACCCATGCTGTCGCGGTCCCGCACCATGCGTGGGCGGCAAGCCGCACGGCACAGTTTGAGCAGGAGTCGAGTAGTGACTGCTTCTATCAGCGGAAAAGGGAAAACGGCTGCCGCCACCCGCCGCGTGTCGCCCACGGCGGCCCTCGCCGATCGCTGGATTCCGAAGCTGGTGCTTGCGCCCAGCGTCGTGATCAGCCTGATCTTCGTGTATGGCTTTATCGCAATCACCGGCTATCTGTCGCTGTCGACGTCGCGGCTGATGCCCCGTTTCGAGTTCGCCGGGCTCGATCGCTATCGCGAACTGTTCGACAACGACGTGTTCTGGACCTCGGCCGCGAACCTCGGCTGGTTCGGCATTCCGTTCATCGCGATCTGCATCGGCCTGGGTCTGTTTCTGGCGATCCTGCTCGATCAGCAGATCCGCAACGAGGGTGCGCTGCGCGCGGTGTTCCTGTACCCGATGGCGCTGTCGTTCATCGTGACCGGTACCGCGTGGCAGTGGATCCTGACGCCAAGCATCGGCATCGAGAAGGTGTTTCACGACTGGGGCTGGACGAGCTTCTCGTTCAACTGGCTCGGCGATCCGGACAGGGCGATCTTCTGCGTCGTGATCGCGGCCGTATGGCAGTCCACCGGCTTCGTGATGGCGCTGTTCCTCGCCGGTCTG
>NZ_DASXHN010000471.1:0-11281 GCF_036488505.1 Paraburkholderia sp. | reverse complement strand
TATCGCAGTCTTAACGAGTTTGTCGTCACGTACAGCCGTGGGGAAAGCAACGCGAACTACTCGGCGATCTTCCGGCGCGAAGGGCTGGTGACCTGGAAGCTGGCCGCGATCAGTCTGAACGAGTGACGTGGCAGTCTGACGGAGAAAGGACGATGCGTGGCTGAGCATCCTGGCTCAGCCACGTGAAAGCGCGTCGCGGTATCTAACGTGGCAATGCCAGATCACGCAGCCGCGGCCTGCTGCTGTTCCTGGCCGGACGAACAGGCGACCAGAATGCTGCACGAAATCCGATCGAGCAGCGGTGTATTACCCGCGCCCATCCACCATCGTGACAATCCGGTCCGACAGCGATGGCCGACCACGACGAGATCCGCTTGCAACTCATTGGCGAGATTGGCGATCTCGTCGATCGGGTGACCGAACGCGAAATGCCCTTGCGCGCTCACGCCGCGCTCGGTCAGCCAGTTAACCCCTTCCTGGAGAATTTCGCGCGCGGTTTTTTCGAAGCTGCCGCACGCGACGTCGGTCAGCAGACCCGCGCTTTGCGCAATACTCGAACGCATGTCGACGACCGACAGCAGGTGCGTTTCCGCCTTCAGATCCAACGCCAGATCGGCACCGCAACGCAACGCTTTGCGGCCTTCACGCGAGCCGTCGTAGCACAGCAGGATTTTCTGGTAGCTCGCCATCGTTTTCTCCCCTCGCGCGGAACGCGCGGTATGAGTCAATCATGGTGCGCCGCAATTCGGCTTGCAAGGGATGGAAAACGCTGAGTGCGCAGTCGGTGCATCGCATCCGGTACGCACAAGCGTTGGGCAACTATCACGCGGACCTGCACAACGATGCGGAAGGCGAAACATCGTGTCGGCAGCTTCCCTCGGCAACCGGCGCTTAGCGCTCGTGTGGGCTCGGTCGCGACAACGTGCGACCTACCGGCCAGCGCGTAGCACGCATATCCCGTTCCCGAGCGCCCATCTGCATCGCTCGCCAATATCCTAGAATGAGTGGCTTGCGCGGCCATCACGACGTTACGCTGGCGCATCCGCAGCGCGTACGTCGCACCTTCCGCCGGAGCCTCGATCGACCCATGTCCGCCGCCCCCATCGAATTCCGCCAGGTCAGAAAAAGCTACGGCCAAAAGACCGTCGTCGACGGTTTGTCATTCCATGTCAACGCCGGCGAATGTTTCGGCTTGCTTGGCCCGAACGGCGCGGGTAAGACCACCACGCTGCGCATGCTGCTGGGCATCGCCTCTCCGGACGCCGGCACGATCCGCCTGTGTGGCGAACCGATACCCGGCCGCGCGCGGGTCGCACGCGCGCGCGTCGGCGTGGTGCCACAGTTCGACAACCTCGACCCCGATTTCACGGTGCGCGAAAACCTGCTGGTATTCGGCCGCTACTTCGGCTTGAGCGCCGCGCAATGCCGCGCGGCGGTGCCGGCGCTGCTCGAATTTGCACGCCTCGAAAGCAAGGCGGATGCGCGTGTGAGCGAGTTGTCCGGCGGCATGAAGCGGCGTCTCACGCTTGCGCGCGCGCTGATTAACGATCCCGACGTGCTGATCATGGATGAGCCGACCACCGGGCTCGATCCGCAGGCCCGCCATCTGATCTGGGAGCGGCTGCGCTCGTTGCTCGTGCGCGGCAAAACCATTCTGCTGACTACCCACTTCATGGAAGAGGCGGAGCGGCTTTGCCACCGGCTATGCGTGATCGAGGAAGGACGGAAGATCGCCGAGGGTGCGCCGAGCGAGCTCATCGCCGCAGAAATCGGCTGCGATGTAATCGAGATCTACGGCCCCGATCCGTTTGCGTTGCGCGATGAGCTCGCGCCACTCGTCGAACGGGCCGAGATCAGCGGCGAGACGCTGTTCTGCTACGTGAACGACGCGCAGCCGGTGCATGCGCGGCTTAAGCAGCGCGCCGATCTGCGCTATCTGCATCGCCCCGCGAATCTCGAGGACGTGTTTTTGCGGCTGACCGGCCGCGAGATGCAGGACTGAGGATAAGCACCGGAACATGCACGCAATGGCCGTCGGCATCCGCAGGAAGACTCGCTCGCGCACACACCGCGCAGGCCTCCGCGGCGTCGCACCACCTTGCACCGTATCGCACGACATCGCACTAAACGCGGCAAGAGCACCGAAACGCCGGCGGAAAATAGCCGGCAGTCAGCCTGGAATTAGCCGGACAAACCACGAGTCAGCAATGGACGCACGCACTTACGAAACTGACGACCGCACGCCATCGGCGCAGGAACCGTTCGCCGCCTTCCCCGCCAACGCGGTGAACTGGGTCGCGGTATGGCGCCGCAACTATCTGGTGTGGAAGAAGCTCGCGATCGCGTCGATGTTCGGCAACCTCGCGGACCCGATGATCTATCTGTTCGGTCTCGGCTTCGGGCTCGGGCTGATGGTCGGGCAGGTCGACGGCGTGTCGTACATCTCGTTTCTGGCGGCGGGCACGGTGGCGTCGAGCGTGATGATGTCAGCGAGTTTCGAGTCGATGTATTCAGGCTTTTCGCGCATGCATGTGCAGCGCACCTGGGAGGCGATCATGCATACGCCGCTCACGCTCGGCGATATCGTGCTCGGCGAGGTGGTGTGGGCGGCCACCAAGTCGGTGCTATCGGGCGCGGCGATCATGCTGGTGGCCGGCGCACTCGGCTACGCGAATTTCCCGTCGATGCTGCTCGGGCTGCCGATCATCGTGCTCACGGGTCTCGCGTTCGCGAGCATCGCGATGGTCGTGACGGCCGTCGCGCCGTCGTACGACTTTTTCATGTTCTACCAGACGCTGGTGCTCACGCCGATGCTGCTGCTCTCGGGCGTGTTCTTCCCTGCGTCGCAATTGCCCGCCATCGCGCAAGCCGGGGCCGCGGCGCTGCCACTCGCGCATGCGGTCGATCTGATGCGCCCGGTGATGCTCGGGCGGGCAGTCGATCACGCGGTGCTGCATGTCGGCGTGCTGCTCGCTTATGCGGTGGGCGGCTTCATCGTGGCGGCGATCCTGTTTCGCCGCAGGATGATGAAGTAGGCAGCGGCGTCAGACGCAAACCCGGCGAAGAGGTCACCACCGGGCACGCACGGCCCGCATCCTGCATGCGTGCGAGCGCGCATGCGTACGGGCGGGCAGCCGGTCGTTACGGTCGATGCGCGCGGTCAATCCTCATCATCGGTCCAGGGAATCTCGACATCGGAAATGAACGCGACCGTCGCGAACGGGCCGCCCTCGTGCCGTCCGATCTTGCCATCGGCACGCTGCCACTCGACCCTGAACACGGTGCCCGGATCGTCCGCGATCAGCCGCACGGTGCGCACCTCGTCCGGATCGGCATCCTCGACCGGACCATCGAGCGAGATCAACAGCGCCTGCGGCCACAGCCCGTCGGCGGGATCGTAGATCCTGTCGCCATCATGAATCAGCGTAGAGGCTTCCACGCCGATGGTCGCCGACGCATCGACGATCATCTTGGCCAGCGCCCGCAACAGCGCGGTCGCTCGCGCCGAATTCGCCTGACGGATCGCCAGATCGCCGCGCGTGAGTGCCTGCTCGAGCTTTGGATTGGTTTTCTGTTGCGCCATTGATGTCCTGGTCCTATCGCTGGTGTTGGCGGGCACGCCATCGGCTCGACGCGCCACACCTGTTTTTCTGATGACCCCCTTGCCAGTGCGTTGCAGCAACGCTCCCGCGCCGTCGCCGCTGCGCGGCTCCCGTGATCGTTGCGCCTGCGTTGCGGCGCCCTGCTCCGTCCATCACAGTTTAGGTCGTGATTCGTATTCCGGGAGACATTTGGCCCGTTTATGGTGCGGTTCGTCGCTCTATCGCCCACTCATCGGGGGTGGGGTTGCGGACCGCGCGAACCACATGGCCAACGAAAGCGCGCCAGCTATGCACCGGCGCGCGCAAGCAAGACCACGCGACGAACGGCTGCGCGGGTTGCGACCTTTGCCTTTCCGGCAACGCATGCTTCGAAACACGATCATTGTGGCAAAAATGGCGCGCTTCTAGAATCGTCCGCAACGAACCAGACCATTCGACAGCGCATCGCCGCGGGCGCCGCTACGGCCCTTCGCGATCGTCAACACCATCCCCATATTGGAGACACGCATGAGCCGCAACCAGGCGATCGACCACGCCACCCGGCATTTCGAATCCGGCGCCTTTCTCGCCGACCTGGACCGACGCGTCGGCTTTCGTACCGAAAGCCAGGAAAGCGATCGCGGCGCGCTGCTGCTGTCCTATCTGACCGACGAAATCACGCCCGCTGCGCAGCGCCTCGGCTTTAGCTCGCGCATCGTCGACAACCCGGTCAGCGGCTTCGGTCCGTTCCTGCTCGCGAACCGCCATGAAGGCGATCATCTGCCTACCGTGCTGATCTACGGTCACGGCGACGTCGTGCGCGGCTACGACAGCCAGTGGCGCGCGCCGCTCACGCCGTGGTCCGTCACGGTCGACGGGGAGCGCTGGTTCGGCCGCGGTACCGCCGACAACAAGGGGCAGCACTCGATCAACCTGGCCGCGCTCGCGAGCGTGCTCGCCGCGCGCGACGGCAAGCTCGGCTTCAACACGAAACTGCTGATCGAGATGGGCGAGGAAACCGGCTCGCCGGGCCTCGACGCGGTCTGCCGCGCACATCGCGACGAGCTCGCCGCCGACGTGCTGATCGCCTCCGACGGCCCGCGTCTCGCCGCGCGGCGCCCGACCGTGTTTCTCGGCTCGCGCGGCGTCGTCAATTTCAGGCTGTCGTTGAACCTGCGCGACGGCGCCCATCATTCGGGCAATTGGGGCGGCCTGCTGCGCAACCCGGCAACGGTGCTTGCGAATGCGCTCGCGTGTCTCGTCGATGCGCGCGGCGTGATTGCGGTCGACGGTCTGCGTCCGCCGCCGATTCCCGCAGCGGTGCGCCGCGCGCTGGCTGACATCGTAGTCGGCGGCGGCCCGGGCGACCCGATCGTCGACGATCAGTGGGGCGAGCCGGGCCTGAGCGCGCCCGAGCGCGTGTTCGGCTGGAACAGTTTCGAAGTGTTGGCGCTCAAGGCGGGCAATCCGGACAACCCGGTCAACGCGATTCCGCCATCGGCGTTCGCGTACTGCCAGTTGCGCTTCGTCGTCGGCACCGATTGGGAAAACCTCGGCCAGCATCTGCGCGCACATCTCGATGCGCATGGTTTTCAGCTGGTCGACGTCGAGGTCGAACGCGGCGCGCCGGCCACCCGTCTGAACCCGGACGATCCGTGGGTCAAATGGGCGATCGCGTCGCTCGAACAGACCACCGGCAAGAAGACCGCGGTACTGCCGAATCTCGGCGGCACGCTGCCTAACGAAGTGTTCGCCGATACGCTTGGTCTGCCGACGATCTGGGTGCCGCACTCGTACCCGGCGTGCTCGCAGCACGCACCCAACGAGCACCTGCTGGGCCCGGTCGTGCGCGAGGGACTGCAAATGATGGCGGGTTTGTTTTGGGACCTTGGTGAGAACTCACCGTATGCGTCGCAGAAGGGCTCCGCGAGTCTGACTGAGACGGCGAAGGCGGCGGGCTGAAGCAAGCCCGCGTCGATTGCGGCGACGCGCGGCGGGCCAGGTGGACACCACGCCAGCCCGCCCCACGCGCCGCAATCACTTCGCGCTTACGGCGCCGGATTCGGCTGCAACTCGTGCAACGCGTCGATCTCCGCGAGCACTTCCGGCGCCAGCGTCACCTGAACGCTAGCGATGTTTTCCTTCAATTGCTCGAGCGACGTCGCGCCGATCAGATTGCTCGTCAAGAACGGCCGGCTGTTGACGAACGCGAGCGCGAGTTGCGCCGGCGACAGTCCATGACGCTTCGCGAGTTCGACATAACGCGTGGTCGCCTGCACCGCATGTGGCTTGCTGTAGCGCGCGAAGCGCTCGAACCGGGTGATGCGGGCGCCAGCCGGACGCGCGCCACCTTCGTACTTGCCCGACAGCCAGCCGAACGCAAGCGGCGAATAGGCCAGCAGGCCGATCTTGTCGCGATGCGCGTACTCGGACAGACCCGCTTCATACGTGCGATTCAACAGGCTATACGGATTCTGGATGCTGACGATGCGCGGCAGGCCGAGTTTCTCGGCCGCACGTAGAAACTGCGCGACGCCCCACGGCGTTTCATTCGACACGCCGATATGACGCACCTTGCCGGCCTTCACGAATTCGGCGAGCACGGTCAGCGTTTCCTCGATCGGCACCGTATAGGCATCGTCGACCCACGGATACGACGGGCGGCCGAACGTCATCGTGCTGCGATCCGGCCAATGCAGTTGATACAGGTCCACGTATTCCGTCTGCAGACGCTCGAGGCTGCCGTTGAGCGCCTCGGTCAGATTCTTGCGATCGAACTGGTTGCCCTCGCCGCGGATATGACGCGGGTTGTGGGGCTGACGCGCCGGGCCGGCGATCTTGGTGGCAAGCACGATCTTCTCGCGCGCACTCTTGTGCTGCGCGAGCCACGTGCCGATGCAACGCTCGGTCGAGCCCTGCGTTTCGGCGCGCGGCGGCACCGGGTACATCTCGGCCGTATCGATCAGATTGACGCCGTGATCGAGCGCGTAGTCGATCTGCGCATGCGCTTCCTGCTCGGTGTTCTGCTCGCCCCACGTCATGGTGCCGAGGCCAATCAGGCTAACCTGAACGTCGGAGTCGCCGAGCTTGCGGTATTCCATTTGTCTTGTCCTGTTGAATAGGTGAACGCAAACGGGCAGACGTTACCATGCCGGCGCGCTGCCTGCAGCGACGCTAGAATGCGAAGCCACGGGCGGCATCGTGCAGCCCGTATGCAAGACCGGGTACAGTCCGAAACTCGCTCACCATGAACCCCGAACAACTCGAACTATTGGTCACGCGCGTGATGCCCTACGGGAAATATAAAGGCCGCGTGATTGCCGACCTGCCCGGTCATTACCTAAACTGGTTTGCGAGCCAGGGCTTTCCGCCAGGCGAGATCGGCCGTCTGCTCGCGTTGATGCACGAGATCGATCACAACGGTCTGAAGCCGCTGCTCGATCCGCTGCGCGATGCGTCGCGCAAGCATCGTTGATGTCGTCGGGCGTCGTCGCGAAAGCGCGCGCGAAGTACTGCGAAGCCGGATGAAAGTTGCAACGCAGGCAAGCTGCAAGCAATGTCAGCCGGTACAAATTTATACAGTGTTTTCCTTGCGCGTCGCGAGCGCGTGGACTTTAATCCGCATAGATCGCCGCGCTGTGAATGAATCGTCCTGCGTGTTCCGATGCATTCCCGCGTCACGCGAACTTCAGCCTGCCGTCATTGCCCGCCCGTTCATGCATCAATTCGATCTAAGCTCCGTGCTTGAATTTATCGGCCACGATCTGTCGCCGGTACGCGCAGTCATCCTGTTCTTCGTGATCGGCTATGTGCTGGTCGGGCTACCGCTGCATTTCCGCCAGGGCGCCGCGTCGCGCGACATCTGGGGCACGGCAGCGGGCGTGACGATGGCTGCGCTCTACGCGGCATTCATCGTGGGCGTGTACCCGTTGCTGCATCACGCGGCCGTCATCGGCGCGCATTGACCCCACGTATTGACTCGACATATTGATCCTAGGTATTGCTCGCACGTATTGATTCGACGTATTGATTCGACGTATTGATTCGACGGCGAAGCCGCGTTGATCGCGGCGTCGATCATCAACGCGCGTTTCGTCCGGTTGCGATGCGATCGCCGAGATTCGCCAGCGCGGGTCCGAGCGCGGTCAATAGCGGTTCTAGCAATTCCCGGCGCGGCTGCCAGCGCTGTATCGAAGTCCGGTAAAGCGGCCGGCGCACCTGCGCAGAACTGGCCGTGCTCACGCGCCGCGCTGTCTGATGAAACGCGAGACAGCACGGGTCCCACTCGAGCCGGCAATGCGCAAGCATGCGACGCACGTTGAATTCGAAATCGTCGACCAGTTCCTCATACGCGATCTCGATCATCACGCCTTCGGGCAGCGAGCGCCGCCAGTGGGCCATCAACGCATCGTACGCGCGGTAATAGCGGCCAAGCTCGCCGAGGTCGTAGCCGAATGGTACGTCGTGAAAAATCCGCGAAAAAATCGACAGGCAGGTCTGCACTGGCGAACGGCGGCTATGGATAAAACGCGCATTCGGCAGCGCCAGATGAATCAGCCCGACGTTGATGAAATTGAACGGATATTTGTCCGTGAAATACGCTGCGGGCGGGTCGACTTCCGCCAGCACAGGTTGCATCCGCCGCAGATAATCCGCGCCGAGTGCGCGCCAGCGCGCCGCACCGGCTTCGGGCAACGCGTCGATATCCATCCGCAACGGATCGCCGGCTTCACGGCGAATAGCCGCGACGAGCGCCTCGCTGAATTCGGTGCGTTCGCCCGCGCCGAATACCTTCGGATGACTCGCGAGAATCTGCTCGATCAGCGTGGAGCCGGAACGCGGCATACCGACGATAAAAATCGGCGCCGCCGACGGATTGCCAAGACCGCGAGCGGCCGCGAGTACGTCCGCGCTGAGCCACTGCGGCAAGCGCGCGAACAAGCCCAGCGATTCCGCTTCGTCGTAGCGCATGCCGGCGCGGTACAGCGCATTGCCTTTGAGCAGGTGGTCGAACGACGCGTCGTTGCGGCCCACGCCCGATAGCGCCGCGCCGTACGCGAAGTGCACCTCGGCCTGATCGGCGCGGCTGAGCGAATCGGCGTCGCCGGCGAGCTGCTCCAGTTGCGCGAACACCGGATCGTCGGCGCACAGACGTTTCGTCTGCACGAAGTTGCGGTAATAGAGCGGCACGCGCGGCGCACGGTCGATCGCGCGCCGGTACGCGTCGTGCGCCTCGTCGAAACGGCCGAGCGCCTGCAGACAGTTGCCGATGTTGTTGGTCGAGCCGTCCGCGTGCGGATTGAGACGCGCCGCTTCGCGATACGCATGCACCGCCGCCTCGAGCCGATGCGTCTGCTCGAGGGCCCAGCCGAGTCCGTGATGCGAGTCAGCGTTATCAGGATCGCGCGCAATCGCCTCGCGATAGCGGATCTCGGCTTCGCCAAACCGGCGCAGCGCGACGAGCGTCGCCGCCAGACGCTCGTAGTTGACAGCGGCCTCGGGCTCGAGCGCGCGCGCGGATTCGAAATACCCGAGTGCGGCGTCGAAGTCGCCGCGCGCGACGCAGGCATCGCCCGCGATACGCGATTGCTCAGCCGCGACCACCTGCGGATCGTGCTTCATGGACGGCTACCGATGGCCGGATGGCGAGTGTGGGCGGATGGCGTCACGAGCGAGTAGGTTGTTTGCCTTTAGCTTCAGAACATCTGGCGCAAAGCGTCCGTCAGGCACGGATCGTGGTGTGGATTGACAGGGGGCGTGCCGGCAATTGTCTGAGCGGAAAATATCAGCCGAGCCCTTCAGTTCCGTTTCGGATCGTTAACCAACTGTTACCCCACGGCCCTGTCGTAAGACGCCGCAACATTGCGCCGGAGGTCGAGCCGAGCGCCAGCCTTCGATCCCCTCGCGGCGTTGCGCACACTGACTGCTGGCCCACGCGGTAACGGACGGACACAAATGCCGCTGAACTCCCCGGCGCGCGGTCTTTCTGATGCTTATGGGAAGGAGAAAATCGTGATCAGGCTCATTGCATCGATGACGCTGCTGGCCGCCGCAGCGACCATGACCGGATGCGCGGTCGCGCCTGCACCGGGGTACGACTATGCGTACGGCCAACCTTACTATCCGTACGCGTACGGACCGCCCTATGCGCCGGTGTATGGCACCGTCGGCATCTGGGGCGGCTTCGGCGGCCCGTGCTGCTACTACCATGGCGGGCATGGCTACTGGCATGGCGGCCATGGTGGTTGGCATGGCGGTGGCTGGCACGGCGGGCACGGCGGCGGCTATGGCGGTATGCACGGCGGCGGGAGTTCGTGGGGTGCCGGTGGTGGCGGAAGGGGCGGCCATGGGCATTGAGGACCAAGGCGGCGCTGCGCGGCGTTGCGGTAAAATCGCGGTTTCGACTGAAGCCGTCCGGCCGTCCCATGTCTTCACCTCATACTCCCAGCCCCCGCCGCGTATGCGTCGCGCCGATGATGGACTGGACTGATCGTCATTGCCGCTCACTGCATCGGATGATTTCGCGCCATACGTGGCTTTACACGGAAATGGTGACGACCGGTGCGCTGCTGCATGGCGATGTGCCGCGTCATCTCGCCTTTACGCCCGACGAAGCACCCGTCGCGCTGCAACTGGGCGGCAGCGAACCCGACGACCTCGCGCGCTCGGCGAAGCTCGGCGAACAATGGGGCTATGACGAAATCAATCTGAACTGCGGGTGCCCGTCCGAGCGGGTCCAGCGCGGCGCGTTCGGCGCGTGCCTGATGAACGAGCCACAACTCGTCGCCGATTGCGTGAAGGCGATGCGCGACGCGGTATCCGTGCCGGTGACGGTCAAGCATCGCATCGGTGTCGATGCGGTCGAGGACTACGCGTTCGTGCGCGATTTCGTGGGGACCATCGCCGATGCGGGATGCGAAGTCTTCATCGTTCATGCGCGCAACGCGATCCTGAAGGGCTTGAGCCCGAAGGAAAACCGCGAAATTCCGCCGCTCAAATACGATTACGCGTACCAGTTGAAACGCGATTTCCCGCAACTGGAGATCATCATCAACGGCGGCATCAAGACGCTCGATGAAGTGAACGCGCATCTGCAGCACATCGATGGGGTGATGCTCGGGCGCGAGGCTTATCACAATCCGTATGTGCTGGCCGATGTCGACGCCCGCTTCTACGGATCGCCGCAAACGCCGCTCACGCGCGAGCAGGTCGAAGCAAAACTGATCGAATACTGTGCCCTCGAAATGGCGCGGGGCAGTTACCTCGGCGCGATCACGCGTCATGCGCTGGGTTTGTATCGCGGCGAAGCGGGCGCGCGTGGCTGGCGGCGCGTTTTATCCGACAGCAAACGGCTCGCCGCGCGCGATCTCGCCATCTTCGACGAAGCAAGACAGCATCTGCGCGAGCCCGCCGAAATTTCTGAATAAAGGGCTAGGCAAAGCAAATCGCTGTTCGTATAATCTCGTTTCTTCGTTGGCGAGACAGCTTTTTCGAGCAAGTCGAGCAATGTCAGTGGTGGCTGTAGCTCAGTTGGTAGAGTCCAGGATTGTGATTCCTGTCGTCGTGGGTTCGAGTCCCATCAGCCACCCCAAAAAATTCTGAAGTATCAAATAGTTAAGCATTAAGAGCCGTTCCGGAATATGAAATTCGGAACGGCTTTTTTGTTTTCGGAATCTGGACTGCGACGCGAAAGAGCCATG
>NZ_DASXHN010000470.1:0-40876 GCF_036488505.1 Paraburkholderia sp. | reverse complement strand
CTCACGACGCATGCGCCGCCAGAGCGAAATGACTTGAGTATGGTCTGCGCCGAGTAGGTGTCTCCGGCAATATACGCAATGACGTAGCGCCTTGCCTCACGATCTGAGCCGGACGCACCTGCGAAGATGAGGCCGAATTCGGTGTAATAAGCGGGTAGGCGCTGCAACCTGTTGTGAGATAACCAGAGAAGGCGCC
The DNA here is from genome assembly GCF_036488505.1 of Paraburkholderia sp. Classification (GTDB taxonomy): domain Bacteria; phylum Pseudomonadota; class Gammaproteobacteria; order Burkholderiales; family Burkholderiaceae; genus Paraburkholderia. The sequence goes on along the minus strand of NZ_DASXHN010000470.1, from coordinate 40,680 downwards.
TGACCATTGGAACTGCGACGCCGAGTACTGCGTATTGGTGCCGGTGCTGGCGCGCTGAACTGGAGCAAATATCGTTACGCCGTTCACGTCAACGATTGTGCCGAGCGGCTGATAACTAACCAGGGGCCCCACTACGTGGCCTTGACTGTCGAAGACCTTGAGGGTCCTGTGGTCGCCGCGTTCCCCGCTCTCCTTGCCGCCTCTGCCGGTTGCATCGTAGCCATGCGACGAGGTGACAAGTCCCAGTGCAAGGAAAGCGGCCACAAGCGAATTGCGCATTATGCGTCTCCCGTCATCATTGCCTGCTTCGTTGCACCGGCCTTTGCGTTTCGTACATGATCGCATGCAGCATTGGGCCAAAAAACGATCGCTGTGGATGCAAGTAAGCGGGCCGCGGCATGACCAGAATAGGTGCTGTGCGAGTCACAGGCAAGAAGCTTTCATGGCTATCCAGCAGCGTCAGTCCGAGGTGTGCACGGACCGCGCTGACATCGTGCGGACGGGCTAAACAACAGCATGGCGCATGCATCCGCGAAGCGACAGCCCGCACCGCGTTCAGCGGAAGATACGGTGTCATCGTGCAGATACAAGATCTTCTTGTGAGTGGGCTAACTTATCACCAACGGCCCCGCGTCACCGACTTCAATGGAAGCTAGCCAAGCGCGCCCCCGTCCGGTCGTCGCCGCTCGCGCCGTGCGATTTGCAGTGTCGCGTTGCAACTGCGCCGCATGGCCGGCGCGGCCCGCAAATGCCGATACGTCAATTCGATATCGATAGAAATTGGAAGGCCGCGAGCGCGCCGGGCGTTAGCATGAGCATCCTTCTCATTCTGTGTTCGGGGTCATTCAGGCGATGTCCAAACTTCCCCGCTTCGGCGTGTGGGCGCTCGTGCATGGCAGCCGTGCGGCGCTGCAGGATCCCGCGGAGCCGTACGACGCATCGTGGTCGCGCAACAAGGCGCTCGTCCTCGAGGCCGAGCGCCTCGGCTACGACTCGGTGCTCGTCGCGCAGCACACCATCAATCCGCACGATCCTTCGCTCGAACAGCTGGAGGCCTGGACCGCATCGGCTGCATTGGCCGCGCTTACGTCGCGCATCGAGATCATCGCCGCTATCAAGCCCTATCTCTATCATCCGGTGGTGCTCGCAAAAATGGCGCAGCAGATCGAGCACATCAGCGGCGGACGTTTCGCGATCAATCTCGTCAACGCTTGGAATCGGCCGGAACTCGAGCGCGCCGGCATCGGCTTTGCGGAGCATGACGAGCGCTACGCGTACGGCCGCGAATGGATCACGGTCGTCGATGCGTTGCTGCGCGGCGAAACCGTCAAGCATCGCGGCGACAACTTCCGCATCGACGATTATCAATTGCGTCCGGCCGATCCGTTCCGCGCGCGGCCGCGCATCTATGTGGGCGGCGAATCGGAGCCGGCGCGCTCGCTGGTGGCGGCGCATGGCGAGGTGTGGTTAATCAACGGGCAGCCGCACGACGACGTCGCGCGTCTCGTCGCGGACGTCTCCCGGCGCGCGCGTCCAGCGGGGTACGACGCGTTGCGCTTCGGCTTGTCGGCCTTCGTGATCGCGCGCGAGACCCAGCGCGACGCGCACGCTCATCTGGCGCACCTGTTCGCATTGGCCGAGCTCGACAAGCCGCTGCGCGAGCGGCAAAAGGTCAATACCGATCCAAACGCGGTGATGCACCAGACCTTCGCCCGCTCGGCACGGGTCGGCTCGAACGGCGGCACGGCCGCGGGCCTCGTCGGCGATTACGATACGGTCGCGCGGCGCATCGTGGACTTGCACCGCGCCGGCATCGAACTGTTCATGCTGCAGTTCCAGCCTTTCGAGGCCGACATGGGTCGTTTTGCCGAGGAAGTGCTGCCGCGCGTTCGCCGCCTGCTGGACTGAACGCATAGCTGATCGACAGTCGAACGTCAGCCCGTCGCGACGCGTCGCGCGGGCGGGTGGCCCTGTCGCGCACGCTCAGAAGAACGCGCCGGTAGGCGGCAGCTGGCCGGTCAGCAGATGCTGTCCGAGCAGGCGTTCCTTGTAGAGCCGCGGATTGTGCGACGCGATGACCTTGATGTTGCGCCAGTGCCGGTCGAGCGCGCCGATACGTGAGACCACCGAGCCGGAGCCGAGATCGATCAGCCAGCTTGCGATCTGCGGGGCGAGCTCGTCGATGACGACCTTGGCTTCGGACGCCACCAGCGTGGCGGCGAGCGTTGCATAGTACTCGTCGCCCGTACCGTAAGCGTCCCATGCTCGCTGGAGGGCAGCGACGGCGCGGTCAGCGGTTGCCTCGACGCTCGCCGCATACGCCCGGATGCGGCCGAGTTGCGACTGCAGTACCGGTTCGTCGGCCGGATGCGCGGCTTCGCCGTGGTAGAAGTTGCGTGCCCGCGTGCGCAGCACGTCGACGGCATCCAGCGCGACTCGCCGCACGATGCCCGCGATGCAGTTGGTCAGATAGATCTGATGGAACGTGAATCCCCACGGCGCAGCGTCGCCGGACCTTGGCGAGTCCGCCGGATAAACGTGCGCTGCGGGCACCGTCACGTCGCGGAAGCGGGCCGTGCCGGAGCCGGTGAGCTGCTGACCGAAGCCGTGCCAGTCGTCGTCGTTGCTGACGCCGGCGCCTCGGTCCAGCACGTACTGCACGGTTCGTCCCGCGCGGCTCTCCACCGCCAGACCGGTGAACGCGTCGTTATACAGATTGCCCGTCGCGTAGACATTCGCGCCCGAGCCGACGTAAAGCTCGCGCGAAGCGTCCCATTCGAGCCGGCTCAACACGCGAGTCGGACGCGCGCCGGCAGCGGTGACATCGCTGTCCGTAAAGCTCAGGCCGACGGTCTTGTTCTGCGCGGTCAGTGTCAACACGTGTGCATGAAACGGATTGTCCGGGTTTCTCAGCGCGGCTTCGACCTGCCACAGATGATTGCGGAACGCATGGGCGATGTTGGAATCGGCTGCCGCCACGTCGCGAGCGACGACGAAAAGGCCGCCGAGCGACACCCCCTGGCCTCGCGCATCGGACGGCAGGCGCAACGCGCCAAAGCCGAGCGCCTTCAGTTGCGCGATTTCGTCGTGGGGCAGGCGATGCTCGCGTTCGCGCGCCGCGGAACCCGCGGCGATATCGGTGATGATCGGCCCGAAGCCGAGGCTCGCGCTCAGCGGCGAGACCCACTGCGCTCGCCCCGTTTCCTTGCTGCTATTCGTATCAGTCATGCGCGTGCCCGTCGTCAAACCCTGATGCTGTGGTCCGCGACCTTGATGCGCGAACTGATGATCTTGCGCTCCGCGAGCCAGTCGGCAGCGCGCTGGAACTGCGCCATAAAGGCGGCGTCGTCTGCCTCGTGGAACTGATTCACGCGTTTCAGGCCAGCCAGATAGTCGCGCACCTGATCGGGATACTTGCCCTCGCGCTGCACGAGCTGCTCGGCTTCGGCCGAATGCGCCGACTGCCATGCTCCTTCGACGTAGTACGCATCGATCACCGCGCGGATCAGCTCGGCGTTTTCCTCGGTGAACTTGCGGCGCGTGACGAGCGAGCTGTAGTCGATCAGGAACTCCAGGTCGCGGCCTTCGTTGAAGATGTCTTTCGCGTCGTTCGAGAAGCGGGCGATGTCCACGCCCGGCGACCACATCGACCATGCGTCGACCCTGCCTTGCGCGAAAGCCGGCGCGGCATCGGGCGGATTCAGATAGACGAACTGCACTTCGTCGCGGTCGATGCGATGTTTCTCCAGCGCCGCAATAAGCAGGAATTCACCGAGTCCGGAGCGGTTGACCGCGACCTTGCGGCCCCCCAGATCCGCCACCGAGTCGATGCCGCTCGACTTCTTTGCGATGATGGCCGTCGAGCGCGGCGAATAGATGTCGAACGCATTGAAGACGATCGGGGAGCCGGCCAGCATCGCGGCAAGCGCGGGCGTCGTCGAACCCCAGAAGCCAAAGTCCGCGCTGCCGCCGACGACCGCCTGAATCGACGGCGCATGGTTCGGGAACGGCCCGATCCATTCGACCTTGATGCCTCTCGCGGCCAGCGTCTTTTCGAATACGCCGCGTTGCTTCGCGATGTCGGGCAGGCTGCCGTAGCCCCAGCCGATTCGTACGGTATCGGTGTTGCGCGTCAGCTTGCGTGGCTCGGCTGCCCGCGTCGGAACAAGGCCACCGGCGGCAACCCCGGCCAGTAGGCCGCCCGCCGCGCGCAGCATCTGGCGGCGGCTCAACAATGCATCGTTCATCCTTTCAGGTCCTTCGCTTTTACGGGAAATGGGTCAGTGAGATCGAACGCCGAGCGCTTCGAGCAGGACGGGCCGCAGCTCGCGGGCGTGGTCGTGCGGCCGGAACGAGGCCGCGATGCGTCCGTCGCGCATGACGAGGATCTGGTCGGCAAGGGTCAGCGCTTCGTCGACGGCGTGCGTCACGATGAGTACGCCCGGCTGGTGCAGCGCGACGAGTTCCTTGACGAGTCCGTGCATCTTGATGCGGGTGAGCGCGTCGAGCGCTGCGAAGGGCTCGTCGAGCAGCAGCAGCGCGGGATCCGATAGGAGCGCCCGCGCCAGCGCGACGCGCTGAGCCTGACCGCCCGACAGGTTGCGCGGCCAGTCGTCGTCACGGCCGGCGAGTCCGACTTCGGCCAGCGCACGCGCGGCGCCGTGGCGGCCGATCGTCGTTTCGTGACCGAGCGCGACGTTTTCCCACAACGTCGCCCAAGGCAGCAGACGGGGCTCCTGGAACACCACGGACGGGCGCTGCGGCGCGCGGATTTGCCCCGCGTCGGGCCGATCGAGGCCGGCCAGCGCGCGCAGTAGCGTGGTCTTGCCGCAGCCGCTTTCACCGAGCAGCGCGACGAATTCGCCCTTGCGAATGTCGAGGTCGAGCGCGTCGATCACGACCCGGCTACCATAGCGTCGTTGCAGTCCACGCACCGATACGGCCAGCGCGGGCGCGCCGAGCGGTTCGTCAGCGGGCGCTGCGCCGGCCTGAGCGCGGGATACGGCGATGCTCTCCATCACGTGCGCGCTCCGTTGCTGTAGTTCGCGTGCCATGACAGAAAGCGGGATTCGAGCAGGCGCACGAGCGTATCCGCGACGACACCGACGAGCGCGTAGATGATCATCGTGAGCACAATGACTTTCGTGTTGAGGAACTCGCGCGCGTCCATCGCGAGGAAGCCGATGCCTCTGGTCGTCGCGAGCGTTTCGGCGATGACCAGCGCGAGCCACGCATGCGCGAGCGCATAGCGCACTCCGGTGAGAATCGACGGCATCGCGCCCGGCAGAATGATTCGCCGCACGATAGCGGTTCGCGCGAGTCCGATGACCCGCGCAAGCTCCATGAGCTTCGGGTCGATCTGACGGATCCCGAGCATCGTATTGATGTAAATCGGAAAAAGAACCGCCAGCGCGACCAGGAATATCTTCGCGAACTCGCCGACGCCGAACCAGACGATCACGAGCGGCAGCATCGCAAGGAACGGAATGGCACGCACCATCTGGATCGGGCGGTCGAGCAGCGCCTGCGCGAGCAGCGAAAAGCCGACCACGATGCCGAGCGCGATGCCGAGCGCGCCTCCGATGACGAAGCCTCCCGCGGCACGCAGCAGTGACACACCGAGATGAATGAAGAGTTCGCCGTTTTGGGCCATGTCGACGGCTGTTTCCAGGACGCTGGTCGGGGCAGGCAGCACCTGCGGTGCGATCAGTCCGACGCGCGCCGCGCTTTCCCATAGCAGCAGGACTACCACGGGAATCGTCCACGAGAGCCACCTGTACAGCGTGGCCTGCGATACGCCCGCGGGGGAAGGTTGCAAAGCGACATAGCGGTTGCGGATAGAAGTCAGGTCGGCCATGTCATTTCCATATCGGCTGTGAAGGACGAACTGGTGCGGTGACGAGCACAAGCAGTCCATCGATGCGAGGTGTCGTCGCTTCGTATCGGAAGTTGTCTTTGTGATCCACGCGCGTTCGACACGCCAGGCGGTGAGGTCCCGCCGAGCGGTCGTGCACGCTGCGTATCGCCGCGTGCGATTGCCTGCATTGGATGCGCCGCAATCGCGAGCTAGCTATTAAAAGCTGTGACGCGACGCCATGACAAACGCTTTTTTGTGCTTTTCTATCCAGCAAGCGCGCGGCAAGCATTGCAGAAAGTGTTGGACAGCTTGTTTCGATGGCCGAAGCTGTGCGTGGCCTTATCGCTATCGCGTGGACACCGGTTGACCTATCGTTGCGGGGTCAGTCGGGCGTGGCAGCGAGCTCTGACGGCCGCGCGCCAGGAGCGGTCTCGCTATCATCGTCGGGCCGCGTTTTCGGCATGAACACCGCGAAAAACACGAGCGCAAATCCGCTGATCACAGCCAGCGTCAGGAAGCCCGACGCGAAGCCGAACTTCTCGACGACATAGTCACCCGTGACATGACTGAGCGCCGCGCCGACACCCACCGCAAGCGCCATCAGACCTTGAGCGAGGTTGACCGTCCCATTAACGGCTTGCTGCTAAGTGGCGCGAGCACGTTCTCACGATTCGCCCCGGTGACGCTCGCGCTTCGCGGGAAGGGCGCCTGCGATGAACGACACAGCGACGCCCGTTTCAAGCCGCGAGCGCCCGCCGCCCGATCGACCACCCATTGACTGCCAGAAACACGAGCAGCGTCGCGCCGAAGATGCACTGACGTCCCGCCTCGCCGATCTGCAGCGCGGTCAGCAAACTGGTCAGCGCAGTGATAAACAGCGCGGCGATCGCGACCGCGATGTAATCGCCGCGTCCGCCGCCCAGCGACACGCCGCCGATCACCGCGACCACGACGCTGGTCAGCACATAGCCGCTGCCGAGTCCGAGAAACGCCTGGCCGACGTAGCCCACCAGTAGCACGCCGGTCAGCGCGGCAATCATCGCGCTCGCCATATAGGCCGCGATGCGCACGGTTCGCACGCGAGTGCCGGTGAGCAGGGCGGCGGTTGGATTCGCGCCGGTCGCCATCAGGCGGCGGCCCCATGCCGAGCGATCCAGAAACCACCACACCACCGTTCCGGCGACGAGCCACAACACGGCGATGCTCGGCACGCCGGCCACGCTGCGTCCGGCGAGCGCAACCAGGGTCGGACTGGCCGCGGTATTCACGTGCATCAGCGACGACCACACGATCAAACCGCCGTCGACCAGACTCGCCATCGCGAGCGTCATCACCAGCGGCGGCACCTTGAATACGGTGATCCCGCAACCGTTGATCACACCGACCAGCGCGCCGCACAACGCCGCCGCCACGAACGCAAGCGGCAAGCCGACTGGCAAACCCGCGGGCGCAAGCTCGATCACGGCCGCGCCGATGATTCCGCCCAACGTGGCCGCAGCGCCGACCGACAGATCGAGCCCCTGGCCGCCGGCCATCATCACGAGCGTCTGCGAGATGCCGAACAGGCCAAGGAAGGTTGCAATCTTCAACTGGTTGGCCAACTGGTCCGCATTCGTAAAGCCGGGCACCGCCCATTGTCCAGCGGCCATCACGAGGACGACGAGCACCAGCAGCAACGTGCGTCGGGAACTCAGCGTCGCGCTCATGCCGGTCTCCTCGCGCCGATGAAGGTACAGCCGAGCGCGAGCAGAATGACCGCGCCCTTGAACACTTCCTGGTAGTTGCTGGGAATGCCCGCGAAGTAGACGACATTGCCGATCAGCACGAGCACCAGCGCGCCGCAGATCGCGCCGAGCATCGAGCCGCGTCCGCCCGCCAGCGAAATGCCGCCGATCACGACCGCTGCCACCGAATTCAACGTGTACGGCAAGCCGAGGCGCGCATCGCCCGACGAGGTCTGCGCGGAGATGCAAAGCGCCGCGCCGAACACGAACAGCCACGCGAGTACGTAGCCGAGCAACTTGACGAGCCGCGTATCGACGCCGGACTTGAATACCGCATCCGGCGAGCTACCGGTCGCGATCAAACGGCGCCCGAACCGGTGACGTTGCAGCACCGCCCACAACGCCCACGCGGCGAGCACCGGAATCGCCGCGAGCGGGAACACGCCGACGCGCATCGCGAACCAGTCGCCCAGTATCTCCGGCACCGCGCCGCCGGGCTGCGGCATCAGCAGCAGTGCGCCGCCGAACCAGATCGCGCCGGTCGCGAACGTCGCGATCAGCGCGCTTTGCCGCAGGTAGCCGACCAGCAAGCCGTTGCAGACGCCCGCCGCAAGCGCGATGGCGAGCGCCGCGATGCAGGTGCTCGCCGTACCCCAGCCGGCTAGCGACGGCACCGCGGCGAGCACGCAATTGATCAGCGAGATCCCGGCGCCCACCGAAAGATCGAGCTCGCCGAGCAGCACGATCACCGCCTGCGCCATGCAGACCAGAATCACGGGCGCCGCGTTTTGCAGATTGCTGGACAGCGAATCGGCGCTGAAAAAGTCAGGCTGAAGATACGCATTGGCCGCGACCACGATCAGCAGCATCACCACGCCGGGCAGTGCGCTACTGTTGCGTGACCTGAGCGCGTGGATGCATCGACGGATGCTCGGGGCGGGCTGCTCGCGCGCGGGTTCGAGTTGTTCGGTCAGGCCGGCTTTCATGCGGCGCTCCTGCCGAACAGCGCGCTGGTGACGCGGGCTTCGTTCATGTCGGGTCCTTCCAGTTGTGCGACCACGCGGCCTTCGTACATCACGATCAGGCGGTCGCAAACGGCGAGCAGCTCATCGGTGTCGGATGCGTAGACGATCGCGGCGGCGCCCGCTTCGGTCAGCGCGCCGATTGCTTCGTAGATCTCCTTGCGCGCGATCACGTCGACGCCCTTGGTCGGATCGCTCAGCAGCAACACCTTGATTTGCCGGTCGAGCCAGCGGCCTATCACCACTTTTTGCTGATTGCCGCCCGACAGCGCGCGCACCGGTTGCCGCGCATCGGAAGTCTTGATCTGCAGACGCTTGACGGCAAAGTCGACGAAGTGGCGGATCGACGCAGCGCGCAAACGCCACGGCTGGCGCTGAAAATTGGTCGCGACCTGCGCGAGATTGAACTCGACGGAATGATCGAGCCATAGTCCCTGCCGATGACGATCGTTCGGTACCAGACACACGCCCGCGTCGATCATCTGACGCGGCGAGCGCACCGCGATCGGCGCACCGTCGAGCGTGACCACGCCACCGTCGAGCTTGCGATATCCGGCGAGCGCATCGAGCAGTTCTTCCTGCCCGTGTCCTTGCAATCCGGCCACGCCGAGTATTTCGCCTTGCCGCAGTTCGAAGTCCACGCCGCGCAGGCGAGCGCCGGCACGCAGTCCGCGCGCGCTCAGCGCGATACGGCCGCTGTCGTGCGCGACGCTAGCGGTACTCGCGGTACTCGCGGCACTCGCGGCACTCGCGGCGTTCATGCGCGAACCGGCTTGCGAATGCTGGCGGCCGGCGGCATTTTCACCGTGCCTATCCGCACCCGCGCTGCCGCCCATCCATGCGAGCACGCGAGCTTCGTCGAGCTTGCCTTGCACCCGCAGTTCGCCGGCATGCCTGCCGTTGCACAACACCATCACACGATCGCATAGCGCCTGAATTTCGGCCATCCGATGCGAGATGAACACGATCGCGGTGCCGCGCGCCGCCAGTGCGCGGATCACGCGCATCAGGCTGTCGACTTCGGCGGCGGCGAGCGCGGCCGTAGGTTCGTCGAAGATGAGCACGCGCGGTTCGAGCGCCAGCGCCTTGGCTATTTCGACGAGTTGCTGATCCGCGACGCTCAGCCGCCCGGCGGGCATATCGAGATCCCAGCCCGCACGCAGGCTCGACAGTAATTGCGCCGCCCGCTGCCTTGCAGCCGTGCAATTCAGAAAGCGCGCACGCCCGCACATTTCCGCGCCGAGAAACACGTTCTCCCAGACAGGTAGATCGGGCGCGAGCCCCGGATGCTGATGCGCGATCGCAATGCCGGCCACGCGAGCCGCACGCGGCTCGCCCGGCGCGAGCGGGCGCGAGTCGAGCGAAAGCGTGCCCGCGTCGGGCCGATTGTCGCCGGCCAGAATGCTCGACAGCGTCGACTTGCCCGAGCCGTTCGCGCCGAGCAAGCCGAGCACTTCCCCGGCGTTCACTTCGATGCTGACGTTATCGAGCGCGACGACGCCGCCATAGCGCCGCGTGATGCCGTTGGCAGTCAGTAAAGGCATGCTGGTTCCGTCAGGGCGTAAAGAGCGCGTCGAGTTCCGGCTCGCTCAACCATTGCCCCAGAAAATAGCTGTCGGGCTTGCCGTTCATCGACGCCAGCGTGGCGTCGAGCGTGTCGGCCGTGACCGTCTTCGTGATCGGGAAGTAGTAGGTGTTATCCGGCAGCGGCTTGAGCTTGTGTCCCTGCGCGAGCCGCACCGCGATGCCGAGCGCGGTCCGGCTGATGTCGGGCGGATTCACCTGCACGAACACCTTCATCGGATTGCCCGCGTCGCGCTGCTTCTTCCATTCTTCGAGGAAGCCTTTCTGCGCTTCGCCGGTCATCACCGCGACCCGCCGGTTCGCGTTCTCGAACGCGCGCAGCACGCCGAGCGCCATCGCGTCTTCGGTGAAGACCGCGTCGATCTTCGGTTGTGCGGCGATCACGGTCGCCATCACCGCCTGCGCCTTCGCTTCGTCCCACTCGCCGTAACCGGACCACACCACCTTGATGCCAGGATACTTCGCGAAGGTATCGAGCGCTGCTTTCTTGCGCGCTTCCGCTGCCGGATGACCGGGAATGCCGTCGAGGACCACGACATTGCCCTTGCCGTTCAATTGCTGCACGATCCACTCGGCGTAGCGCTGGCCCCACTTGTAGTGATCGACGGTGACGTTCACCGCGTATTTGTTCGATACCGCCTGATCGAACGAAACGACCGGAATCTTGCTGCGCTGCGCTTCGGTGATCACGCCGTTCAACGCGGTGGCCGAATTCGCGTCGACCATGATCGCGCCGGTTTTCTGGCGGATCATGTTGCGCATATCCTGGATCTGCTGGCCCGTATTCGCGCCGGATTGCTGGACCACCAGATTGTCCGCCCAGCCCTTGGACTTGTAGATCTGAAACTGTTCCTTCGCGCCGTCGACCATCTGGTTGCGCCACTCGGTGCCGAAATAACCGTTCGATAAGCCGATATCCGGCGCGGCGGCCCATGCCGACGCGCACATGAAGCTCGCCGCGCAAGCGGCGAGCAGAGCAAGCGATTTCATCCCGCCTCCTGTCCCGTGAACCATGGTTACTGTTTTAGCTTGTGGTAGCCGCGCCGACGTGCCCACCGCTCAGTGGACCGGCGCGTGAGTCGTCTGCGCGACGCCGGCATCGGCCGGCAACGGCGCGCCCGCATGCATCTCGCCGCGCGGCGGCACCACGTCGTGCGAAGTCTTGAAGATCTCGCCGTCCTTCATTACCAGCGTGATTTTTTGCGGGTCCTGCAGCACGGCGAGGTCTTTGAGCGGGTCGCCATTGACAAGCAGGATGTCGGCCAGATATCCGTCGCGGATCTGGCCGAGTTCGTGCGGCCGCATCATCAGTTCGCCGCCATATCGGGTGGCCGACAGCAGCACTTCCATCGGCGTCATGCCGATGTAATTCACGAAGTATTCGAGGTCCCGCGCATTGGTGCCGTGCGGCATCCATGCGAAGCCGTAGTCGCCGCCGGGCAGGATGCGAATGCCGCGCTTATGCATCTTCTGCAGCGTGATCGCCGCGGTTTCGAGTTCGCGTTTGTAGCCCATCTTTGTCGCGGCCGCTTCGCTGATGCCCCACGGTTCGGCGTGATAAAGCGTGCTGATCAGCCAGCCGATTCCCGGCGCGACAAAGTGTTTGTCCTTGTTCGCTTCGAGCATGTCGAGTGCTTCTTCGTCCGCGAAGCTCGCGTGGAAGATGAGTTCCAGCCCGTGCCGCACGCATTGCTTGACCGACTCGCTCGAACGCGCATGCGCGGCGACGCGCTTGCCCGCGCGTTTGGCCTCGGCCGCAAGCATCGCGATTTCTTCTTCGGAGAACGGCGACGATTCGGCCGAAATCCCGGCAATGTACTCGCCGGACAGGTTGATCTTCAGATGATCGACCCCGTACTTGACGAACATGCGCGTCGTCGCGCGCATCTCTTCGGGACCGCTCACCACCGCGCCGAAGTTCAGTTCCTTGAACGGCATGTGCGGCAGCGTGTTGTCGGCGAGGCCGCCGAGTATCGTGATCTCCTGGCTGCCGGCCAGATAGCGCGGGCCGGGGAACTCGCCCGCGTTCACCGCGTTGCGCAGCACGACGTCGAGCCGCGGCTTCGCGGCCGCCGCGCCGAGCGCCGAAGTCCAGCCCATCTCCAGGTAGCGTTTGGCGACCCGCACGCACCACAGCATGTGCTCCTCCGGCGGCATGAACTGGATCGCCGACAACGAAGGCTGATCGTTCCATGAGAAATGCGTGTGCGCTTCCGTCATGCCGGGCATCAGGAACGCGCCCTTGCCGTCGATCCGCTGCGCGTGCGGCGCGCTGACCGGCTCGCCTTCGCGTGCTACTTTGGCGATGCGTTGCCCTTCGACGAGAACTTCGCCTTTGAAGGGTTGCGCGCCGCTGCCATCGAAAACCGTTACGTTCGTGAATACGATCGAGCTCATATGTCTCCTCCAGGCGGGCGGACTGCGACTCGCGCGCAGCTCGCCCCAAGGTTGTATTTCGCTAAAGACCGACCACCCGCTTATCCTCGTTGGGCATTCCTCGTATCAGCGGGCGGCGTGGTAGAACGCCTCCAATTCAGCTTGCGATTCCGCGGGCTTTTCGAACGTCGTCCAGTGTCCGCAGCCGCTCAATACGACGACCTTTGCGCCGGCGATGCGCTCGCCCATCGCCCGCACGGCGTCGGGCTTGCCCACGCCGTCCTGATCGCCGGTGACGAGCAGGGTGGGCACCTTGATCTGTTCGACCGGCGCGGCCTGCGCACCAGCCAACGCTTCGCAGCTTTGCGCGTAGCCTTCCGGCGACTGGCGCATCACGCTCTCGCGTACCAGCGCGAGCGTGACCGGGCGCTGTGCCTTGGTCTCGTCGCTCGTCGCGCCTTTCACGATCGCGTCGGCGATTTCCTGCAAGCCGGCGACGCCCTTGTCGCGCGCGAGCGCCGCGCGCTGACGCATGCCGTCGCGGCCGGCATCGGGCGGCGCGAGCAGCGGGCCGAACAGTGCGAGGCTTTTCACCAGTTGCGGATGCTTGATCGCGAGATGCTGCGCGACGACGGTGCCCATCGAATGCGCGACCACGTCCGCCTGTTCGATCTTCATCTCGCGCAGCGCGGCGGCGATCACGTCCACATAAACGTCGATCGACAGCTTCTGCGCCGGCAGTTCCGAGCGCGCGCTGCCCGGCAGGTCGATGCGAATCACCTGCTTGCCCTCGAATGCGCCGAGCACCGGCGTCCAGTTATTCGACGAGCCGCCGAGACCGTGAATGCACACGACGGGCGCGCCGTCGCCTTGCGTTTCGATATAAAGACCCTGGATCAGCGTTGTTGCCATTTATGCCACCTCGTTTTCAAGGATGCCGACGCGCGGAATTTCCATTCGCACGACGTCGCCGGATTGCAGGAAGCGCGGAGGATTGAAGCCGATGCCGACGCCGGCGGGCGTGCCGGTTGCAATCACGTCGCCCGGTTGCAGTTCGATGCCGGCCGAAATGGTTTCGATCAGCGTGGGGATGTCGAAGATCAGATGCCGGGAGTTCGACGATTGGCGCAGCTCGCCGTTGACCCAGCAGCGCACGTCGATGTCGTCGGCCTCGAGTTCGTCGGCGGTGACCAGGTACGGGCCCATCGGGCAGAAGCCGTCGAGCGATTTGCCGAGGAACCACTGGCGGTGCAGCTTCTGCAGATCGCGCGCGGTCATGTCGTTGATCAGCGTGTAGCCGAACACGTGCGCGAGTGCATCCTCCTTGCGAATAGCGCGGCCCGCTTTGCCGATCACGACACCGATCTCCGCCTCGTAGTCGAGCTGCTGTGTGACCGACGCATGACGCGGAATCTTGTCGCCGGGGCCGATCACCGCGGTTGCGGGTTTGGTGAAGACGACCGGTGCCTCGGGAATGTGTTCGCCGGCCTGTGCGCTCTTGTCGAAGCCGGATTTGCTGAATTCTTCGGCATGGTCGTGATAATTCTTGCCCACGCAGAAGATGTTGCGGCGCGGCTCGTCGATCGGCGCCAACACCGTGACGCCGCTCAACGGCCGGCCGTCGCGCTTCGGCGCCAGCGCGTTCTTGATCGACGGATATTGATGTACCAATTGGATCATATCGCCGCGAAAACCGTCGCTCAATTCCGCTGCGGGCCAATACTGCTGCCGCTCGGGATCCACTACCGCAATAGTTTTGACGCCGTTCACCAGTAAATTTGCCAATTTCATGTCGAGCCCTTAATCTAGGTCCAGTTGGTGAGGATTTGTGCCACTGTAGGACCAAATGCGACCGAGACCAACTAGGGTTAACCAAGAAAATATACCAATTGGTTCTTTGGAAGAGGCTTCACCGGCAAGGGAAGAAAGTCATGGGCGACGTTGAAACCGGCAAGATTTCAGTGAGAGCGGAGGGCGCGCGTGCGCTCGCGAGCTATCTGGAGGAAGCCATCCGCACCGGGCGGTTGCGAGAGGGCGTCAAGCTCCCCGCCGAGCGCGAATTTAGCGAGGAATTCGGCGCGTCACGCGGTGCGGTGCGGCGGGTGCTGGCCGATCTGAAGGGGCGCGGACTCATCACGCAGGTGGTCGGAAGCGGCACGTTCGTGCTGCCGCAGAAAGGCACGGCCCCGGTGGCCGCGCATGTCGAAGCGCGGACCGCGCATTCCGCGCATTCCGCACACACCGCGCAGACGTCGCACGAAGTCGTGCAGACGAGTCCCGCCGAGCTGATGGAAGCGCGTCTGCTCATCGAACCGCTGATGCCTGGGTTGATCGTGCGCTATGCGACGGCAGCGGATTTCGCGCGCATGATCGAATGCATCGAGCGTTCGGAAGCTGCTTGGAGCATCGAAGAGTTCGAGAAGTGGGATGGCGAATTGCACAAGACATTCGCGCTGGCCACGCACAATAGTTTCTTTCTGCGCGTGCTGGAACTGACCAACGAAGTGCGCGAGCAGGGCGAATGGGGCCGGCTCAAACGCAAATCGCTCACGCCCGAGCGGCGCGCCGAATATGAGGCGCAGCATCGCGCGATCGTCGATGCGCTGCGCGACCGCGACGCCGATCTTGCGTGCGAATTGCTGGCGGGCCACTTGAAGCAGATCCGGCACAACCTGTTTGGCGGATAAGCGTCGTTGGATCTGCGGCATCGACGCAACGCGTTGGTTGCTTCGAGGCCCGTGCGTGCAGGCGCGCCACGGGCGAGGGACGAGCCGCGCAGCCAGCCACGTGGCGCCCTTGTCGATAGCGGCGTCTGCCGCGGAGGCGGGTTGACAGGCGCGATCCGTCATAGTTTGCAAGCCGGGCGGTCAGCCCAGTCACTCAGTCGGTCAGTCAGGCGCCCCGTCGGAAGCGATCTGAACGTGCAACGATACGTTGGTACGGTAAATGCTCCACTCCGTGCGGCATTTACCGCGCGCCGGCAGCAGGGCAGGGCCGCCGGGCCGGGCGAAGACCGCTACCGCTACCCGACCCACCTGGACACTGGCCCATGCGACTAATCCTGAGCCTCCTGGCAATCATTGCAATTTTTCCGGCGACGGCATCCGCCTACGCACTGGACGATCAGCTGTCTTGCACCGGAACCGCGCACGACTTCGTGAATAGTCTCGTCAACGAGCGGTCGATCGAGACGCCCGCCATGCATGTCGAGGCGAACTCCGTCAACGCGTTTCGCCCGGCCCACGACGCGGTGCTCACGGCATTCGGCTTGCGTGTACGTGCGGTCTTTGGCTACGAGCCCGATGATCCACTTTTCAAGACCGGTGGAAGCAAGTCTCCATCCGGGCCGACTTACGGCGTGGTCGTGTTTGGATCGGCCGATGCGGTCAAGCGCCGGCTCGCCGAAGCCGGCAGTGCGGCCATCGTGCATCCGGTGATTCCGCTCGTGTTGACAGCCGTCGTATGTCGGGGGTGATCGAACATGCGCTGGCGGATTGAGCGCGGCGACGCGACACCTGCCGCCAGACGCGTCGATTCATACAGCGGCAACGGCGGCATCTGATTCAGAACAGCCCGAAGTCGTCATTGCTGTCGGGAATCGCCTCGAGCAGATGCGTTAGCGCGCGCCAGCCGAGCAGGCTCACAAGCGTCATCGCGACAGGCAGCCAGCGCCCGGCACCATCGCTCAGACCGCTTTGCCGCATCGAGCGGGTTGCCGGTGTTACCGGCGTTCGTAACGTCCGGCGAGCCGGGCATGACCGCAATGGGCAGGTGCGCATGCTGTCTCCGTATTGAATTGTCCGCTGTCCCGCTGGGGGATTCGTGCACGGGCTATCAGACCCGCTCAGGCCGTCGATCAATCGCGCGTGGTTCGGCGCGCCGTGACTTCAGCGCCGCGCACGCGCGGCAACAACTCCGCCAGCGCCTCCTTCAAAGTCGTCGTGCCGAAGCGTCGCTCGCTGACGGCCGCTTCGACGTCGATACGGCCCGCGTTGTGCGCGTCGTACAGATCGGCGATCAAACTCGCATGCCGCTCACCGAGCCCGGCGCTGTGCAGCAGCGCGTTCCAGTCAGCGCGCGGCACTTCCCAGCCCACGACCGGCCGTCCCGCGAGTTGTTCGAGTGTGTGCGCCACGTCGAGCGCGCTGACCCGCTGCGCTGCCTCGATACTGACGATGCGCGGCGTCGTGCGCGATGGCCGCGCGTCGAGCAGCAGCTCGGCCGCGAGCTCGCCGACATCCCGCGCGGCGACGCTCGGGTACAGCTTGTCGAGCGGATGATGCAGGCTCGGCAGCACGCCTCGCTCGAGCGCGGCCGGCAGCACGCGCGCCCAGTTGTGCATGTGCTCGGCGGCTCGCAGAAAGGTCAGCGACGAATCGAGCGGACGCAGTTGCGCTTCGAAGTAGTGAAATAGCGTCGTGATGCCGGTGCCATCCGGGTGTTCGGCGCCGTAGTCGGACAGCGCCAGCAGCTGTGGCGGGGCAGCGTCGCGTAACGCGGCGACGCTGGCGTCGATCGTGCGCTGCATCGCGGCGGCCGGATCGTCGTGCGCGCGCGGCACCGGACACAGCAACTGCACGGCCTGCGCGCCGTTGATTGCGCGCGCGACCGCTTCCGTATCGTTCAGATCGGCGAGCACGACGTCGCAGCCGATGGCCGCGAGCGCTTCACCTTGCTTTGCGTCGCGAACGACCGCGCGCACCTCGCGGCCCGCGCGACGCAGCGCGCTCGCAGTTGCGTGACCCACATGGCCTGCTGCGCCAAAAATAACGTACATCGCTGTGCTCCATTGGATCGATATGGGCTCGATCGTACGGACGTGCGGCGGACAAAGCGCGCAGATGCGGATGACGTTGCGCAGATCCGGATGACTGGCGCAGCGTCAGCGAACCCGCCAAAAACACCGCACAATGCACGGATTTCGTCGCCACTTTGGAGACCTGCGATGAACGCCGTCACACCGATCCCCGCGCCCGCGGCGCACGCAGGTTCGCGCATTGTCCTGCGCTCGAGCCGTGCGCTAGGCTGGCAACAGTTCGGCGCTGAACTGGTCAGTGTGTCCGCTGGTTTGCACCGGCTGCCCGCGTTCGCGCATCACCGCGTGGGCGTGCATGTCGGTGCGCCGGTGATGGCGCGCTGCCTGTGCGATGCACGCCGCCTGTCGCGGATTCAGGCGCACGGCGACGCCGACGTGATTCCCGCGGGACTCGAAGGCCAATGGACCGATGACGCCGCCTGCACCATTTTTAGCGTGTGGTTCGCCGACGCATTTGCGCAGCGGACCGTCGAGCAACTGGCGCTGAAATCGTCCGATGCGCAATGGCGCCCGCGCTTCCAGATGCGCGATCCGCGCTTTCAGCACCTCGCATGGGCGCTGCAGGCGGAACTCGAAGCAGACGAAGCCTCCGATCCGCTTTATGCCGAAAGCCTTTGCACGGCGATGATCGTGCGGCTGGTCGGCGGCTTGCCGGAGTCCGGCAACGCGCGGCGCACCCTCGCGCCCCGCACGGCGGCGCGCGTGATCGAATTTATCGACGCGCATCTGGACCAGCGTCTGACGCTCGACGAACTCGCCGCGCAGGCGCATCTGAGCGTGCCGCATTTCAAGGCGCTGTTTCGCGAGACGCTCGGCGTACCGGTGCATCAGTACGTGGTGCGGCGAAGGGTGGAGCGCGCGAAGGCGCTATTGCTGGAAGGCCGGCTCAGCGCGAGCCGGATTGCGCTCGATACCGGCTTTGCGCACCAGAGCCATATGGCTCACTGGATCGGGCGTTTGCTCGGCGTGACGCCGCGCGAGCTGCGCGGCGCCGGACGCGACCCGGGCGGGTCAGCGCAGCTTCGGGACGCCGGGCAGTGACGCCGCAGCGCGCGCGCCCATCAGCCGGGCGTCGTCGCGGTCAACTGCGCATAAACATCATGCGCGAGCTGCAACAGCTCCTTGCGATCGATACCGCCCGACACTGCATAGCCGAAATCGCCGTCGATCCAGTAGAACACATTGACCGGCCCCGACTGATACAGCTTGAATGCGGTCGTGTTCGCGTTCTCGCGCCGATGCGAGATGCACAGCGTCACTCGCTCGCCGTTCGGTCCACGGTACATGAACTGCGCGGTCGGGCCGTCGGCGCCGGGCAGCAGGCGGCCGCCCGACAGCGTGAAGCCGCTTTTCGACAGCATCGGCGGATGCACCTGGGTGCCGAGCCGTTTCGCGAGCCACTGAACGAAATCCTGTTCGTGCTCGGCGCTCATGTCGCTCGGCCGGTCGACCGCCGGCATGTAGACCACGTGCGCAACCGCCGCCTGGCGCGCGAAACCCTCGGCGCTGTCCGCGCTGACCGCACGCATATCCGTGTGATCGAGCGCGACCGGCGGGATCAGATCGCTGCGGTGCATGCCGATGCCGACACCGAGCACCAACGCCGCCGCGATCGCGCCGCACTGCGCCGCGTAGCGCGGCCAGTTCGCGGCGTTCGGCAAGCGGCGCGGCGCCGGCGCTCGCAGTCGTTTCGGCACGGGTTCGCTGAGCACACGGTCGTAGCGCTCATGGAACATGCTGTTGAGCGAAAAGTAATCGCTGACGCGCACGGCCAGCTCCGGGTTCTGTTCCAGCGCGCGTTCCACCTCTGCACGGCGCTCGCCGGATAGCGTGCCATCCACGTACGCGTGCAGGTCTTCTTCGCCGATCGGCATTTGCGGCTCGCTCATCGCACCACCTGTAATTTCGCACCGGGCTGGCTACCCGCCATCAATGCGCGCAGCCGCTCGCGGCCGCGCGAGAGCCGCGACATCACCGTGCCAATCGGGATGTTCAGCGCAAGCGCGACATCGGCATAGCTCATTTCCTCGAGACCGACCAGCAGTACCACCTCGCGCTGTTCGAGCGGCAGCCGTTGCAATGCGTAATCGAGGTCGCGCATTTCCAGCGAGCGGGTCTGGGACGACGGCACCGCGAACTCGCTTTCGGCGATGCTGTCGTCGTCGACCGCGACATGGACCGCGCGCGCCGACGCCTTGCGCGCCTGATTCGCGAACACGTTGTGCATGATCGTGAACAGCCACGCGCGCAGATCGGTGCCCGGCTGGAACAGGCCGGTGCGGCCGAGCGCGCGTTCGAGCGTGTCTTGCACGAGGTCGTCGGCGAGCTCGCGATTGTTGATCAGCGCGCGCGCATAGCGCCGCAGACGCGGCACATGCTCCATCAGCTCGTCACGGACGTCCATGGCGGGTCCGGGTTCGGGGGCTTGGGGTCGGCATCGGAGTCACTCGGTTAGATATCGTTGGTGCGCCGCGCCGTTTTGTGGTTGCGCGCGGCGCCCCACGCATTCGACCTGTAAACAGCTGTGTGCGAAGTTTATTCCAGCGGATTGCGCGTGGCTGACGTTAGCTTCGCGTGGCGCTGCATTGCGCGGGCAGGGGCGGGCGTCGCGGGCCGTCGGACGTTCAACGTGGCGCTCGTCGCGCGTTGATCGGGCGTTAGTGTGCATGAGTGTGCATGAGCGTCGATCAGCGCGCGGTCATCGCGTCGGCCGCGCGCATCAGGCCGTGCGTGCGCGCGTTGCCCGCGACGGTGAAGCGCTGCCGCCGCGCGGTCCATGTCAACAGCCGTATTTCGCCGATCCGGCGCGCGGCCCACTGCGGCTGCTCGCGCGCAAACGGCGCCGCGGCCGTCAGCAGCACAACCGGTTGCTGGTCGCCGTTCAGATAGACGAATTCGTTCGCGCGCTGCAATGGACTGAGCTGCAGCACACGTCGCTCGACCACACGCATGCCGATCGCGCTCAGGTCCGGTGCGGACGCCTCCGCGCGTGTCGGCGACGCGGCCGAAAAGCCTCGCGCGCCCGCTTCGGCCAGCGCCATCACCGCCGCGTTGTCGAGCGCCTCGCCGGACACCTGGGCTGCCGCGAGCCAGCCGCTGACGATCGCGAGCGCCAGCACGAGCGCCGCGAGCACGTTGAGCGTTCGGCGCGCCGGGCGCGCCGCTCCCATGCGGGAGAGCGGCTGGCGCGAGCCGCCGGCGCGCTGCGGCGCGGGCTCGTCGGTAGCCTGAAACGCCGCCTGGATCTGCGCGTTGAGCTTGTCGTAAAACGCGACGCGCCGTGCTTCCGCCGGATGCTTGCTCAGATAGTCGCGCAGCGCCGCCGCGCGCTCGGGCGTCAGCGTGCCGTCGGCATAGGCCTGAATGTCGGCTTCGGAAAGCGGCGGGCCGTGCCGGTTGTCGGTCGAGGTCATGGCAGTGATGCGAATGTGGCGTGGGGGGACAGCTATCGGAGGGTGAACACCGCTGCTTGCGCAGATATTCCACCCGATCCGCGAATGCTTGCGACGCGCGGCCGGACACGTATTGATCAGCGAGCGCGAATGCAGGCAAACCGCGCCGCACGGGCATTTATTCCGCGTCGCGACGATCTTTTTTACGCCGCGAAAACGCAGGAATAAACGGCGCCGGCCTGTGGTTCTCCTTGATGCGAACCCGCACAAACTGTCCCAGGAGTCGATCATGAAGAAGCTTTCGTTTGCCGTTTTGTCGTTCGTCGTGCTTGCCGTTTCGTCGAGCGCTTTTGCCGAGGGCAAGACGCGTGCGCAGGTGTACCAGGAACTGATCGAAGCGCAGCAGAACGGCCTCGATTACATCACCGATGCATCGTACCCGGACGTCAATCCCGCGTTCGTGCGTCAGGTCGAGCAGCGCAAGCAGGCGCGCGCCGCCGAAGCGGCCGCCGCCGCGAGCCGCGTCGCCAATGCCACCGCCCCGGGCGTGGGCGCTCATTGAACAGGCCGTTCAGGCAGTCCCGGCAACCGGCTCGCGCATCGAAGGGGCGCGCCGGTGCCGCACGGAATAGATCGTCGCGCGGCGTGTTCGCCGTTGCATCGACCCATCCAGCAAGGAGTTCTCGTGACACAACCCTTCGTTCCCCATCCTGAATCCGGGCCCCGGCCGCTCTGCATGCCGTGCCGCCTTGCCGCGATCGGCGCGGCGGTTGTCGCGCTCGCGGGCGGTTTCGCCTATACGGCCGGCTGGCTCACGCCCGCGCGGCTAAGCGCGCCGCGCATCGTCAATACGTTCGAGGCGGTGGCGGGCCAGCATCCCGGCTATCGGCGCAATCACGCAAAAGGGCTGTGCGTCGAAGGCTATTTCGACAGCAATGGCAACGGCGCGGCGCTTTCCCGCGCGGCCGTGTTCGCGCCGGGGCGCACACCGGTGTCCGGACGCTTCGCGGTGCCAGGCGGCAATCCGTCGGCGCCGGATACGAGCTCGCCGGTGCGCAGTTTAGCGTTGCAATTCAATCTGGCTGACGGCGAGCAATGGCGCACCGGAATGAATTCGACGCCGGTGTTCGCGGTGCATACACCCGCGCAGTTCTATCAGCAACTGCTGGCCGCCAGGCCTGACCCCGCGACCGGCAAACCGGATCCGGCAAAACTGAAGGCCTTCTACGCGGCCCATCCAGAAACGCAGCCGTTCCAGCGCTGGGTGAAAGCGCATCCGCCGTCGTCGAGCCTCGCGAACGCCGCGTACTACGGGATCAACGCGTTTCTGTTCACCGACGCGGGCGGCACGACCCGCGCGGTGCGCTGGGCCGTCGAGCCCGAGACGCCATACATGCCGATCACCGCGGCGCAGCAGGCCGAAAAGAATTTCCTCGCCGCCGATCTCAACCAGCGTCTGCAACAGGGACCGTTGCGTTGGCATCTGATCCTGAACGTCGCGCAACCGGACGATCCGCTCGACGACGCCACGTTGCAATGGCCCGGCGATCGCCAGCGCGTCGATGCGGGCACGCTGGTGATCGAGCGCGCGACGTCACAGGAAACCGGCGAGTGCCGCGACATCAATTTCGATCCGACGATTCTGCCTGCGGGCATCGCGCCGTCGAACGACCCGCTGCTGGCCGCGCGCTCGGCCGCGTATGCGCTGTCGTTCAAGCGCCGCACGCGCGAGGAAGCGCTGGATCCCGGTCTGCATCGAACGCAGACGAAGCGGCCGCAACAGGGGCAGCAGCAAGGAGAGCATTCATGACGCGCGCGCGCACTCATTTCAGTCCGCTCGCGCGGCTGCTGCATTGGACGATGGCACCGCTGATCGTCGCGATGCTGTTCATCGGCGTGGGGATGGTCGCAACGGTGTCGCGCGCGCATGACACGTTGCTCGCGCTGCATCGGCCGCTCGGCTTTGCGTTGCTGCTGCTCGCGGGGTTGCGGCTCGCGGTGCGTATCACGCGTGGCGCGCCGCCGTTGCCGGAAAACATGTCGAACGCGCAACGCATCGCGGCCAAGGGCTCGCACATCGTGCTGTACGCGCTGATGGTGGCGATGCCGCTGATCGGCTGGGCGATGGTGTCCGCGGCGGGTTATCCGGTCACGCTGGCCGGTTCGCTGCATCTGCCGCCGATCGCGCCGCACGACGCCGCGCTGTTCGCGCTGCTGCGCGCGCTGCATACCTGGCTGGCGTTCGCGCTGTTCGCGACCGTGCTGCTGCATCTCGCGGCGGCGCTGTTGCATGCGCTGATTCTGCGCGATGGCGTGTGGGCGAGCATGACCCGCGGCGGGCGCGGATAGTGGGCGGCCCGCGTTCGCGTTTGCCCGCCGCCCGCGGCCAGCGATCGGCACAGCGGCTTGCGGCCAACGCGTAAAATAGCCGGCTACCACAGGTAGGGTGCAGCCGGACAGAATGCGCCGGGCGTCGCGCTAGCGCGTCGCCCGGCGCGCCGTTTTATCCGCGCACCGCCTTCGCCGGTTTGAACAGGGATGCACGCGGATGTCGTCAGTTTTCTTCGATCGCGAAAGGATCACGGAATGGCTCGGTGAGTGGACCGTCGCCAAAGCGCGCTCGGTGGGCGCGGTCAGCAACGTGACATGGCAGGGGGCGACGCTCTCGGGCGACGTGCAGGGCTCGCAGCCACAGCCGTACAGGACGCGGGTGCGTTTCCGTACCGATGGCGGTTCGCCGTGGGCGCGAGGCGACTGCACGTGCCCGGTGGGCCGCGATTGCAAGCACGTTGCGGCACTGTTGCTCGCGGAACTCGACTACCACGACGAGATGGATCACATCACGCACGTCGAACACGAGGGCGGCACGCGGCGGGCGGACGCTTTCGCTTTCGGCGCTCGCCCGCTGCTGCCAGCCGGCGCGCCGCAGCCGCCGGGCGTACGTCCGGAACTGGTCAGCTGGCTCGAGCGCTTTCGGGCCCGAGCGGCGGATGCCGCCGGCGCCACCCCCGGCCAGGCCGGCGCGCGCAACGCGGGCGGCAGCCGGGGCGAAACGCTCGCTTATCGTCTGAACTGGTCGAGCTTCCACCTGCGCCACGAAGTCGTGCTGCATCGCGCGCGCTGCGATGCGAGCGGCGCGATCGTCGAAGTCGGCCAGAGCTGGGCCGATGTCGAAGCGGCGCTACTGAAGCAACCTCGCTTCGTTTCCGACGCGGATCTGTCGATCCTGCGCGGACTATGGCTTGGCCGCTCGCGCGAGGATTTCGGCCAGTTCGTGCTGCGTGGCGCGAGCGGCGCGGAGACGCTGCACAAGCTGATCGCCACCGGGCGCCTGTTCTTCGACTTCGAAACCGCGCCCGGCCACGTGGGGCCGACGCCGCTCACGCGCGCCGCCGACCGGCCCGGCCGCATCGAGTGGGAGCCGCTTGCCGACGAGCGCCTGCGTCCGGTGCTGCGCACCGAACCCCGCGCGAGCATGGTGTTGCCGACCGAGCCGGTCTGGTATGTCGACGGCGTCGCCAACGAGGCGGGCATCGTGCCGCTGTCGCTGCCGTTCCAGCAGTTGCCCGACTATCTCGCGATGCCGCCGATCTCGCTTGCCGAGGCGCCGCTCGTCGCGTCGGTATTGCGCGAGATCGCGCCCGGGCTGCCGCCGCCGCCCACCCACGACACGTCCGCGATCCGCGTGATCGACGTCGACCCCGTACCGGTGCTGCTGCTGAACAGCCACGCGTCGACGAGCGCGGTCAAAGGCGCGCTCAAACCGGCGAAGGCCGCGAAGGCGGCAGAGCGCAAGCCCGCCACGATCGAACTGGCGGCGGTGAGCTTCGACTACGACGGTGTCAGCATCAACGCCGATAGCAGTGTGACGCTCGTGCCGCTGCCGGGTGGCGACGTGATCCACATCCGCCGCCGCTACGACGCCGAGAAAAAGCGCCTGCTGGAGCTGCGCAAGACCGGGCTGCAGAAGGTGCCGACGCGCAGCGTCCACGCGGCGCGGCTCGTGCCCGACACGATGCTCGGCCTGCCTGACGCCGACGCATGGTCCGAGTTCGTCAACGACGCGGTGCCGCAACTGGTCGCCAACGGCTGGCGCGTGACGATGGCGCCCGAGTTCCGCTACAACGTGATCGAAATCGACGCGATCGACGGCACCGCGCATCAGGCCGGCGACGGCTGGTTCGACCTGGAAATGGGCATCCGTGTCGGCGAGCGCAACGTGCGGCTCGAGCCGCTGCTCGCCGATCTGTTCCGGCGTGACCGGCGCTGGCTGTCCGGCGCGCTGGAAAGCATCGGCGACGACGAGCCGATCGAGCTGAAGACCGAGGAAAACAAACGGCTGCGGCTGCGCGCCGATCGTCTGAAGCCAGTCGTACGTGTGCTGGTCGACCTGTTCGATTCGCTCGGCGGCGCGCTCGCCGACGGCGCGCCGCTGCGTGTGCCTGCAGTCGACGCCGGCCGGCTCGACGCGCTCAACGATACCGGCCGCTGGCAATTCAGCGGCGATGCGTCGATCCGCGAGCTCGCGCGCCGTCTGCAAGCCGGGCCGGGCCTGCGCGAAGTGCCGATACCAGGCGGGCTGAAGGCCGAGCTACGCGCCTATCAGCAGCAGGGCCTGAACTGGATGCAATTCCTGCGCGAGCAGGATCTGGCTGGCGTACTCGCCGACGACATGGGGCTCGGCAAGACCGTGCAGACGCTCGCGCATATTCTTGCGGAGAAGGAAGCGGGGCGGCTCGCGCGTCCCGCGCTGATCGTCGTGCCGACCACGCTGGTCCATAACTGGCGCGAGGAAGCCCGCCGCTTCGCGCCGGAGCTGAAAGTGCTGGTGCTGAACGGGCCGCAGCGCAAAGAGCGTTTCGAGCAGATCGGCGCGCACGAACTGATTCTGACGACCTACGCGCTGCTGTGGCGCGATCAGAAGGTGCTCGCCGAACACGACTACCATCTGCTGATCCTCGATGAAGCGCAGTACGTGAAGAACGCGAGCACCAAGGCCGCGCAGGCGATTCGCGGCTTGCGGGCGCGGCATCGGCTGTGTCTGACGGGCACGCCGCTCGAAAATCATCTCGGCGAGCTATGGTCGCAGTTCGATTTTCTGCTGCCCGGTTTTCTCGGCAGCCAGAAGGACTTCACGCGACGCTGGCGCAATCCGATCGAGAAGAACGGCGACGACGTGCGCCGCGCGCTGCTTGCGCGCCGCATTAGGCCGTTCATGCTGCGCCGTCGCAAGGACGAAGTGGCGAAGGAGTTGCCGCCCAAGACGACGATCATGTGTCCGGTCGATCTCGAAGGCGCGCAGCGCGATCTGTACGAAACGGTGCGCACCGCGATGCAGGCGAAGGTGCGCGCGGCGGTGAGCGCCCAGGGGCTCGCACGCAGTCACATCGTCGTGCTCGACGCGCTGTTGAAGCTGCGCCAGGTGTGCTGCGATCCGAGGCTCGTCAAAACGCATGCCGCTCGCGACGAAGCTGACGACCCGCACGGGCAACCGGCCGATTCGCCGGCCGCGCAGCGCGGTGATGTGCGGAGGTCTGACAAAGACAAGCCCGCGAAAGGCGAGCGGCCGATGCGTTCGGCCAAGCTCGATCTGCTGCTATCGATGCTGCCGGAGCTGATCGAGGAAGGGCGCCGGGTGCTGCTGTTCTCGCAGTTCACCGGCATGCTCGCGCTGATCGCCGACGCGCTCGACGAAGCCGCGATCCCGTACGTGATGCTGACCGGCGACAGCACCGATCGTGTGACGCCGGTCGAGCGATTCCAGCGTGGCGAGGTGCCGCTGTTTCTGATCAGCCTGAAGGCGGGCGGCGTGGGCTTGAACCTGACGGCGGCCGACACGGTGATCCACTACGACCCGTGGTGGAACCCGGCCGCCGAGAATCAGGCCACGGACCGCGCGCACCGGCTCGGGCAAGACAAGCCGGTGTTCGTCTACAAGCTGATCGCGGCCGGCAGCATCGAGGAAAAGATCGTCGAGTTGCAGGAGCAAAAGGCCAGCCTCGCCGACAGCATTCTCGCGGACGACGCCGCAGGCGCCAGCAAGTTTTCGGACGACGATCTCGACGCGCTGTTCGCGCCGATGCCGGCGCTGGAAGGCGCGCGGTGAGCGCATGAGCGGGTTGCTGAGAACACGAGTGAGAATCGGGGCCGGACTGTAACAAAACGTCGGGTGTGTAAATCGACCTGCGCGGCGGCGCCAGCTCATACGAATTCGGCGGATATGCGGCGCGGGACCTGCGCGCCGGGGCCCATGCATCGCGGGTAATAACTACTGGCGCGAGCGTTACAAACGAAGTTCTTTCATCTTGAGCGCGAGCGGGCTCGCAGCTAACGTGTCACTACTCGTGCGGCTAGACCCCGGCGAGCGTGTGTAGTGTTTTGATCGGCGTTGCCTCCCACGAGGCAACGCCATTTTTTTGCCCGCTCGCTTGTCGGCGACGACCGCACATGCGTGCAATCTCCGATCACAAAAAATCCCGCATCGGAAGCAAGCCAAGGTGGGCACTCCAGAATTCTCAAGTTCGAGAGCCGATGTCCAGTGCCCAAAATGACAGCGGTGTTTCAACGCGATCTGACAATGTTTAAACGATTTATTTTGAGACTATTCCTATACTTGCCTCCAATTGTTAAATCGGACACGTCCTAAGAACTTTCTCAAACAGGACATGTGCAAAGGGCCAAACGCCCATCCGGACGACAATTCGCTGTTTGAAACCTCGACTTGCTCCAGGCCCGCCAGCACGGCCCGCGGACCTGGAAAACCCGAGAAAACGCGTAAGCCGCTTTGAATTTTGGCTTCTCGCAACCGATTGCGGAACACGGCAAGCTGGAGAAAAGAAGGTTTTCGATTATGATGATCTGCCCCGCATAATCGGTATGCCTACTTAAGATATGCGCTGATTTCGAGATGAGTTGAAATCAGCGCGAAACGGGGGCAAGGCAAGGGACCATCAAAAAAGCAACCGGACTTTTATGGGAAGCCGGATCGGCGGTCGACACCGTCATCCCGGGGCGTAGCCGGTTCACCGGCGGCCCATGACGAAAGGCGCTGTTGCGTGTGTGGGGTGTTATGAGAATTGCAGTCCTGGATGACGATTCGGCGCAGGCCGATCTTGTTTGTCAGACGTTGTCGGCGGCGGGGCACGTCTGTCACGCGTACAGCGCGGGGCGCGAGCTGGTGCGCCAGTTGCGGCGCCAGACCTTCGATCTGCTCGTGCTCGACTGGAACGTTCCCGACATGTCGGGCGAAGAGGTGCTGCGCTGGGTGCGCGAAAGCCTGTCCGAGCGTCTGCCGGTGCTGTTCATGACGAGCCGCAGCCGCGAAACCGACATCACGTCGATCCTGAATACCGGCGCGGACGACTATCTGGTCAAGCCTGTATCCGCCGCCGTCCTGCTCGCGCGGGTCGGCTCGCTGCTGCGTCGCGCCTACTACCTGAAGCCGCCGGCCACGAAGGAAGTGTTCGGCGAGTTCGAGTTCGATCTGAGCGCCAAGCACGTGGTCGTGCGCGGCAAAGCGGTCTCGGTCACGCAAAAGGAGTTCGAGCTCGCGCTGCTGCTCTTCCAGCACCTCAGCCGGCCTTTGTCGCGGGCGCACATCCTCGATGTGATCTGGAAGCAGGCCACCGACATCCCGTCGCGTACGATGGACACGCACGTGTCAATGCTGCGCAGCAAGCTGGGTCTGCGCCCGGAGCATGGCTACCGGCTCACGCCGATCTACGGCTACGGCTACCGCCTCGAGCGCATGGAGTCGGACACGCCGCCGGCCGCCGCCGGCGACTCTTCCGAAGCGGGGGAGCCGTGACGATTGCGCTGAATGTGACAACGCGCGGCCGTGCCTGCCCATCGGGCCGCCGGATTGCCGCATGGCTCGCGGCGGCCTGTCTGATTGCAACGGGCACAGCGGGCTGGGGCCCGGCAGCGCTCGCGCAGACGGGTCCTGTCAAGCCCCGTCTGAAGGTGCCGCCGGTCTACGTTTCGTATACGACGCGCGACGGCGACACGCTCTATGACATCGCCGGCCGCTATCTGGCCGACCCCGCCGACTGGGCACTCCTGAGCCGCCTGAATCACGTGCCCGCGCCGCGTCGCATGTCGGCCGGTATCGTGCTGCGCCTGCCGTCCGACAAGCTCAAACAGGACCCGGACTCGGCCCGCGTGGTCGCGACGAGTGGTCCGGTCGAGCATGCGTTCGGCAACGGCCCCTATCTGCTGCTGAAGACCGGCGAGACGCTTGCCGAAGGCGATCGTGTGCGAACCGGCCGCAATGGCTTCGTGACCCTGGAGTTGCCCGACGGCTCGTACGTGACGATTGCACAGGACGGCGAACTCGATATCGAGAAACTGCGCCGCGTCGTGCTGACTGGCGCGGCCGACCGCGTCTTCGAACTGCGCCACGGCGAGGTCGAGAGTCAGGTCACGCATGCGACGCGCGGCGACGATCGCTTCCAGATCCGCTCGCCGTCGGTGGTCGCGGGCGTGCGCGGCACGCGTTTTCGGGTCGACTACGACGGCGGCACGCAGACCACCGCGGTCGCGGTGATCGACGGTGCAGTCGGCGTCGATCCGGCCGCGCAGCGCGGCCAGCGCGCCGCGCCCGCGCCCGCGCCGGGCGTGCCGCTGCAGGCCTCCGCGCAACTGCTCAAGGCGAGCTTCGGCAACGTCACACGCTCGGGCGGCGCGGTCGGCATTCCGCTCGAACTGCTGCCGGCGCCGGCGCTTGCGCAACCGGCGCGCGTGCAGGACGGCAAGACGGTCGCCTTCGACATCGAGCCAGCCGCCCAGGCAGTCGGCTATCGCGTGCAGATCTCGCGCGACGCCGACCAGCTCGACCTCGTGCGCGACCTGCGCGTCGCCACACCGCGCGCGGACTTCGGGGATCTGCCCGATGGCACTTACTTCGTGCGGGTTGCGTCGACCGACAGCCACGGCCTCGACGGCCTGCCGAACGTGTACGCGTTCGAGCGCCGTCAGTTCGGACTCGATGCGTCGGCGTCGCAGCGCGCGGGCAGCCGTGACTACGACTTCCGCTGGTTCGTCAGTCACAGCAAAGTGCCGACGAGCTTTCGTTTCGTGCTGGCCCAAACCGCCGACCTCAGCCATCCGGTCATCGATCGCACCGACCTGCCGGGCGGCGAGCTGGTGGTCAGCGACCTGCCCGCGGGCGTCTACTACTGGACGATCGTCGCCGAACAGTTCGAAAACGGCCGCTTCTACGAAAAGAGCAGCGCCGTTCGCTCGTTTACGCTCGCGCGCTGACGCTGGTAGATTCTCGGGGCCGGTCCGCTGACCGGCCTTCTTCCCGTTCCGAATACATCGTCCATTGCTCAACACTTCTACGCGACTGAGCCTCGATCCGCGTGCCCGTCTCGGACGGCGTGCCGGCCGGCGCTTCCTGATTGAGTGGATGGGAGTCGGCTGCCTCGGCATCGTAGTGATCCTGCTGAGCTCGTTCGGGGGCTTCAGCGCCGGCATCGACCAACTCGTCTATGACCGCTTCCTGAACCAGCGCCAGCAGCCTTTGCTGTCCGATATCGTCGTGCTCGAGATCGACAACGCGAGCATTGCGCAGATTGGCCGCTGGCCGTGGCCGCGCAGCGTGCATGCGCGACTGCTCGAACAGATCGCGACGGCCCAACCCGCGGCGGTGGTGTTCGACGTGCTGTTTACCGAACCGAACGCGGACGACGCTCAGCTCGCCCATGCGCTCGCGCTGAGCCCCACCTATCTGCCCGTGCTGCTCACGCCGCCCGACAGCACCGGGCGGCGCGTCGCGGTCGAGCCCGTCGCGCCGCTCGCGCAGGCCGCGGCCGGGCTCGGCCATATCAACTTCGAAGTGGACAGCGATGGGATCGCGCGCAGCGTCGCGCGCTACGAGGGCGACGGCGGCTCGCGCTGGCCGCAGCTGATGGTGCGCGTCGCCGACGCGGTCGAAAGCGGCAAGCTGCATCTGCGCGACGGGCTGCCGCCGCACCGTTCGACTTTGCCCGCGCGCGGTGACGGCGAGCGTACCGAAGCGCGCTTTCTGATCCCGTTCGGGCGGGACGCCGAGGACTACACCAGACTCAGCTACGCCGACGTGCTCAGTGGCAAGGTGCCGGCCGATCAGTTGCGCGGGCGCATCGTCGTGATCGGTGTGACCGCGTCGGGCCTCTACGACCGCTTTGCGACGCCGGTGTCGGGCGAGTTGGGGCCGCTGCCCGGCGTCTATATCCATGCGAATGTGCTGGACGCGCTGCTGACCGGCCGCGAGATTCAGCCGCTCGCGCGCTGGGTGGTGTTCGCGTCGTCGCTCGCGCCGCTCGCCGCGCTGCTCGCCGGCTTCCTCGTGCTGTCGCCGCGCCGCTCGCTGTTGCTGACCGGCGCGCTGGTGCTGCTCGCGGCGACCGGCAGCGCGGCGCTGCTCTACGTCGGGCGGCTCTGGATGTCGCCGGTGCCGGCGATCCTCGGCGTCACGTTCGTGTATCCGATCTGGAACTGGCGCCGCCTCGAAATGACGATGGCGTATCTGCGCGGCGAACTGCAGCGTCTCGCCGACGAACCGCATCTGCTGCCCGAAGCGCCGCAACGCCGCCGCGAGTTCGGCGGCGACGTGCTCGAGCAGCATATGGCGCTGATGGCGCAGGCCGCGCAGCGTGTGCAGGACATGAAGCGCTTCGTGTGGGACAGTCTCGATAGCGTGCCGGAGCCGCTTCTCGTCAGCGATCTGCGCGGTGTCGTGCTGATCGCGAACCATGCGGCCAAAGCGCATTTCGCGCGGCTGCACGCGCCGATGCCCGAGGGGCTGCCGATGCAGACGGTGCTCGGCGGTCTGACGCTCGTGAAGACGATCGACAGCGGCGCCGCTTCGGACGCCGAGCGCAACCTGTTCGCGCATGCGCATTGGCCGGCGCTACTCGATCCGACGCGCGGCGAGTTTTCCGCGCTGATCGCCCAGGGGGTCGAGGTGCGCGATGGCAACGAGCGCGATCATCTGCTGCGCTACGCGACCTGCACCAACGCGCAAGGCGAGACGACCGGCTGGATCGCGGGCCTCGTCGACGTGTCGGCACTGCATGCGGCCGAGGCTCAGCGCGAGGACGCGCTGCGGCTGCTGTCGCACGACATGCGCTCGCCGCAGGCGTCGATTCTCGCGCTGGTCGAGATAGAGCGGGCGCGCACCGAGCCGGTGCTCGCGCGCAGCGTGCTCGAGCGCATCGAGCGTTACGCGCAACGCGCGCTGACCCTCGCCGACGACTTCGTGCAGCTCGCGCGCGCCGAATCGCAGACCTATGTGCTCGAGCCGCTCAGCCTGATGGAGCTGGTCGTCGACGCGACCGACGAGGTGTGGCCGCAGGCGCAAGCGAAGCGCATCACGTTGCACACGCAAACCGGCGACGACGCCGCCGAAGGCCACTGGATCTGCGCCGACCGTTCGCTGATCACGCGCGCGCTCGTCAATATTCTGAACAACGCGGTCAAGTACAGCCCGCCTGACACGCGTATCGTCTGCAGCTTCGCGAACCGGCCGGTCTCGGCGTGCTCGGCGGGGCGCGTGTCGTGCACGATCCGCGATCAGGGCTACGGCATTCCGAAGGAACAACAGGCGGGGCTGTTCGAACGGTTCCGCCGCTTTCACGACGTCGAGCGCCCGGAAGTGGGCGGCGCGGGACTCGGCATGGCATTCGTGAAAACCGTCGTAACGCGCCACGGTGGCAATGTCGACGTCGTTAGCGCGCCCGGAGAGGGCACCGCCTTTACGATCTGGCTGCCCGCGCTCGACGACGCGCCGCCCGACGAACGGGTTGCGCGGCGGACCTGACGTAATCGATGCACTTGAGAGAAAACAAAAGATGGCAAAAACAGCCTACCTCTGTGCCGCGCTGGCCGCGGCGAGTCTGACCGGTTGCGCGGGCCTGAGCGCCGACGTCCACACCAGCGGTTCCGACCATGCCGCGGTCGCGCTGCAAGGCCAGCAGACCTATGCGATCGCGCGCACGCCGCCGCAGCAGGACAGCGTGGACTTTACGCAAGCAGAAAAGCTGCTGCGCGACGAACTCGCCCAACACGGATTCGCCGATGCAGCGGGCAAGCCCGCGCATTATCTGCTGTCGGTCGCCTATAGCACGCGGCCCGCGTCGATCGGCATCGGCGGCAGCGAATGCGCGCCCGCCGATTGCGCGCGCGGCAGCGACGGGCTCGGCGCGCTGCTGTTCGGGCGCGAGTATCAACATGCGTTGACGCTGCGTTTCTTCGAGTACGCGAGCGGCGCGGAGCGCTACAAGGTCAGCGCGGTGTTCGTCGATCGCGACGCCGATCCGGTCCATGCGCTGCCGCTGCTCGTCAAAACGGCGCTTGCAAAATTGCCGTTCGACGAGCCGGCCGACTGGCGCGTGAAGTTCAGCGTCGACAAGTCGAGCGGCGTGCCGAACGTCGAGTCGATGAAACCGCTGCAACGCTAGCACGCGGCGGCGGGCCGGCCAGAGCTGCTCCGCGCAAGCGACGGGGCCCGGCGGGTACTTCGTATGTGCCGCGCGCGGAGGTCATTCCCGCGCCGGATCGTCGTGCGGCCAGCGGTTCTCGAACATGCACTCGGCGAGCGGCAGACGGCTCGCCCAGCGTTCGGTTTCGAGCATCGGCTCGCTATAGAAGTGGTCGACGTGACCGACGCACAGAATCGCGACCGGCCGCGCGCCTTCCGGCATGTGCAGCAACTGGCGCACCGCGTCGACGTCGAACAGCGATACCCAGCCAAGCCCCAGGCCTTCCGCACGCGCGGCGAGCCACATGTTCTGGATCGCGCACGCGACCGAAGCCAGATCCATTTCGGGCAGCGTGCGGCGTCCGAACAGATGCCGCTCGCGGCCGTCCATTAGCGCGACCACCAGCAGCTCCGCGCATTCGAGCATGCCCTCCACCTTCAGCTTCATGAATTCGTCGCGGCGCTTGCCGAGCGCATCGGCGGTAGCGAGCCGTTCGCGTTCGACGATCTGGTGCAACGCGGTGCGCAGCGCGGCATCGGTGATGCGCGCGATGCGCCACGGCTGCATATAGCCGACGCTCGGCGCATGATGCGCCGCGTCGAGCAGGCGCCGGAGCACGGCGGGATCGACCGGATCGGATACGAAATGCCGCATGTCGCGCCGTTCGTAGATCGCGCGATAGACCGCATCGCGCTCGGACTCGTTAAAAGGCTTCGCCATCGAATAGTGCGGCCGTGAAAGCCGGGTTGGAGGGCCAATAAGCGTGCATATAGGTTGCCACGATCGGGCCCACGCGATAAACCGCTTCGCCGGGCGTGTCGCTGTGCGCTCGCGTGGCCGAGCGCAGCGGCGCGAGCGGCGTGCTCAGCGTCGAGTAGTGGAACGTATGGCCGGTCAGCGGCCCATGCAGCCCGTCGAGCTGCTGCATGCCGAGCGAGGTGAAGCGTGTTTGCATGGTCGCGTGACCGGGCACGAGGCCGAGCATCGGCGTGCTCGCGCCGTGCGTGTCGGTCAGCGTGTCGAGCAGATAGAGCATGCCGCCGCATTCGGCGACGACCGGTTTGCCGGCCGCCACGTGCGCGCGAATCGACGCGGCGCTGTGCGCATTGTGCGCGAGCGTTGCCGCATGCAGTTCGGGGTAGCCGCCGGGCAGATAGAGCGCATCGGTGCGGTCGGGCAACGGCTCGTCGGCGAGCGGCGAGAAGTCGCACACCTGTGCGCCGAGCGCTTCGAGCAGCGTGACGTTGGCCGGATAGATGAACGAAAACGCGGCGTCGCGTGCAATCGCGATGCGCTTGCCCTGCAGCAGGCGCGGCACAACTTCGGGCGACGCCGTGCCGAACTCGACCGTGGGCGGCAATGCGGCGAGCGAAGTGGACGCGAGCGTGTCGGCCGCGCGCTCGAGCCGTGCTTCGAGATCGGCGATTTCGTCGGCCTGGTGCAGGCCCAGGTGGCGATCGGGCAACGCGATGTCGTCGCTCGCGGCGATGTGTCCGCACCACCGTAAATCACTCGGCAACGCATCTTCGAGCATCCGCGCATGCCGTGCCGAGCCGGCACGGT
The DNA here is from genome assembly GCF_036488505.1 of Paraburkholderia sp. Lineage (GTDB taxonomy): Bacteria > Pseudomonadota > Gammaproteobacteria > Burkholderiales > Burkholderiaceae > Paraburkholderia. Next base: position 5,882 of record NZ_DASXHN010000470.1, on the reverse strand, counting down.
TCGCGAGCACGCCGTGAAACGGCAAGTCCGGTTTGAAGCGCGCGAGTCCGAAGGCGAGCGCGCCGAAGGTTTGCGCCATCGCCTGCGCGGAAATCACCGCGAGCACCGGTATGCCGAAAGCAGTCGCGAGATCGGCGCTACTCGGCGTGCCGTCGAACAGACCCATCACGCCTTCGATCAGGATCAGATCCGCTTCGGCCGCCGCCTGTGCGATCAGGTTGCGACACGCGGTTTGGCCGACCATCCACAGATCGAGCGACATCACCGGCGCGCCGCTCGCGCGCGCGAGGATCATCGGATCGAGAAAATCCGGGCCGGTCTTGAACACGCGCACACGCCGTCCGAGCCGCCGGTGATAGCGCGCGAGACCGGCGGTGACCGTGGTCTTGCCTTGCCCTGACGCAGGAGCGCTGATGAACAGTGCGGGGCACGCGGACATCGCTCAGAACTCCACGCCGCGCTGCGCTTTCACGCCCTGCTCGCGATACGGATGCTTGATCGCGCGCATTTCGGTGACGAGGTCGGCGGCTTCGATCAGCGCGTCCGGCGCATGGCGGCCGGTGACGACGACGTGCAGCATCGGCGCGCGCGCGTTGATCACCGACAGCACTTCGTCGAGCGGCAGATATTCGTACTTGAGCACGGTGTTCAACTCGTCGAGGATCACCATCTGGTAGTCGCCGCTTTCGATCATCCGGCGCGCCTCGTCCCAGCCTTTGCGCGCGGTCGCGATATCGGCTTCGCGATTCTGCGTGTTCCACGTGTAGCCGTCGCCCATCGTGACGAAATCGCAGTTCGCGATCGCGCCGAGAAAGTCGCGCTCCGACGTATGCAGCGCGCCCTTGATGAACTGCACGACGCCAAGATGCATGCCGTGGCCCAGCACGCGCACGGCCATGCCGAATGCGGCCGTGCTTTTGCCCTTGCCGGTGCCGGTGTTGACGATCAGCAAGCCTTTTTCGACGGTTGCGCCGGCCTGCTTTTTCTCGTGGCCTTCACGGCGGCGTTCGGTCATGCGCTGATGCGATTCGGGATCGGTTTTCATCGAAGGTCCTGGTCATTGGGAGCTGTAGGTAGGGAGACTGTGTTGCTGTTCGCATCGTCGCCCGTCGACGCGATTGCGACGGTGACGCCGGCGTGCACGGTCTTGCGTACGACGAGTCGCGCGATAGGCGCGATGGTCGCGATGGTCGCGATAGGGGATAGCCGTGAAGCGGTCGCGCGCTCAAGGGCCTGCGCCGCCAGCAGCGCGCACGGCTCGCAGACGCCGTCCACGCCCAGATGCGCGTGCGCGGCCGCCGACGACGAATCCATCGGTATCGCGGCGATCTGCTCGCGGGTGAAGAGTTGCAGCCGCAGCGCATGGCGCGCGCAGAAAGCGAGCAGCCCGGCTTCCTTCGCCTTGATGTCGATCGTCGCGATCGTGCCGATCTGTTCGAATGCATACGGCCCCAGCGTGGCGCGCACGGCGGCTTCGATATCCGCGGCCGGGGTGTGCAGGCGGCAACCGATGCCGACGCTCAGCGTTTTCGTCGAAGCTGGACCGGAGCCGGTCAGCCTGGCGCGCGTCATCGCGGCATGCATCGCGCGCGCCATGCGGTGATGGGAGAAGAGAAGCGTTGCGCGTTAGCGCGTGCGGTGGTGATGGAGATCGAGCTCATGCGGTACTGCGAATCCGGGCGCGGCAATGTGCGCGATTGGCGGCGCTTGCTCGAAGGTTCGAGAAAAAACGCCACGCACGCATGATGCCGAGCTTGAACGCCTTCACATCCGTTCCCCGCGGATTCCGGCGGCCGGCGGCGCGCTCGTGCATGTGATGCATGCGCACCGCCTCCGCGTCTGGCCGGTATCCGGGCTGGCGGCCTCACGCGCTTTGCCTTCCCGTCCCATCGCGCGGATTCGTCGATTCGCAGGACAGTGGCATCAAAAACGCATGCGCGGCGCGCCAGGATCGGGGCGCGCGCCGCAGGTCGCTTACCGTTGCGGGGACAGCACAGGTTGAGCGCATCACGCGCTGCCTGTTTCCCGTTTAACTGCACATGCGAGCGCATATGCGGGCACCAAACGCGCGCATACGATAGCACACGGCGCCTTGCCGGATAAGCGCTGGCGGCGCGTTTCAGCGTACAGGCTTCCTTGACTGCGCAAGGCCGCGGGCCTACACTCGCACGCACTTCTGGTGCTCGCCTGCGCGCTCGTGCGCAGGCAGTTAAACGGGAAACAGGGGGCCCATCTGCTCTGGAGCGGGCCAACCTGTGCTGTCCCCGCAACGGTAAGCGAAAAGCGGTGCAGGCCTCACGGCCGCGCGCCGCGGAGCCGGCTTCGATGTCCACGCGCAAGGCCGCGTCGGCATATCACCACTGGGCGGGAAACCACTCGCCCGGGAAGGGGAAGCGGCGCTTTCGCCAGCCCGGATACCGGCCCGAAGATGCTGAACGTACGCCGCGGGGATGCGGCGGTGCGTTCATGACCTCCACTTTCGCTTTCTGCGTTTCCGTTGTCGCGGCACCGCCGTCGTTCGTGCACCAACACGCGCACTGACCGGCACGCCCCTCCAACGTCGACCGATGGACCTCACGATGCAAACTCAATTGCGCAAGATTCCCGTCACGATCGTCACGGGCTTTCTCGGCAGCGGCAAGACCACGCTGTTGCGACACATTCTTCAGCATGCGGATGGCAAGCGCATTGCGGTCATCGTCAACGAGTTCGGTGAGCTGGGCATCGACGGCGAGATCCTCAAGGGCTGCGGCATCGGCTGCGACGAGAACGGCGTCGAAACCGAAGGGCAATTGTATGAACTGGCGAACGGGTGCCTGTGCTGCACGGTGCAGGAAGAGTTTTTCCCGGTGATGGAAAAGCTCGCCGAGCGTCGCGATCAGATCGATCATGTGCTGATCGAAACCTCCGGGCTCGCGTTGCCGAAGCCGCTCGTGCAGGCTTTCAACTGGCCGCAGATCCGAAACGGTTTTACCGTCGATGCGGTCGTGACGGTGGTCGATGGACCGGCCACCGCGAGCGGCCAGTTCGCCGACAATCCGGTCAAGGTCGATGCGCAACGCAAGGCCGATCCGAATCTCGATCACGAATCGCCGCTGCACGAACTGTTCGAAGACCAGCTGTGCGCGGCCGATCTGGTGATTCTGAACAAGACGGACCTGCTCGACGACGCGCAGCAAAGCACGGTGGAAACACTGATTCGCGACGAGATTCCGCCGCAGGTGAAGATCGTGCGCGCGCACCAAGGGCAACTCGATCTGCGTACGCTGCTGGGCCTCGAAGCGGCGTCGGAGCAAACGATCCACTTGCGCCACGATCATCACGGTTCGGCCGACGACCCCGATCATCATCACGATGAGTTCGATTCGGTCGTCGTGCAGGCGAGCGTGCGGTCGCGCGAAGCGGCGCTCGCCGCGTTGCAGACCCTGGTCGAAAACCACACGATTTACCGCATCAAAGGTTTCGCGGCGCTGCCGGGCGCGGCGATGCGTCTCGTGATCCAGGGCGTGGGCCGCCGCTTCGACAGCTATTTCGACCGGCGCTGGCAGGCCGGCGAACGCGGCGACGGCGCTTCCAGCCGCTTCGTGCTGATCGGCGAAGATCTCGATCGCGCTACGCTGCAACGGGCGTTCGATGCGGCGCTCGACGCGACGTCGAACACCGCCGCATAGCGGGCGCGCGCAGCCATGCATCTGTTGCGCACAACGCCCGGCGGCTTCGTCGACGATACGCAGGGCGTGATCCGTATCGATCAGCAGCCCGCCGATATCGTCGTGCTCAGTTCCGCGGACACCACGCTGTCGCTGCTCGCGAGTGTCGTGCCGCGTCTCGGCGACGGCTTTCCGAGCGTACGGCTCGCGAACGTCACGTATCTGCGCCAACCGGCATCGGTCGATTTCTATCTCGACGACGTGTTGCAGCATGCGCGCGTCGTGGTGGTCGATCATCTTGGCGGCGAGGCGTACTGGCCGTACGGCATCGAGCAGGTCGTCGCGCTCGCGCAGCGCAAGCGGCAAACGCTCGCGATGTTTTCCGGCGACTTGCAGGAAGATCCAAATCTGCTCGCGCGCAGCACCGCCAGCGCCGAACTGTGTCACCAGTTGTGGCGGTATCTGCGGGAGGGCGGCCCGCAAAACGCTGAAGCATTCTTGCGCTGTATCGCGTACCGCGCGCTCGATTGGGGAAGCGAACCGGAGCCGCCGCGCGCGTTGCCTGCCGCGTCGCTCTATCATCCAGCACGCGATATGCCAACGATCGCCGACTGGCAGGCGCGCTGGCGGCAGGATGCGCCGGTCGTCGCGATTCTTTTCTACAAGGCCCATCTTCAGGCCGCCAATACCGCGGTGTTCGATGCGCTGATCGACGAACTCGACGCGCAGGGGCTCAATCCGCTGCCGCTCGCGATCACGTCGTTAAAAGATGCGATGAGCCGCGAAGTGGTGCAGTCGCTGTGCGCGCGACATCAGGCGGCGCTGGTGCTCAATACGACCGCGTTCGCCGCGTCCGCTATCGACGACCCGGAGCCGCTCGCGTTGGCCGGCGATGCGCCGGTGCTGCAGGTGATCCTGAGCGGCGGCAATCGCGAAGACTGGCTCAAGGACAACCACGGTCTGAATTCACGCGACATCGCGATGCATGTCGCGCTGCCGGAGGTGGACGGCCGCATCATCACGCGCGCGATCAGCTTCAAGGGACTTGCGTATCGGTGTCCGCACACGCAGGTCGACGTGGTCCGCTATCAGCCGGATGTCGAACGCGTGCGCTTCGTTGCGGAACTGAGCCGCCGCTGGTGCCGTCTGCGTTCGCTCGATAACGCGGACAAGAAGCTGGCGCTGATTCTGGCGAACTATCCGCTGAGCGAGGGGCGTATCGGCAATGGCGTCGGGCTCGATACGCCGGCGTCGGTGGTCGGCATTCTGTCGATGCTTCGCGACGAAGGCTATCGCGTTGGCGAGCTGCCCCAAGACGGTGACGCGCTGCTGAAAAAGCTTACCGAGGGGGTGACCAACGACCCCGTCGTGCGCGATCTGCGGCCGGCCTTGCAAAGCCTCGCACTCGACGACTATCTCGCGCATTTCAATGCGCTGCCGGTCACCGTTCGCGACGCGCTGAACGCGCGGTGGGGCGGCCCCGAGCAGGACCCAACGCTGCGGCGTGGCCGTTTCATGATCGCGGGTTGGCGCTGCGGGCAAGTGTTCGTCGGGATACAGCCCGCGCGGTCGCGCGAGCACGGTGACTACGCGAGCTATCACGATGCGGAGCTCGTACCGCCGCATGCGTATCTCGCGTTCTACTTCTGGCTGCGTCACCAGTTCGGTATCGACGCGGTCGTGCACGTCGGCAAACACGGCAATCTCGAATGGCTGCCCGGCAAGAGCGTCGCGTTGAGCGACACGTGCTGGCCCGACCTGATTCTGGGGCCGTTGCCGCATCTGTATCCGTTCATCGTCAACGATCCGGGCGAAGGCAGCCAGGCCAAGCGGCGCGCGCAGGCGGTGATCATCGATCATCTGATGCCGCCGCTCACGCGCGCCGAAAGCTATGGGCCGCTGCAGGACCTCGAACGCCAGGTCGACGAATATTACGAAGCGCTGATGGTCGATCCGCGTCGCGCGAGGCTGCTGCGTCGCACGATCCTCGCGTCGATCGTGGAGCATCGGCTGCACGACGAACTGAGCGTCGCGGCACCGAATGGACAGCACGACGAAGATGCGCTGCTCACGCGCGTCGATGCATGGCTATGCGAGTTGAAGGAAGCGCAGATACGCGATGGGCTGCATACCTTTGGGCAGTCGCCGCGCGGCGTGCAGCGGCGCGACACGCTGCTCGCGCTCGGTCGCTTTCCAATCGGCGACGGCCAGTCCGGCAGGGCCGGGCTAACC
>NZ_DASXHN010000424.1:0-6847 GCF_036488505.1 Paraburkholderia sp. | reverse complement strand
TGCTGCTGTCGGGTGCGCTCGGCGCCGTATCGGAAAGATTGCGCGATGAACCCGCACACGAGCCGCGTCTTTTGGGCATGCCGGCCGGACAGGCGCTCGCGCTCGTCACGAGTGCGGGACTGATCGGCACGCTTGGCGAGGTCGCATTACTGCATTTTCGCGGCTCGTTCCAGAACCCGGCGATGTATGCGCCCATCGTCGTTCCACCCGTCGCGTCCGCGCTGCTGCTTCACACCGCGCTGGCGACGCCGCGTCCGCGATGGTTCACGCGTTTCTGGCTGCGTATGACGACGGCGTTGGGTTTCGTCGGCGTCGGCTTCCATGCGCGAGGCGTCGCCCGCGCGCGGGGCGGCTGGCGCAACTGGAGCCAGAATCTGTTCAACGGGCCACCGCTGCCGGCGCCGCCGAGCTTCTCCGCGCTCGCGCTGGCGGGGCTCGCCGCGTTGCGCCTGCGGGAGACCGAAACATGACAACGCTGCCCCGCTATCCCGGTTACGACGTGCTGAACAAGCGCGACACGCCATCGTGGGATGAAGTCACCCGCAAGGTGATCGACGAACGGCTTGCGACGCCGCGCGAGCCGCGCTTTTTCGATGCCGTCGAATGGCCTGCCGTGTGCGCGCTGTGCGCGTCCATCGTTCCGCAACCCGACGGGCAACCGAGCGTGCCGGTGGCCGCACTGGTCGACGCGCGCCTCTTCGAGAACACGGGCGACGGCTATCGCGACGCACGCCTTCCGCCGATGCGCGACGCGTGGCGCATCGGTCTTCGCGCGCTCGACGCCGAGAGCCGCGCACGCCACGACTTGCCGGTCGCCAGCATCGACGAGAACGCCCGGCGCGCGCTGCTCACCGACATGCAGCAAGGCAAGCTCGACCGTCCCGAATGGCTCGGCATGCCGTCGAAGGTGTTCTTCAAAGACCGTGTGCTGCACGACATCTGCGGCATGTACTACTCGCTTCCCGACGCATGGAGCGAGATGGGCTTCGGCGGCCCGGCCAATCCGCGCGGCTATGTGCGGATGTATTTCGACAGGCGCGATCCGTGGGAAGCCGCGCAAAGCAAGCCCGGTCACGAAGACGATGCATTGAAGGAGAATCGCCGTGTCCGCTGACAACCCGAAAGATGCCGCGCAGGTTCCCCGCGGCAAGGACGGACGCGCGCCCGACGTGCATCACGCCGGCGCGTGGATGCCGATGCGCGAGTACCCGCAGGACGAGGCGGTCGATTTCGTCATCGTCGGTACCGGAGCGGGCGGCGGCACGCTAGCTTGCCGCCTCGCGGAAAAGGGCTTCAAGGTCGTCGCGCTCGATGCGGGCGCGTGGTGGCGCCCGCTCGAGGAATTCGCATCCGACGAGACGCATCAGAGCAAGCTTTTCTGGACCGACGAGCGCATCTGCGACGGCGACAACCCGCTCAGGCTCGGCAACAACAACAGCGGCAAATCGGTCGGCGGCAGCACCGTGCACTTTGCGATGGTGTCGCTGCGCTTTCGGCCCGAATGGTTCAAGTCGCGTTCGCTGCTCGGCTATGGCGCGGACTGGCCGCTCGACTGGCGCGAGATGTGGCATTACTACGGCGAAGTCGAACAAGCGTTGAAGATCGCCGGGCCGGTGAACTATCCGTGGGGACCGAAGCGGCCGCGCTATCCGTATCGCGCGCACGAGATGAACGCAGCCGCGCTGGTGCTCGCGCGCGGCTGCGACGCGCTCGGCATCGACTGGACGCCCACGCCTCTCGCCACGGTTTCCGCGCCGCGCGGCGCCGCGCATCCCTGCGTGTATCGCGGCTTTTGCGTGGCCGGCTGCGCGACCAATGCGAAGCAAAGCGCGCTGGTGACCTGGATACCGCGCGCGGTGCGTGCCGGCGCCGAGATTCGCGATCTCGCGATGGTGGGCCGCGTCGTGATGGGCGACGATGGGCTCGCCACCGGCGTCGAGTATTTCCGTGAAGGACGCTGGCAATTCCAGCGGGCGCGCAATGTGGTCGTCGCCGGCTATGCGATCGAGACGCCGCGCCTGCTGCTGATGTCCGCGACCGACCGTTTCCCCGATGGCCTCGCCAATAGTTCGGGCCTCGTCGGCAAGAACCTGATGGTGCAGACCAATCAGGCCGTGTGGGGCACGATGGAGGAAGAAATCCGCTGGTACAAAGGGCCCCCCTCGCTCGCCGTCACCGAGCACTGGAACTATGAAGACAAGGGAAAGGACTTCTTCGGCGGATATGCGTACATGAGCCAGGGGCCGTTGCCGGTTGCGTGGGCCTCCGTGCAGAACGGTCGAGGCCTGTGGGGGCAGCCGCTTCTCGACGAAATGCAGAAGTACAACCATCAGGCCGGGCTGCGCATCGTCGGCGAGACAATGCCGCAGGAGCGCAATCGCGTCACCCTCGCAGACGAGAAAGATCAGTACGGCTTGCCGATCGCCCGTGTGACCTACTCGCTATGCGAGAACGACCGGCGTCTGATCGATCATTCGCTGAAGTTCATGAGCCAGGCGATGGAGGCCGCCGGGGGCCGCGATATCTGGGCGCAGACGGACGACACCGCGCACCTGAACGGCACCGCGCGCATGGGCGAGCATCCCGCCACCAGCGTGGTGAACGCGGACTGCCGCAGCTGGGACATCCGCAATCTGTGGATTTGCGACGGCTCGGTGTTTCCGACTGTCGGCGGCGTCAATCCGTCGCTGACGATCCAGGCCATCGCGCTGCGCACGGCCGACCGTATTGAAGCGCTGGCTGCACGCGGCGATCTGTAGCGCGCGGGACCCACGACAACGTGCGAGGCGACCCAATGGGCAAAGCAGCGGTTGTGACTGGCGCCGGTCGATGAGCCGCGCAATCGAGGACTATGCGCTGCTAAGCAACGGCCAGACCGCCGCGCTGCTCGGCCGCGACGGATCGATCGACTGGCTATGCTGGCCGCGCTTCGACGATGACGCCTGTCTCGCGGCTTTGCTTGGCACGCCGGAGAACGGGTGTTGGGAGCTTGCTCCAGTCGAAGCGGTCGTGCGACGCGATCGACGCTATCAGGACGACACGCTCGTGATGGAAACCGACATCGAGACCGCGAGCGGCGCGGTGCGCATCATCGATTTCATGCCGGTCGACGATCACATCAACGCGGTGGTGCGCGTGGTGATGGGCTTGCGCGGCGTCGTCAGGATGCGCTCGAAGCTGCGCCTGCGCCTCGACTATGGCCTCGTTTCGCCGTGGCTCAACGAGGCCGATGGTGTCGTGCATGCGTGCGCCGGTCCCGACCACGTGACGCTACACGCAACGGTGCGGCACAGCTTGCAGGACGGATCGATCGACGCGGAATTCGGCGTTGCGCAAGGCGAAGAGACGGCCTTCGTGATGACGTATCAGCCTGCTCATGAGCCTTCACCCCGGCCTCTGAATGCGAGCGACGCGTTGCAGTCGACGCTGCGCTACTGGCGAGGCTGGATCTCGCAGTTCGACGACAGCAGAACCGCGTGGCCGCACGCAGTCAGGCGGTCACTGCTGACGCTCAAGGCGCTGACTCACCGGACTACCGGCGCGATGGTCGCCGCGCCCACCACGTCGTTACCGGAGGCGCCTGGCGGCTCGCTCAACTGGGACTACCGATACAGCTGGCTTCGTGACACCTGCTTCGCGCTGGTTGCGCTCAGCAATGCCGGCTTCAACGCGGACGCGCACGCCTGGCGCGACTGGCTTGTCCGCGCGATTGCAGGTTCGCCGGCTCACATTCAAATCATGTACCGGGTGGATGGCGGCCGCCATCTGCGCGAGTGGACGGTCGACTGGCTCGCGGGGTACCGGTACGCGACACCGGTCAGGGTCGGTAACGCGGCCGCGACTCAGGAACAGGTGGATGTGCTCGGAGAAATCATCGATTGCCTCGACGTCGCGCGGCGTAGCGGCCTTCCTCCCAGCGCTGAGGACGACGAGATAGAGGCGCGCCTGATCGGGCGAGTGCAGGCGCAATGGAATTCGCCCGGTGCAGGCATCTGGGAATCGCGCTCGAAACCGCGGCACTACACCTATTCGCGCGTGATGGCATGGGTGGCGCTGGATCGTTTTCTCAGCAAACGATCCGCTCAAACGCCTGCGTCGCCGCTGGTCGAGCGGCTTGCCTCACTGAAAGCGCTGATCCACGAGGAGGTTTGTCGAGAAGCGTGGAACGAAGGTCTTGGCGCATTCACGCAGTACTACGGTAGCCAGGAGCTCGACGGCAGTCTTCTGCTGATGCCGCTCGTGGGCTTCCTGCCTGCGGACGAGCCTCGCATGGCATCCACGATCGAGAGAATCCGGATAGACCTGTCGGAGAACGGACTCGTCCGACGCAAGCAGGCGAGCGCGGACGGACCGCGGGAAGGCGTTTTCCTCGCGTGCTCCTGCTGGATGGCGGACTGCCTTCAGATGCAAGGGCGCGAGACCGAGGCGCGCGAACAGTTCGAGCGGGTGTTGGCCGTTGCGAACGACCTCGGGCTCCTGGCCGAGCAGTACGACGCACAACGGCGCGAGTTAATCGGAAACTTCCCTCAAGCGCTCACGCATATCGCAGTCGTCAATACGGCGTTAGGTTTATGTGGACCGACATTGCAGCGTGGCGGAGGTTGATGCGAACGGCCGCCCACCGATGATGCCTTTCGCCGGTATGCGACGCGCCGTAATGCAAGGGGATCGAAAGCGATCTGCTCAGCCATCGCCGGAACCTGATCGCCGAAGGAAGAGATCGAAATGACACAGTGGTTCACCGAACTGGTCGGAAGCCAGGGCCATGTGACAGTGGCACAGGAATGCGCTCGCGCTACGGTGGTCTTTTTCTGGGGACTGCTGCTCGTGCGGGTCGGCGGCCGCCGGATCTTCGGCAGGTGGGGAGCGATCGACATCGTCGTCGCCATTGTCGTCGGGTCGAACCTGAGCCGGGCCATCACTGGAAACGCCCCGTTCATTGGCACACTGCTCGCCACCGCGTTGATGATCGCGATACATTGGGTGCTGGCGCATCTCGCCGCCCGGTACAAGCGATTGACGTTCATCACGGAAGGCAATCCGGTACATCTGATCTCCCGCGGCGTACCGTGCAAGCGGATGCTGCAGCGAAATGGCGTATCCGCAAACGATATTAACGAGGCATTGCGTCAAAACGGCATTGCCCGGATAGAGGACGTCGGCGATATGACGCTCGAACCAAACGGCAAGATTAACGTGAGCCCCCGCCCGAAGGCATCGAGCGCGTGACTTGATTCGCCACGCTCGTTAAGCAGCGTCCTAGCTGCCGATGGATTCGACAATGAGCACCCGCCAACCTGCGTCGCCGCGGGCCCGGGACGCTGATGAGCCATTGCAGGTCGAGGTTCTCCTGTTCTGAAGCCAGGGACGCTGTGTCGCACTGCTTGCCGCGCGTCCGGCGCTCGGCCAGGAGAAGGAGGAGCCCGCGACGCATAACACGCTGGTGGTGTTCCGTACCGAAACCGGCCAGAACCTCGACAACAAAAGAACCTTCGAAGTCGTCGATCAAGGCAACGACCTTGCATTGGAAGGCGTCGCCACCCTTGGCCTGAAGACGCCCGACCTCGGTGGCCGGGGCGGCGAGTGGGTCCGCGGCGTGGTGGCGCAGTCCGATGGCCAGTTGGTCGAGATGCGTGTGCGCCTGCTCAACGACGGCACGCTAGTCGTGAATCTGCCGTCCAACATCGCGCAACAACGCGACGAGGACGCGGCGAGCTACGGGCTGGCCGTGGCCAAGAAGCAGCTCGGCGTGCATGTGCAGGCCATCAAGGCCGTGGTGCTGGAGGCGTCGAACAGCCAGCAAGGCTGATCTCGATAGGTAGTTCTGCGATGACCAGGCCGGTCCCGTCGAGTACGGGACCGGCTTTTTCACATCAGTCACTGCTGGTCCACAGCCGGAACCAGCACGCCAACCTATGTCGTGACCCCGGCAGAAGCAACGAGACATCGGAAGCACTTCTGTCACCGAATGGGCTGTGCGATCAATGCATCGAGAAGCGCGGCGTAGGTGGCGACCAGTTGTCCGTTATCCGGCAAATAGCGGTCGATCAACCCGCGCTGCCGCCACCGATACGTCGACGCGTGTGCATCGTGCGTGTCGATCACCTCTATCACGCGCCGCGCGCCCGCGTCGACATCGTTGCCGGGATAGTAGTAGCCAAGATCGTCGCAAAGCGATGCGTTGTGCACCAGAGGAAAGCCTTGCCAGCATACTTCCAGATAAAAGTAGTTGAGCGGATTTTCCATCTGGTGCGAAACGACGATGTCGGTATGTTCGGCCAGAAAGACCGGTGTGTCGTGACGACCGAGGAACACCGCCTTGTGCTCCTTCACGATATCCAGCTGATTCATCAACGTGATGAACTCGAGGCTTTCCGTGGCAATCGCATCCGCGTTGGTCACCTGCAGCATCTCGATGCTGGCGGGCCGCTCGCGGTAGGCCAGTTCGGCGATCAGCGCCGGGTACAGACAGAACTTCACGACATCGTGGTTCGGCTCCATCACGCTCAGACGCTTCGCACCGGACCGTGGGCGGTATTCGCCAGCAGCGGGAAGCGTCGCGATGCGCTCGTCGACAAACATCGGGCTCCATACGAACGGCACGACGCGAGCGCGCTGGCGCCGCAACACCTCGAAGTACGAGCGGCTGATATCGGCGACCTGCGGAATGATCCAGATGTCGTCGTAACGCTGATTGACGAACAAATGCTCACCCCAGAGTCGCCGGCGAAACAGCACGGACTCCATCGCCTGAATGTACTCGCAGCCGCAGCAATAGGAGACCAGCCGCGCGCCGCGCCGCTTCAGGTAATCGGTTTGCGCGGCGTCGATCTGGCCGCCGAGTTCG
>NZ_DASXHN010000376.1:0-2979 GCF_036488505.1 Paraburkholderia sp. | reverse complement strand
TATAGATTTCAGCGAAAATGGAGAGCAGGAAAATGGTTTCCATCATCACCACCACGGCAATCGCGCGCTTCAGGTGCGGCAGCGTGATGTAGAAGAACATGGAGAGCGCACCGGCGCCGTCGATGCGCGCCGCTTCCTTCTGCTCCTGGTCCAGCGACTGGATCGCCGTGAAGAGAATCAGGAACGCGAACGGCAGCCACTGCCACGCAACGATCACGATCACCGCAAAGAGCGGATAGTCGCCAAACCAGTCGATCGGCTGCATCCCCAGCGAGCGCATCAACGCCGCGATCAAGCCATACACCGGATGCAGGATCATGTTCTTCCAGATCAGCGCGCTGACCGTCGGCATGACGAAGAACGGTGCGATCACGAGTAGCCGCGCAATACCCTGGCCGATGAACTTGCGGTCGAACAAGACAGCGAGCAATACGCCGCCGACCACCGTGATCAGCAACACCGATCCAATCAGCGTCAGCGTATGAACGATCGATGGCAGGAAGGCCGGATCGGTGGCAAGGAATTCATAGTTATCGATGCCGGCAAACCCTTTGACATCGGGATTGAGCAGGTTGTATCGCGAGAACGAATACCAGATGGTCATCGCGAGCGGGATGGCCATCCACAGGAACAGTACGGCAGTCGACGGCATGATGAGCCAGCGAACCGACTTCGCGCGCCGCTTGTCGCGCGCTGCGGCGGATTCCGCGTAACCGTGTGGGAGGGGGGGATTAAGTTGACTCATGATCGTGTCACCTCTCGATGATGCGCAGGCCGCGCGCAGGGCTTCTTCACAGAAGCGGCGCGGCCCGCTGTACTACATTAGGCGCAACAAGTTACTGCTTCCAGGTATTTACTTCTGGTACCCGGCTTGTTTCACGGCGCGATCGGCGGCGGCGTTGCCGGCCTTCAGCGCGGCGTCGACCGTAGTTTGCCCGGCGACCACGCCTGCAATCGACTGGCCGACCACGGTACCGAACGACTGGAACTCCGGAATGCCGACGAACTGCACGCCGGTGTACGGAATCTTCTTCATCGACGAATCGTTCGGGTTAGCCGACTCGATGGCGCTCAGCACGAAGTCGCCAAACGGTGCAGCCTTCTTGTATTCCGGATTGGCGTAGGTCGACTTGCGCGTGCCCGGGGGAACCGATGCCCAGCCTTCGTCCTTCGCGGCCAACAGGATGTACTCCTTCGAAGTCGCCCACGTCACGAACTTCTTCGCGGCGTCTTGCGACTTCGAGGTCTTCGGGATCGCCAGCGACCACGACCACAACCAGTGCGAGCCCTTCGGCGTGACGGCAACCGGCGCAGCGGCGAAGCCGATCTTGTCCGCCACTTGCGATTGCGCCTTGTTATAGAGCATGCCGGCCGCCACCGTGGCTTCGATCCACATTGCGCACTTGCCCGAGGACATCAGCGTCAGGTTCTCGTTGAAGCCGTTCGAGCTCGCTCCCGGCGGCCCATCGTTCTTCAGCAGGTCCGAGTAGAACGTGACCGCCTTGTGCCACTCCGGCGTGTCGAGTTGCGCCTTCCAGCTCTCGTCGAACCAGCGGCCGCCGAAGGTGTTCACCACCGTCGAGACGAACGCCATGTTCTCGCCCCAGCCCGCCTTGCCGCGCAGGCAGATGCCGTACTGCCCCTTGGATTTATCGGTGAGCTTGTCGGCGAATTGCTTGATCTGGTCGTAGGTCGGCTGGTCGGGCATCTTCAGGCCGGCAGCTTCGAACAAGTCCTTGCGGTAATACGTCATCGAGCTTTCGACGTAGAACGGCAGCGCGTACAACTGGCCGTTGTACGAGAGGCCGTCACGCGCGGTCTTCACCACGTCTTCGAGATCGTAGTCGGCCGGCAAATTGGTCATCGGCGCGAGCCAGCCGCGCTTGCCCCACTGCGGCGCTTCGTACGTGCCGATCGCCATCACGTCGAACTGGCCGCTGTTCGTGGTGATGTCGGTGGTGGCGCGCTGGCGCAGCACGTTTTCTTCGAGAATGACCCACTTGAGTTGAATGTCCGGATTCGCTTTTTCGAACGCCGGCGACAGCTTCTTCAACTCGATCATGTCCGGGTTATTGAGTGTCGCGATCGTCACGGTCGCGGCCTTCGCGGCGATTGGCGCGAGTGCGGCAAAGGCGAATGCGGCGAATGCGAGCGAGCGCATCGGCAGGGTCTTAAGGGTGAAGTTGGCGCGTTTCATGTTGTTTCGTCTCCTTTATCGTTAGCACGGGCGCTGGTGCTGCGGGCTTGCCTGATGCGTCGATCGTTGAACTGATCGTTGCGTTCTCTTGAAGCAGTCGATACTCGTGTGTTGCGGTGTTGCGTTGATTGCCTTCGCTGCGGTGACTTCTAATGCATAACCCGGTGTGCGCTCCGGCGCGCGTGGCTGGCACGCCAGACGCGCCGTCAACTCATCCAGTTGCCGCCGTCCACGTTTAGTGTTTGTGCCGTGATGTAGTCCGAATCCGCCGATACAAGGAACAACGCCGCGCCCGTCAGGTCGTTCGGCAGGCCCATGCGACCGAGCGGCACGGCCTCGCCGACCAGGCGTTTTTTCTCGCCGAGCGGACGGTTTTCGTATTTCGCAAACAGCGCGTCGACGCTCTCCCACATCGGGGTATCGACAACACCCGGTGCGATGCTGTTCACGTTGATGCCATGCTTCGCCAAGCCCAGCGCGGCTGATTGCGTGTAGCTGATCACGGCGGCTTTGGTTGCGCAATAGTGGGAAACTAGTGCCTCGCCGCGACGTCCCGCCTGCGACGACATGTTCACGATCTTGCCGCCGCGGCCCTGTTCCACCATGCGCTGCGCGACCAGTTGCATCAGGAAGAACATGCCCTTCACGTTCACTGAGAAGAGGCGGTCGAAGATCTCCCAGGATTCATCGAGGATCGGGCGCATATCGAACAGCGCCGCGTTGTTGAAAAGAATGTCGATGCCACCGAACTTTTCAACCGTCGACGAGACGATCCGCTCAAG
>NZ_DASXHN010000357.1:0-4407 GCF_036488505.1 Paraburkholderia sp. | reverse complement strand
TGTCGCATTGGACAACCTGAATTTGCAGGTGGGCAAGCGATATGCGAACGGGCATGTCTCCTTGTCCCTGATCTGCAGATTCAGGTTGTCCAATGCGACATGCCCGTTCGCATATCGCTTGCCCACCTGCTGAAATTCGATTTGAGCCATGACCTTTCCCTTTATCCCTTTACCGCGCCAGCAGTCAGACCGGACACGATGTAACGCTCGAACACCACGGCGATGATCACAGGCGGCACGATGGCGACCACGCCCGCTGCGTTGATGAACGAAAAGCTCGTCGTAAAGTCCGACGTGAAAGACGCGACGATGATCGGGACGGTCTGCGACGCGGCTGTCTGGGTAAACATCAACGCGAACAGGAACTCGTTCCAGCTAGTCAGGAACGTGAACATGATCACGGCGACGAGCGATGGCACCGCGAGTGGCAAAAACACTTTCAGCAAAACCTGAATTCGCGAGCAGCCGTCGACCCGAGCCGCCTTGTCGAGCTCGTCGGGTAGCGATTCGAAATAACTGAGCAACATGAAAACGCTGAACGGCACCGTGATCGCCAGATAGGTGATGATCAGCGCCCCGACGCTGTCGAGCAGGCCGAGCTTGCGCACGAACAGAAAGAACGGCACGACGAGCGCGATATCGGGAATCACGCGCGTAGCCAGCATGAAATACACCGACAGATCGCGGCCGATATACCGGATTTTCGCCATCGCATAAGCGGCGGGGACGCTGACGAGCAGATTGAGCAGCACCACCGCGGCCGCGACCACGAGGCTATTGCGCAGCGCCGGCAACAGGTACTGCGCGGTGGACGGAACGAACGCGGCGTTGCCGTCGTCCGACGCTGTGCCGGTACTTGCCGCAACGATCGCCTTGAAGCTGGACAGCGTCGGCGGATGCGGAATCCAATGTGGCGGAATCGACGTGATGTCCGCTTCGCGCTGCAACGAGGACGACAGCAGCCACGCAACCGGCGCCAGCACATACAGCAGCATCACGATTGAACCGGCCAGCAGCGCAATGCGCTTCACAACAGAAGAAGACATCGCTCAAAGCCTCTTGCCGAGTAGACGAATGATCGCGTACGACATCGCGAACGTAGCGAGCGCGAGCACATACGCGACCGCCGCACCGGTGCCGAACGACAGGTTGCGGAACGTCTCGACGTAGATGTGCCAGGAGAGCACGTGAGACGCGTCGGCCGGGCCGCCTTCCGTCAGAATGAAGAAGAGGTCGAAGTGCCGGACCGCCATCATCGCTTCGTAGATCATCACTAGCATGAAGCCCGGACGCATCGCCGGCAGGCTCACGTGCAGGAATCGGCTCCACACGTTTGCGCCGTCCACTCGCGCCGCCGCGTAGAGGTCCGACGGAATAGACTTCATCGTGACGAGCAGCAAAATGGTCGCGAGCGGCACTTCCTTCCACACGAATGCGTTGGAGATCAACGCCAGCGTCTTGTGCGTGTCGCCCAGCCACACCATGTACTGGCCGATTACGCCAAGCTGCAACAGCAGTCCGTTGAGCGCACCGTACCCTGAGTCGTAGATCCACTTCCACATCAGACCGTCGACCACATAGGGAATGGCCCATGGAATCAGAAGCGCGGTCGACAGAATGCGCCGGCCCCGAAAGTCCTGATTCAGCAATAGCGCCATCAGCGTCGCAATCACCATGATTGCAAGCACCGATACGACGGTGAACCACGCGGTGCGCTCGACCGCAGCCCAGAACATCGGATCGCGAAAGGTCTGGATGTAGTTGCCGAGGCCGACGAACGACACGCTGTTCATGCGCGTCAGGTGAATGTCGAAAAGGCTCGTCCAGAACGAGTAAAGCACCGGAAACACGGCGACTGCGAGCAGCACCAGCATCATCGGCATCAGCAGCAGCATTGCGCTGCGCTGATCGGAAGGCGCCACGGAATGTCTGGCGAGCCAGCGGCGGCCCAACGCATGAACGCTCATATCGACCTCAGGCTTTGCTCAATGCGGTCCACTTCTGAGCGGACCGTTTCAGCGTGTCGGCTACGCTTGCCTGACCGATGATCGCCGCTTGCCATGCGGTGCCGTTGGTCTCGTCCCATTCACCGAACCAGCGCGTGATCACATCCTTTTTGCGCGCCAGATCCTGCTGCTTCTGAAACATCGAGAAGTCGCCGTACTTTTCATACGCGGTACGCACTTGCGGGTCGTTAAAGAGCGGCTTCACGCCGAATGCCGTGCCGGTGTCGAGGAACATCGCCTTCTGAAACGCGTACTGACCGTCGAACCGTCCACCAAAGGCTTCGATCAGACGCGTCGCCTCGGCGGCGCGCGTCTTGTTGGCGCCGGCGGCGGCGCTCATCGCGTGCATGCGCATCCACGCAACCGTGGTGTGTGAACCGTTCGGGCCGGCCGGCATCAACGCCTGTTTAATATGGCCCGCGACGCGCGACTGGCGCGGGTCGTTAAGCGCCTGAATCCGGTAGCGAGGCAATAGCGCGAACGCGTGATTGCCCGACGCCACCGCCTTGAAGCCGTTCAATTCTCCCAACTCGACGCAGGCAGGCGACACGATGTGGTGCTTGTTGACCGCATCGACGACCCATTGCAACGAAGTCGCCGCGCCGTGCTTCGGATCGTCCATCACCGCGTTGCCACCGTCGTCGACAAAGCGGCCGCCGTTGGAAAACACCAGTGACGACATGAACTCGATGAGCCAGCTTTCACGTGCCATCGACAGCATCAACGGGTATTGCGAGAGGCCGGCATTCTTGATCTTCAGGGATTGCGCGACCAGTTCGTCCCACGTTGCAGGCGGCGCCGCGATGCCCGCCTTGGCGAGCTTGTCGGCGTCGTAGAGAAACGCCATGTAGTCGGTGTAGTAGGTGAGACCGTACTGATGACCCTTGTAGCGCATCGATTCAGTGCAGAAGTCCTGCACTTCGCCGTTGTACCTGAGCAGTTCCGGATGGCCGTCGAGCGGCGCAAGCCAGCCCGCGTCGGCCCACTCGGGCAGCCAGCCGTCGGACACCCATAGCACGTCGATCGGCGCCTGCCCTACGAACTTCGTCACCATTGCCTCGCGATACTGGGCGAACGGCAGGTTGTTGTAGTTGACGTTGAACCCCGCTTCTTTCTGAAACGGCACGAGCATGCGCTTCACCGTATCGACGCCGGCCGACCAGGTATGAAGATTGACGCTGTCGGCAGCGAAGGCCCGGGACATTCCCCCTATCAAACCAGAAGCAGCGAGCCCCGCGCCCGCCGACAACTGTAGAAATCGACGACGACTGTTCCCGAATCGATTGACGACGTTACTCATGGCTCACTCCGACCGTTTGCGCGGCATTGTCCACACTTGGCGTAGCCGCTGCTCCGGCTACCTGTTGAGACGCGAAGATATCGCCAAGAAAATAAATCGTCAATTGACGACATAAAAAATACAGAAAAAATTTTTGTTAGCGAACGCCAGCAGACGTGCTACGCGGACAATCCCAGTATCATCGCGCTTTCACGCATCTACGCGTTGTGTCCACGATTCGTTTACATCACTTACACGTCGTCAATCGACGAGTGATCGAGAGAATCTTGATGCCGGGGGAGCGTGGAAGAGAAATGTGGCAGGGAATGCGCACGGACCGGTGCGCACACAACGCCACCCAGCAGGGACGCAGCTGAGTCGGATGACGACCGGGGAGATTAACGATTGCGCATCCGCGCTTTCAATGGAATAACGGTGACGGGAAGCTGGCGCGGTGTGTCGCCGGGTTTCTCGGCGCCAGTAAGACGCCCTCGTCGATCAGTTGCCTGGACTTCGACAAGAAAATGGCGCTCGACGTCGTGAAAATCTGATCGTGTACGCGCGCCGTGCGTGTGGCCAATCGCAGTTCAGCCCGCGGCTGGACACTCGAGCCGCCAGCGATTCCCAGATGCTGAAGCAGAAGTGAACGAACTGATGAGTCCAACCACTTTCGAATTCCGCTACTGCATGCAGATGATGGAAAAATCCACCGTACGGCGATAAATGGTCCTGCCAAGCCACGGCACGAATGTGTACTCGTTGTATGCGTTGCTTCCGATATGGATCCAGCTATGCAGAACATGCGGCACGATGATTCCTTGGGGATGTCGAGAAGGGAATCGGTCGGGCGGCCATCCGGAACTACGATGTGGACGTCGGGCCGAAGCGCGAGCTTCGTGCTGGGACAACAGCCAGGGTGTCGCGATGAGAGAAGGGTAGGTCCGGCCACAGCGCGAGTCTACTGTGCGGTCGGATATGCAGATGCCGCATTAGCGTAACCTGCTTATACGCTCGTATAAGCAACGCAAGGAGATTGACCGAGCTCGCCCTGCAACGCGAATCTCCTGCCGAGCGGCACACCTGGGCAATCAGCGCGGCCATCGGGAAATGAACGCTGGCCTG
>NZ_DASXHN010000032.1:0-23966 GCF_036488505.1 Paraburkholderia sp. | reverse complement strand
ATTCGAACACCATGGACATTCATATCAATCAGAAGCCGTTGTCGCTGCCCGAAGGCGCGACTGTCGCCGATGCGCTCACCGCTTTCGGCGCACGTCCGCCGTTTGCGGTCGCGCTGAACGGCGATTTCGTCGCCCGCACTCAACATGCGGCGCGCGCGCTGCAACCGGGCGACCGGCTCGATGTCGTGCAACCCGTGGCCGGCGGCTAAGCCGCTCCACCTTGCCCCGCCTTGCCTTGCCGCAAACCAGGATGATGCAAATGACTTCCCCCCAAACCGCCGACGCGCTCACGCTGTACGGCCAGACTTTCGCGAGCCGCGTGCTGCTAGGCACCTCGCGCTATCCGTCGCTGCAGTCGCTGTCGGATTCGATCGACGCGGCGCGCCCCGGCATGGTGACCGTCGCGCTGCGCCGCCAGATGAACGACGGCAACGCCGGGGCCGGCTTTTTCGATCTGCTCAAACGCCACGGGGTGCCGCTGTTGCCGAACACCGCCGGCTGCCTGAGCGTCGGCGAGGCGGTGGCGACCGCGCAGATGGCGCGTGAAATCTTCGAAACCGATTGGGTCAAGCTCGAACTGATCGGCGACGACTACACGCTGCAGCCCGACCCGGTCGGCCTGATCGAGGCGGCCGCGCGGCTCGTCAAGGATGGCTTCAAGGTACTGCCGTATTGCACCGAAGATCTGGTGATCGGCCGCCGTCTGCTCGACGCCGGCTGCGAGGCGTTGATGCCGTGGGGCGCGCCGATCGGCACCGGCAAAGGCGTGATCAATCCGTACGGGCTGCGAGTACTGCGCGAGCGGCTGCCCGATGTGCCGCTGATCGTCGATGCCGGACTCGGCGTGCCGTCGCACGCGGCGCAGGTGATGGAGTGGGGCTTCGATGGCGTGCTGCTGAACACGGCGGTGTCGCAGGCGACGCACCCCGACGCGATGGCGCGCGCATTCGCGCTGGGCGTCGAAGCGGGCCGCGAAGCATATCTTGCAGGGCCGATGGCCGAGCGCGAAAGTGCGCACGCGAGCACACCGGTGGTCGGCATGCCGTTCTGGCATCAGGATGGGAGCGCCACATGACACAGTCTTTAACGTTGAAGAACCGAGACCTGTTCTGGCCGCCCGCCGACGAACTCGTCGAAGCCACCGAGCGCATTCGCGCGCGTCTCGGCGACTGGCCGCCCACGCACGCGCCGTGGCGCATCTGCCTGACCGCGCCGGACGAGCCGAACGGCGGCGACCTGATCGTGATCGCCGACGCGCAGCAGCATGGCGAGCAGGTAGCGCGCTGGCTCACCCGGGGCGCCGGCGTGATCGAGGCCGCTCAGAATCGCGCCACACTGCATCTGGGCGGCGAGAAGTACGCGCTCGAAGGTGATCTGGCGGAAGACTGGATCGCCGCGCTGGCCGCATTCCTCGATTGCGGTTTCGATCCGCATGATGCGCTTGTGCTGGCGCTGGCATGGCGCGATGGCGACGAAACCCGCGCCGGCGATGCGTTCCCGTGCGACCTTGCTCGCTTTCCCCGTCTGCTAGACCTGCCTGCTGCACCGGCACAGGCGTTCCCGGATTGCCCGGAAAGGCTGGGCCTGTACCCGGTGCTGCCGACTGCGGACTGGGTGGAGCGGGTGGTGGGCTTCGGCGTGAAGACGGTGCAGTTGCGCCGCAAGTCGGCCGAACCCCGCGACGAGCTCAATCGCGAAATCGCCCGCTGCGTGGCGGCCGGCCGCGCGCACGACGCGCAAGTGTTCATCAACGACCACTGGCACGCCGCAATCGAGGCGGGCGCGTATGGCGTGCACCTCGGCCAGGAAGACGTGCATACGGCGGACCTCGCGGCGCTGGCCGACGCGGGCATCCGGGTCGGTCTGTCGACGCACGGTTTCTACGAAATACTCAAGGCGCTGCATTTCCGGCCGAGTTACATTGCGTTGGGCGCCGTCTTTCCGACCACCACCAAGGTGATGCCGACGGCGCCACAGGGCCTGAAGCGTCTTGCGCGCTACGTGCGGCTGCTCGACGGCGTCGTGCCGCTCGTCGCGATCGGCGGAATCGATCTGCAGGTGCTGCCTCAGGTGCTCGCGACAGGCGTGGGCTGCGCGGCCGTGGTCCGGGCAGTGACCGAAGCGGCCGATCCGGCCGCCGCAGTTTCTGCACTGCAACAAGGGTTTACGCAATAATCGTCGGCATTCGTCAAGGGACGGGGCACCTCACGGCAACTTTTGCATGATGGCCCTATAATTCGGCCTCCCCTGTAAAAGGATTGTCAGTTTTGGTGCCCTCCTCCGCCGAGACCTTACTCGAACTGCGCGACGTCGACTTTGGTTACAGCGACCGGCTCGTTCTGTCCAAGCTGAATCTGCGCTTTCGCCGCGGGCAGGTCGTCGCGGTCATGGGCGGTTCGGGCTGCGGCAAGACCACGGTGCTGCGGCTGATCGGCGGCCTCGTGCGCGCACAGCGCGGCCAGATCCTGTTCCACGGTCAGGACATCGGCGAGCAGACGCGCGAAGGTCTCTATGCGCTGCGCCGCAAGATGGGCATGCTGTTTCAATTCGGCGCGCTCTTCACTGACATGTCGGTGTTCGAAAACGTCGCCTTCTCGCTGCGCGAGCACACCGATCTCCCGGAAGAACTGCTGCGCGACCTCGTGCTGATGAAGCTCAACGCGGTCGGGCTGCGCGGCGCGCGTGATCTGCTGCCGTCGGAAATCTCGGGCGGCATGGCACGGCGCGTGGCGCTTGCGCGCGCGATCGCGCTCGACCCTGAACTGATGATGTACGACGAGCCGTTCGCCGGTCTCGATCCGATTTCCCTTGGCATCACCGCGAACCTGATCCGCACGCTGAACCGGGCGCTCGGCGCGACGTCGATTCTCGTCACGCACGACGTGCCGGAATCGTTCGCGATCGCGGATTACGTCTACTTTCTCGCCAACGGCGGCGTGCTCGCCGAGGGTACGCCTGAGGAACTGCGCGCGTCGACCGATCCGACCGTGCGGCAGTTCATCGACGGCGCGCCGGACGGCCCGTTCAGATTCCACTACCCGACGCAAACGCCGCTCGGCGCGGATTTCGGCATCGGCGGAGGCCAGTCATGATCAGTGCGATCGGTCGCTCGGTGATCAGCGGGCTCGGTACCGCCGGCTATGCGACGCGCTTCTTTCTACGGCTGGTGCTCGAGCTGTTCCCGCTGCTGCGCCGTCCGCGTCTTGTCACGAAGCAGATCCACTTCGTCGGTAATTATTCGCTCGTGATCATCGCGGTGTCGGGGCTGTTCGTCGGCTTCGTGCTCGGTCTGCAAGGCTATTACACCCTCAATCGCTATGGCTCCGAGCAGGCGCTCGGGCTGCTGGTCGCGCTGTCGCTGGTGCGCGAACTCGGGCCGGTGGTTACCGCGCTGCTGTTCGCCGGCCGCGCGGGCACGTCGCTGACTGCCGAGATCGGCCTGATGAAGGCGGGCGAGCAGCTCACCGCGATGGAAATGATGGCCGTGGATCCCGTCAAGGTCGTGATCGCGCCGCGCCTGTGGGCGGGCATCATCGCGATGCCGATCCTCGCGGCGATTTTCAGCGCGGTCGGTATCCTGGGCGGCTACGTGGTCGGCGTGCTGCTGATCGGCGTCGATGCCGGCGCGTTCTGGTCGCAGATGCAAGGCGGCGTCGACGTGTGGCGCGATATTGGCGCCGGGGTCATCAAGAGCGTGGTGTTCGGCCTCGCGGTGACCTTTGTCGCGCTGTTTCAGGGCTATGAGGCGAAGCCGACGCCGGAGGGGGTGTCGCGCGCGACCACCCGCACGGTCGTGTACGCATCGCTCGCGGTGCTTGGCCTCGATTTCCTGCTGACCGCACTGATGTTCAGCTAAGACTGAAGCCGCGCGGCGTGCCGGCTGCCCGCGGCGCATGATGCGCGATGCGCGGCGGTAAGCCACGGCGCGGCGGATTCACTTTGGGATGACGATGAAAAAGAATGCTCTCGACTTCTGGGTCGGCCTGTTCGTAGTGCTGGGTTTCGTCGCGTTGCTGTTTCTCGCGCTGAAGGCCGGCAACATGAGTTCACTGTCGTTCCAGGCGACCTACCCGGTCAAGCTGAAGTTCGACAACATCGGCGGATTGAAGCCGCGCGCGCCGGTGAAGAGCGCGGGTGTGACCGTCGGGCGGGTCGCTTCGATCGGCTTCGACAGCAACGCGTACCAGGCGCTCGTGACGATCGACATCGACAAGCAGTACCCGTTTCCGAAAGACACGTCGGCGAAGATTCTGACTTCCGGGCTGCTCGGCGAGCAATATATCGGCCTCGAACCGGGCGGTGACACGGAAATGTTGAAGGCGGGCGATACGATCTCGATGACACAATCGGCGATCGTGCTGGAGAATCTGATCGGCCAGTTCCTGTATAGCAAGGCCGCGGATTCCGGCGCGGCGAAGCCCGCTGCGCCGGCGGCGGCACCGGCGCCGGCCGCGCCTGCCGCGGGCGCCAGTCAATAAGGAGAACAAGAATGCAGACCACACTGCAGACCTCGCGCATCGGCGCGCGGGTCTTCCAGTTCGGCAAGGTTGCGATGGCTGCGGCGCTGCTCGCCGGTTGCGCGACGGTCGAAACGCCGACCAAGGGCGATCCGTTAGAGGGTTTCAACCGCACGATCTTCACCGTCAACGACAAGATTGACCAGTACGCGCTGAAGCCGGTCGCGAAGGGTTACGTCTGGGCCACGCCGCAGCCGGTGCGCGACAGCGTGACGAACTTCTTCTCGAACATCGGCGACGTGTACATCGCCGCGAACAACCTGCTGCAGCTGCGCATCGCCGACGGGGTGTCGGACATCATGCGGATCGTGATCAACACGGTGTTCGGCGTCGGTGGCCTGTTCGACGTCGCGACGCTCGCGAAGCTGCCCAAGCACGAGAACGACCTGGGTCTCACGTTCGGCCACTATGGCGTGCCGCCCGGACCGTACCTGGTGCTGCCGCTGTTCGGGCCGAGCACGGTGCGCGACGCGGTCGGCTCGATCGGCAACTACTACGTGAACCCCGTCAGCTACATCGATCCGCCGGGCTTGAGCTGGGGGCTGTACGGGCTGAACGTCGTCAACGTGCGTGCGAATCTGCTCGGCGCGAGCGACGTGCTGGAGGGCGCCGCGCTCGACAAGTATTCGTTCGTGCGTAACGCGTATCTGCAGCGCCGTCAGTATCTGCTGTCGGATGACCGTCGCCGGCCGCAGGCACTGCCGAACTACGACGAGGAAGCGCCGCTGCCGAAGTACGACGAAGACTCCGGCGCGGGAGCAGGGGCGGCCGCCGCGCCGGCAGCCGGGGCGACCGGCACCGCGGGTACGCAGGGTGCTGCGGCAAAAGCGGCGCCGGCATCGGGCGCGGCCGCGGCGACACCGCAGGGCGCGTCGGCTGCGGCGCCCGAACCCGCGTCGGGCAGCGCCGGCACACCGCCGCTCGACCTGAACGGCGGTCCGGAAACGACGCAGATTCCGGCCGACCAGCTGGTGCCGCCCACGCGTTTCAACTTTCCGTCCTTCAAATTGCGTTGAACGTGCAGCCGTAACAGATCGATACGACTCTCGCAGTTTGCGGATGGATTGCCGCCGAGCTCGCGTGGTAAGGTCGATCGCACCATTGCACTATTTTCGAGGTACCGCTCAATATGAAAAAGTTCTTCCTGATTCCGTTGTTTGCCGCGTTGTTCTCGTTCATCAGCGTCGGCGCGTCAGCACAAACCGTCGACACCAGCGCGCCCGACGTAATGGTCAAGACCGTGACCCAGCAGGTAATCGACGCAATCCGCAGCGACAAGTCGATCCAGCAGGGCGACATCTCGCACATCACGCGTCTCGTCAACGAAAAGATCCTGCCGTACACCGATTTTCGTCGCACTACCCAGCTTGCGATGGGCCGCAACTGGCGTACCGCGACGCCCGAGCAGCAGAACCAGGTGGTCGAGCAGTTCAAGATGCTGCTGATCCGCACGTATTCGGGCGCGCTCGCACAGGTTCGCGACCAGCAGATCCAATACAAGCCGTTCCGCATGAACCCGGACGACACCGACACGGTGGTGCGCTCGGTCGTGTTGAACAACGGCTCGCCGATCGAACTCGACTACCGTCTGTACAAGACGCCGCAAGGCTGGCGCGTGTATGACATCAACGTTCTGGGCGCATGGCTGATCCAGGCTTACCAGCAGCAGTTCAGCGAGCAGATCCAGCAGAAGGGCGTGGACGGACTGATCCAGTTCCTCACCCAGCGCAACCAGCAACTGGCCGCGGGCAAGCAGTCGTGAGCGAGGTGCTGAACCCGGTCGCGAACCGCTTCACAAGCGGCGCGACGCTGACCCACGAGAGCGCGAAGGCCGCGCTCGCGGCGGGCCTGCAACGCATCGCAGCGGGTGCGGCTGGAGTCGATTGCGCGCCGCTCGCGCAGTTCGATTCGGCCGCGCTTGCGGTGCTGCTCGCGTGGGTGCGCGCTGCGGCCGCGCGCGGCGCCCGATTCGACATCGTCAATCTGCCTGCCGGTCTTGCGAGCCTCGCGCAAGCCTACGGCGTCGATACGCTTCTTCCCACGCAGATCGTTGCGTCGGCGCGACATTGACGCTCCCCTAGCGTCATCTCCCACGCTTCCGGCCGGGCCGGGGGTGCCAGTTTTTGCCCTATAATCAAACGTTTTTTTGGGGCGTTGAATTGGCCCCGAATCGGCCTCGAACCCGTTTCTTCGAGCAGTTGCTCGCCCCCAAAGCTCCGGTCGGGGCTACTTTAGGTGCCGCGCCGCACGCGGCCCACAGTCATGTCAGCCATAGAAATTCGTAACGTCAAGAAGCGCTATAAAGAGTTGCAGGCGCTCAAGGGCGTCAGCCTCACGGTCGAAGAAGGCGAGTTCTTCGGGCTGCTCGGTCCGAACGGTGCGGGCAAAACCACGCTGATCAGCATTCTGGCCGGTCTCGCACGCGCCGACCAGGGCAGCATCGCGGTGCGCGGCCATGACGTCGTCGACCATTTCCGCGATGCGCGCCGCGCGCTCGGCGTGGTGCCGCAGGAACTCGTGTTCGATCCTTTCTTCACGGTGCGCGAAACCTTGCGCATCCAGTCCGGGTACTACGGCCTGCGCAACAACGACGCGTGGATCGACGAGATCATGGCCAATCTCGACCTCACGGAGAAAGCCGACGCCAACATGCGCGCGCTATCGGGCGGCATGAAGCGCCGCGTGCTGGTCGCGCAGGCGCTCGTGCACCGGCCGCCGGTGATCGTGCTCGACGAGCCGACCGCGGGTGTCGACGTCGAATTGCGTCAAACGCTGTGGAAGTTCATTTCCCGCCTGAACCGCGAAGGTCACACGATCGTGTTGACCACTCACTACCTCGAAGAAGCCGAATCGCTGTGCGACCGCATTGCCATGCTCCGCCGTGGCGAAGTGGTCGCGCTAGAGCGCACCAGCACGCTGCTGCAGCGTTTTGCCGGCATGCAACTGTTCGTGCGCTTCGCGCAGGGCGTGCTGCCCGCCGCGCTGCGTCCGCTCGAGGCGGAAAGCGGCGCGACCAACGGCAACGGGCGCCAGCATCTGCTGCGGCTGACGAGCTACGACGACGTGGAGCGTATCCTCGCGCAATGCCGCGCGGCGGGTTGTACATTCGATGAAATCGAGGTCCGCAAGGCCGACCTCGAAGACGTGTTCGTTCAGGTGATGAACGGCCCGGAAGTGATCGAGGGGCTTGCATGAGCGGCTACAGTGGATTTGCCACGCTGTTTTATAAAGAACTGCTGCGCTTCTGGAAGGTGTCGTTCCAGACCGTGCTCGCGCCGGTCATCACCGCGCTGCTTTATCTGACGATTTTCGGCCATGCGCTGCGCGGGCATGTCGAGGTGTATCCGGGCGTCGAGTACACCAGCTTCCTGATTCCGGGCCTCGTAATGATGAGCGTGCTGCAGAACTCGTTCGCGAATAGCTCGTCGTCGCTGATCCAGTCGAAGATCACCGGCAACCTGGTGTTCGTGCTGCTGCCGCCGCTGTCGCACTATGAGATGTTCGCCGCGTACGTGCTCGCGGCGGTAGCGCGGGGTCTGTGCGTCGGCTTTGGCGTGTTCATCGTGACGATCTGGTTCGTGCCAGTGAGCTTCGGCGCGCCGCTCTACATCATCCTGTTCGCGCTGTTCGGCGCGGCGATTCTCGGCACGCTCGGCCTGATCGCCGGCATCTGGGCCGAGAAGTTCGATCAGCTCGCGGCGTTCCAGAACTTTCTCATCATGCCGCTTACGTTCCTGTCGGGCGTGTTCTACTCGACGCACACGCTGCCGCCGGTGTGGCGCGAGGTGTCGCGGCTCAACCCCTTTTTCTACATGATCGACGGCTTTCGCTACGGCTTCTTCGGGTTGTCGGATATCGACCCGCGGGTGAGTCTGGCGATCGTCGCCGGTTTCTTCGTGGTGCTGGCCGCAGTGGCGATGCGCATGCTCGCCACCGGCTACAAGCTGCGTCACTGACGAGGAGCTTCTCATGTTGCCGACTCCAGAACAGATCAAGCAGTACATCGCGGCTGGGCTCGCGTGCGAGCATCTCGAAGTCGAAGGCGATGGTCAGCATTTTTTTGCGACGATCGTCTCGCCGAGCTTCGAAGGCAAACGCCTGATCCAGCGACATCAACTCGTGTACGCGGCGCTCGGCGACCGCATGCGCGAAGAAATCCACGCGCTCAGCATGAAGACGCTGACGCCCGCCGAATGGCAGAACGCGTAAATCTGGATATTTAGTGCGAATTACTCAGGAAGGGCGCGACGCCGCGAGCGGCGCGCCGAACACAGTCAAGGCGGCCGCGGGCGCGACCCGGGCCGATCAGGAATCGACAGGCATGGATAAACTCATCATTGAAGGTGGCTACCCGCTCTCCGGTGAAGTTGTCGTCTCGGGCGCCAAGAATGCGGCATTGCCGATCCTGTGCGCGGGTCTGCTGAGCGCTGAGCCAGTGCACCTGGAGAACGTGCCCGATCTGCAAGACGTTCGCACGATGCTCAAGCTGCTCGGCCAGATGGGTGTACGCATCGAAGCGGGCGAAGGGCGCGTGGCGCTCGATGCGTCGAAGGTCGATAACCTCGTCGCGCCGTACGAGATGGTCAAGACCATGCGCGCGTCGATCCTCGTGCTGGGCCCACTGGTCGCGCGTTTCGGTCATGCGCGCGTGTCGCTGCCGGGCGGCTGCGCGATCGGCGCGCGGCCGG
The DNA here is from genome assembly GCF_036488505.1 of Paraburkholderia sp. GTDB lineage: Bacteria > Pseudomonadota > Gammaproteobacteria > Burkholderiales > Burkholderiaceae > Paraburkholderia. The sequence continues at coordinate 14,761 of NZ_DASXHN010000032.1, read as the reverse complement.
TCGATCAGCACATCAAGGGCCTGCAGGCGATGGGCGCGGAGATCACGATCGAGCACGGCTTTATCGAAGCGCGCGCGAAGCGTCTGAAGGGCGCGCGCATCGTCACCGACATGATCACCGTGACCGGCACGGAGAACCTGCTGATGGCGGCGGTGCTGGCCGACGGCGAGACCGTCATCGAAAACGCCGCGCGTGAGCCGGAAGTGGTCGACCTCGCGCATCTGCTGGTTGCGATGGGCGCGCAAATCGACGGCATCGGCACCGACCGCCTCGTGATCCAGGGCGTCGAGAAGCTGCACGGCGCGAAGCACGCGGTGATTCCGGACCGTATCGAAGCGGGCACGTTCCTGTGCGCGGTCGCGGCCGCCGGCGGCGACGTCACGCTGCGCAAGATGCGTCCGCTGCTGCTCGAAGCGGTGACCGAAAAGCTGCGCGAAGCGGGCGTGACGGTCGACGAAGGCGACGACTGGATGCGCGTGCGCATGGACAGGCGTCCAAGCGCGGTAACGTTCCGCACCTCCGAATACCCGGCGTTTCCGACTGACATGCAGGCGCAGTTCATGGCGCTGAACGCGATCGCGCACGGCACCGCGCAGGTCGTCGAAACGATCTTCGAAAACCGCTTCATGCACGTGCAGGAGCTGAACCGCCTCGGCGCGAGCATCACGATCGACGGCAACACCGCGCTCGTGAGCGGCGTCGAAAAGCTATCCGGCGCGAAGGTGATGGCCACCGATCTGCGCGCGTCCGCGAGCCTCGTGATCGCCGCGCTGCGCGCCGATGGTGAAACGCTGATCGATCGTATCTATCACCTCGATCGCGGCTATGACCGGATGGAAACCAAGCTGAACGCGATCGGCGCGAAAGTGCGCCGGGTTGCCGGGAGCGCGGCATGAGTTCGATGCCGCAAACGTCGTCGTCACCGGCGGTGAGCGCGCCGCTCACGCTGGCGTTGTCGAAAGGGCGTATCTTTGAAGAAACGCTGCCGCTGCTCGCGGCGGCCGGCATCGAGGTCGCGGAAGACCCGGAAACGTCGCGCAAGCTGATCCTGCCGACCACCGACGCGAACGTGCGCGTCATCATCGTGCGCGCGACCGACGTGCCGACCTACGTCGAGTACGGCGCGGCCGATTTCGGCGTGGCCGGCAAGGACGTGCTGCTCGAGCATGGCGGCAGCGGTCTGTATCAGCCGGTCGATCTGGACATTGCGCGCTGCCGCATGTCGGTCGCGGTAGCCGCGGGTTTCGATTATGCGAACGCGGTGCGCCAGGGCGCCCGCCTGCGCGTCGCAACCAAGTACGTTGAAACCGCGCGCGAGCACTTTGCCGCCAAGGGCGTGCACGTCGACCTGATCAAGCTGTATGGTTCGATGGAACTCGCGCCGCTGGTTGGCCTCGCCGACGCGATCGTCGACCTGGTCAGCTCGGGCAATACGCTGCGCGCGAACAATCTGGTCGAGGTGGAGGAGATCATGCAGATTTCGTCGCGCCTCGTGGTGAACCAGGCCGCGCTGAAGTTGAAACGCGCCGCTTTGCGGCCGATTCTCGATGCGTTCGCCAGCGCATCCAAAGCCGGCGCGCAGGCTGCCTGAGCGGCGATCGCAATCCGACTACCTGGCACGCGCGCGCCTTACCGAAACGGATACCTGTATGTCCATCAAGATTCGCAAACTCGATTCCACCGCTGCCGGCTTCCACAAGTCGCTGCATGCGGTGCTCGCGTTCGAGGCGAGCGAAGACGAAGCCATCGAGCGCTCGGTCGCGCAGATTCTGAACGACGTGAAGGCGCGCGGCGACGACGCGGTGCTCGACTACACGAACCGCTTCGACCGCCTCGATGCGAAGAGCGTCGCCGAACTCGAGCTGCCGATGACGGAGCTGGAAGCGGCGCTTGAAAGTCTCGAGCCGAAGCGGCGCGCGTCGCTCGAAGCGGCGGCGGCGCGGGTGCGCGGCTATCACGAGAAGCAGAAGATCGAATGCGGCAGCCATAGCTGGCAGTACACCGAGGCGGACGGCACGGTGCTCGGTCAGAAGGTAACGCCGCTCGATCGCGCGGGCATCTATGTGCCGGGCGGCAAGGCCGCCTATCCGTCGTCGGTGCTGATGAACGCGATCCCGGCGCGGGTAGCCGGCGTGCGCGAGATCGTGATGGTCGTGCCGACGCCGGACGGCGTGAAAAATCCGCTGGTGCTGGCCGCGGCACTGCTTGGTGGGGTCGACCGGGTGTTCACGATCGGCGGCGCGCAGGCGGTCGGCGCGCTCGCGTACGGCACGCAGACGGTGCCGGCGGTCGATAAGATCTGTGGCCCCGGCAATGCGTACGTCGCGTCGGCGAAGCGCCGTGTGTTCGGCACGGTCGGCATCGACATGATCGCCGGGCCGTCGGAAATCCTCGTGCTGTGCGACGGTACGACCGATCCGCGCTGGGTCGCGATGGACCTGTTCTCGCAAGCCGAACACGACGAACTCGCGCAGTCGATCCTGCTGTGCCCAGACGATGCGTTCATCACGCGCGTGCACGAAGCGATCGACGAACTGCTGCCGACGCTGCCGCGCCGCGACGTGATCCGTACGTCGCTCGAAAACCGCGGCGCGCTGATCAAGGTGCGCGACATGGCCGAAGCGTGCGGGATCGTCAACGACATCGCGCCCGAGCACCTCGAAATCTCGGCATTGGAGCCGCATCAGTGGGCGCAACACATCCGCCATGCGGGCGCGATCTTCCTCGGCCGCTACACGAGCGAGAGCCTGGGCGACTATTGCGCGGGCCCCAATCACGTGCTGCCGACTTCGCGCACCGCGCGTTTTTCGTCGCCGCTCGGCGTCTATGATTTCTTCAAGCGTTCGAGTCTGATCGAAGTCAGCGCGGAAGGCGCGCAGACGCTCGGCGAGATCGCCGCCGAACTCGCGTATGGCGAAGGGCTGCAGGCGCATGCACGCAGCGCCGAATACCGGATGCGGCAGCACAATAACTAACGCGGCTGACGCGGATCCCGAGAAAACCGCCGCGCGGCGAAGTCGAGCCGGCAGCGGCGAAGCGGCGCAAGCAAGGGGCGCCAACCGCGCGCCCCATTTACAACGAGCACACAGACCAACCAGCGCGGCCATCCGCCGCCGACGCAAGGCCGGCGCTCCCGCATGGCCCGGGCACACACCTATGACGACACCTCAAGACATCATCCGCCGCGACGTGCTTGCAATGACGAGCTATCCGGTGCCGGACGCCACAGGCTTTATCAAGCTCGACGCGATGGAAAACCCGTTTGCCCTGCCGTCGGAGCTGGCCGCGCAGCTCGGCGAGCGTCTGGCCGGCGTCGCGCTGAACCGCTATCCGGCACCACGTCCGGAAGCGTTGATCGAGCGGATCCGTCATGTGATGGGTGTGCCCGCCGGCTGCGACGTGCTGCTCGGCAACGGCTCGGACGAAATCATCAGCATCATCTCGGTCGCGTGCGCGAAGCCGGGCGCGAAGGTGCTCGCGCCGGTGCCGGGCTTCGTGATGTATCAGATGTCCGCCAAGCTGGCGAATCTCGAATTCGTCGGCGTGCCGTTGAAGACCGATTTCACGCTCGATACCGAAGCGATGCTCGCGGCGATCGCCGAGCACGAACCGGCGATCGTTTATCTCGCGTATCCGAACAACCCGACTGGCACGCTGTACGACGACGCCGATATCGAGCGCATCATCGCCGCGGCGAGCCGCAGCCTGATCGTGATCGACGAGGCGTATCAGCCGTTCGCGCAGAAGAGCTGGCTGCCGCGTGCCGACCAGTTCGACAACGTGGTCGTGATGCGCACGGTGTCGAAGCTGGGCCTCGCCGGCATCCGGCTGGGCTATCTGGTCGGCAAGCCCGCGTGGCTCACCGAATTCGATAAGGTGCGCCCGCCGTACAACACCAACGTACTCACGCAGGCCACCGCCGATTTTCTGCTCGATCACGTCGGCATCCTCGATGCGCAGGCCGCGCAATTGCGCGACGAGCGCGCGAAACTCGCGCAGGCGGTCGCCGCGCTGCCGGGCGCCGAAGTGTTCCCGAGCGCCGGCAACTTCCTGCTGGTGCGTGTGCCGGATGCATCGGTGCTGTTCGAAACCCTGCTAACCGCGCGGGTTTTGATCAAAAACGTGAGTAAAATGCATCCATCGCTGGTCAATTGCGTGCGTTTGACCGTCGGTTCACCGGAAGAAAACGCCCAGTTGCTGGCCGGCCTGAAACTGGTGCTGCGCTGATTTGCAGCACCAACCGGCAGCGCTGATTTGCAGCACGGATTCCGCAGCACCGGGCGGTCCGCCATTTTTTTCACCCCAACATACTCGCGCTTTCTAGCCGGATTCGAGGAATTACCATGCGCCTTGCGGAAGTCGTTCGCCACACCAGCGAAACGCAGATCCGTGCCAAGATCAACCTGGACGGCACCGGTCAGCAGAAGCTGGCCACCGGCGTGCCGTTCCTGGATCACATGCTCGACCAGATCGCCCGCCACGGGCTGTTCGACCTCGAGATAGAAGCGCATGGGGACCTGCATATCGACGACCACCATACCGTGGAAGACACCGGCATCACGCTCGGCCAGGCCGTCGCGAAGGCGATCGGCGATCGAAAGGGTATCCGCCGCTATGGCCATTCGTACGTGCCGCTCGACGAAGCGTTGTCGCGCGTCGTGATCGACTTTTCCGGCCGTCCGGGCCTCGAATTCCACGTACCGTTCACGCGCGCGCGCATCGGCACGTTCGACGTCGACCTGTCGATCGAATTCTTCCGCGGCTTCGTGAACCATGCTGGCGTCACCCTGCATGTCGACAATCTGCGCGGCATCAACGCGCACCATCAGCTCGAAACGGTATTCAAGGCGTTCGGGCGCGCGCTGCGCATGGCCGTCGAACTCGACGAGCGCGCGGCCGGACAGATTCCGTCGACCAAGGGCAGTCTTTAACGCGCCTCTATTCAGCCTTTAACGAGTCTTTAACGAGCCTCTCATCGTCTTTCATCGCCGCTGGCATCTTCACGCCACTCACCTTTAGCGAGCCACCAGGCAGCGCCGTGCGAGCCGGCAACCATCGTTCGACGCCGCGTGCCCGCATCGATGGATCGAAGACGTGGCGGCCAAACTTGAAATGAAAACTTCGATAGCGATTGTGGATTACGGAATGGGCAACCTGCGTTCGGTGGCCCAGGCGTTGCGCAAGGCCGCACCGGAAGCGGACGTGGCGATCGTCGACCGGCCCGAAGCGATCCGCGCGGCCGATCGCGTGGTGCTGCCCGGGCAGGGCGCGATGCCCGACTGCATGCGTAGTCTCGCTGCGTCCGGCTTGCAGGAAGCGGTCGTCGACGCGTCGCGCAGCAAGCCGCTGATGGGCGTGTGCGTCGGCGAACAGATGCTGTTCGACTGGAGCGCCGAGGGCGCCACACCGGGTCTCGGTCTGTTGCCGGGCAAGGTGCTGCGTTTCGAACTCGAACGCCAGTTGCAGGACGACGGCTCACGCTTCAAGGTCCCGCAGATGGGCTGGAACCGCGTGCGCCAGGCAGCGCGCCATCCGCTGTGGGATGGCGTCGCCGACAACGCGTTCTTCTACTTCGTGCACAGCTATTACGTGGTGCCGGACAATCCAGCCCATACGTCGGGTGAGACGGTGTATGGCGTCGCATTTACGTCGGCGGTAGCGCGAGATAACATCTTCGCCACGCAATTCCATCCCGAAAAGAGCGCCGACGCGGGTTTGCGCGTGTATCGCAACTTCGTGCACTGGAACCCGTGAACGTCTTTCTTCTTCCCGTTGCCGCGCGCGAGCAGCGCGGCGCCACGATCTGGCTGCAGACCGGCGCCTCGCTGGAGCGCGGTAAGAGTTGTACTAAACTAGCGAAACGGCGTTTCGGCGCGCTGGCTGGCCAGCCGTTGCCGCCGACCTTCAACCCACTCCCACACACCACCCGATTGCTATGCTGCTGATTCCCGCCATCGACCTGAAAGATGGTCAGTGTGTACGCCTCAAACAGGGCGATATGGACCAGGCGACGATTTTCTCCGAGGAACCGGCGGCAATGGCCCGACATTGGGTCGACCGCGGCGCGCGTCGTCTGCATCTCGTCGATCTGAACGGCGCGTTCGCCGGCAAGCCGAAGAACGGCGATGCAATCCGGGCGATCATCGACGAAGTGGCCGGCCGGATTCCCGTGCAACTGGGCGGCGGCATCCGCGATCTGAACACGATCGAGCGCTATCTGGACGACGGCCTGTCGTACGTGATCATCGGCACGGCGGCGGTGAAGAATCCAGGCTTTCTGCAGGACGCGTGCACCGCCTTCGGTGGCCACATCATCGTCGGTCTCGATGCGAAAGACGGCAAGGTCGCGACCGACGGCTGGAGCAAGCTGACCGGTCACGAAGTGGCCGACCTCGCGCGCAAGTTCGAGGACTACGGCTGCGAATCGATCATCTATACCGACATCGGCCGCGACGGCATGCTGCAAGGCATCAATATCGAGGCGACGGTGCGCCTCGCGCGCGCGGTGAAGATTCCGGTGATCGCAAGCGGCGGCCTGTCGAATCTCGCGGACATAGAGTCGTTGTGCGAAGTCGAAGACGAAGGCATCGAAGGCGTGATCTGCGGCCGCGCGATCTATTCGGGCGACCTCGACTTCACGGCAGCGCAAACGCTCGCGGACCGGCTGCGCGAATCGGACGACGCTTGACGCAGCGCCGCCGCGCATCGGCAGATTGATCGGCCCGGCGCGCAGGCTTCGCGAGATAGCCGCGGTGCGCTGGCATCGCGCCGGGTGTCCCCTTCCCCGCGGCGCACAGGTCAACGGCGGCTCTGGCGATGCGCGCGTTGATCAGCACGGGCCCGACGCTTCGCCCGACATCGGGTCGGGCGGAACTCCTCTCGTGGCGCGACGCGGCTGACCCGCGTTCTCGCGCCGGCACCGTGCCGCTTGCCCCGTTGGCGAGCGGCCTCATCAGCGGCATTGGCAGAATTGCACGATCATGGCTCTAGCTAAACGCATCATCCCCTGTCTCGACGTCACCGCTGGCCGGGTCGTCAAGGGCGTCAACTTCGTCGAACTGCGCGACGCGGGCGACCCTGTCGAAATCGCGCGCCGTTACGACGATCAGGGCGCCGACGAACTCACCTTCCTCGACATCACCGCGACCTCGGATCAGCGCGACCTGATCCTGCCGATCATCGAAGCGGTCGCCTCGCAGGTGTTCATCCCGCTGACGGTCGGCGGTGGCGTGCGCGCGGTCGAAGACGTGCGGCGGCTGCTCAATGCCGGCGCGGACAAGATCAGCATGAACTCGTCGGCGGTCGCGAATCCGCAGCTCGTGAAGGACGCCACCGACAGATACGGCTCGCAATGCATCGTCGTCGCGATCGACGCGAAGCGCGTGTCGGCGGACGGTGCAACGCCGCGTTGGGAAGTGTTCACGCACGGCGGTCGCAAAGCGACCGGACTCGACGCGATCGAATGGGCGCGCAAGATGGCCGAACTCGGCGCGGGTGAAATTCTGCTCACCAGCATGGATCGCGACGGCACCAAGAGCGGCTTCGATCTCGCGCTGACGCGCGCGGTCTCGGACGCGGTGCCGGTCTCAGTGATCGCGTCGGGCGGCGTCGGCAACCTGCAGCATCTCGCCGACGGCATCAGGGACGGTCACGCGGACGCGGTGCTCGCCGCGAGCATCTTCCACTATGGCGAACATACGGTCGGCGAGGCGAAGCGCTTTATGGCCGATCAGGGCATTTCGGTGAGGATGTGACGTGACGAATCTCTCGGCAGTGAGCTGGCTCGACAAGGTGAAGTGGGACGCGAACGGCCTCGTGCCGGTGATCGCGCAGGAAGCGTCGACGAACGACGTGCTGATGTTCGCGTGGATGAACCGTGATGCATTGGCGAAAACGGTCGAGACCGGCCGCGCGGTGTATTTCTCGCGCTCGCGCCAGCGCCTGTGGTTCAAGGGCGAGGAGTCGGGCCATGTGCAGCACGTGCATGAGGTGCGGCTCGATTGCGACGAGGACGTCGTGCTGCTGAAGGTCGAGCAGGTGGCGGGTATCGCGTGTCACACAGGCCGCCACTCGTGCTTTTTCCAGAAATTCGAAGGCTCGGTGGACGACGGCGACTGGCTGGCCGTCGATCCCGTGCTGAAAGACCCCGAACAGATCTACAAATGACGCAATCCACGCAAACCGAAGCTAGGTCCGCCGCCACGTCCGCATCGACATTAGATACGCTGCTGCGTCTCGCGGCGATCATCGACAGCCGCAAGGGCGGCAATCCGGACACCTCGTACGTGTCGCGCCTGTTCCACAAGGGCGACGACGCCGTGCTGAAGAAGATCGGCGAGGAAGCCACCGAGGTGGTGCTGGCCGCGAAGGACGCGCGCCAGGGCGGCGCGCCGAAGGCGCTGGTCGGTGAGGTCGCGGACCTGTGGTTTCATTGCCTCGTGATGCTGTCGCATTTCGATCTGAGCCCGGCCGACGTGATCGCCGAACTCGAGCGACGCGAAGGTTTATCGGGCATCGAGGAAAAGGCGCTGCGCAAGAGCCGCGATCGGGAGCGCAACGGCGACTGAGCGGCGAGCGAGCGGTAATCGAGCGGCGACGGAGCTGCGATCGACGGCGACTGCTGGCGGTTCGCCGGCCACCAGCGGCAAACGAGCTCGCCAAATCGGCATTTGCGCTTGAAGTCGCGAACGCCGGCGCCCATATTGCGGATTAATGCACCCCCGGGAGGACGCAAGCATGGAACAGTCGCAAGAAAGCTATCCGCCGCCGGTCTACCGCCATGCGATGGAGCCTGAACGCCAGCGCGGCCTGCGAACGCTGACTCATGTGCTCTACGGACTCTACGCGGTGCACTGGCTGACGGGCGGACTGACCATTCTGATCGCGATCATCATCAACTATGTGAAGCGGGCGGACGTGGCCGGCACGCCGTACGAAGCGCATTTCGAATGGCAGATCCGCACGTTCTGGATGGGCCTCGTCGGCTACGCGATCGGTGCGCTGCTGCTGCTCGTGCTGATCGGCGTTCCGGTGCTGTGGGCCGTCAGCATCTGGATGTTGTACCGTATTATCAAAGGCTGGCTCTATCTGTACGATAACAAGCCGTTCGCGAATCCGCGCGGCTGGGTCTGAACGCCGTCCGGTCCGTTTCATGGGCCGGTTTTCGGTCGGATCTCGTTGCGGTCACGCTTCGCGCTTCCGTCATGCCGTGTCAGGAATACGATGAGTCACGATCCGAACTGCCTTTTCTGCAAGATCGCCGCTGGCGAAATCCCGTCCACCAAAGTGCATGAAGACGACGAGTTCATCGCCTTCCGCGACATCCGTCCGGCGGCCGAAACTCATGTGCTCGTCATTCCGCGCAAGCACATCGCGACGCTGTCGAACTGCACCGAAAGCGACGTGCCTCTGCTTGGTAGAATGCTCGTTTTAACCGCGCGTCTGGCCGACCAGCTCGGCGTTGCGTATACCGGCGGCGAAACCGGTTTTCGCACGGTCATCAATACCGGGCCAGGCGGAGGGCAGGAGGTGTATCACCTGCACGCGCACATTCTCGCGGGACCGCGCCCCTGGCAACGCATGGGCTGAGCGGCGAGTGCGGTTCGGGCCACGCGTGATGCGCGACATGGGCGAGCCGTCGGGGTTTTTGGTCGAGGACAATAGCGCCGCCGGGGTTTTTTGCGCATCTGTAATAACGTCGACGCGGTCGTTCGGCCACAATGAATGACACCGGTTGGCCGGAGGGTGTATCGGCAGCAAATCGGGACGGGCTGCGGTAACGTAGAGATAGTGGGAGACGAAGCGGAGCGGAAGTACGAGACTTGGCGCCCGCGCTTCAGATTACGCCGTAAGGCGCACGAAATTTTCCGCATTCCGGTGCGGTGTTGGGGCTAAGGAGAGAAGTCATGGGTTCGTTGAGCATTTGGCATTGGTTGATCGTGCTGTTGATCGTGGCGCTCGTGTTCGGCACGAAGAAACTGCGCAATATCGGCACCGATCTGGGCGGCGCGGTGAAGGGCTTCAAGGAAGGCATGAAGGAAGCCGAATCGCCGGAAGCGGATACGCAGCAGCAGCGCGAACTGCCGCGCAACGGCGCGGTGGACGTCGAGGCGAAGGAAAAGACGCCGCATTCGAGCGATTACCGCTAAGCCGCGGCACTCCAGCCGCTCCCGCGTTACTGACGGACACCCCCCTTCATGCTGGACCTCGGTCTAACCAAGATGGCGCTGATCGGCGTCGTCGCGCTGGTCGTCCTCGGGCCTGAGCGTCTGCCGCGAGTCGCCCGCACGGCCGGCGCGCTGTTCGGCCGCGCGCAGCGGTACATCAACGACGTGAAAGCCGAGGTCACGCGCGAAATCGAGCTCGACGAACTGCGGCGCATGAAGACCGAGTTTGAGAAGGCCGCGAGCAATGTCGAAACTTCGGTGCAGGACAATCTGCGCAAGCATGAGAATGAGCTGAACGCAGCCTGGAACAGCGGCACGTCGGTATCGCCGAGCATCGCCGGCAGTGCGCTCGAAGACGCCGGCAGCAGCACGGGCGCGACGTCGTGGCCGATCAGCACGCCGGCCGTCGCGCCAAAACGCAAGAACTGGCGCCTCAAGCAAAGCGCCACACCCACCTGGTACAAGCGTGCAAGCCTGCGCCGCACGCGCGTGCAGTCGGGCGCCGCGCGCGTCGCGCGGCATACGCCCGCCACCCTGCGTCGTCCGACGCGGTTTTTCTGATGATCAGAACGACAATCTCTAACCGAGGGCCGGCGTGAGCGACCCCCAGCAATCCCAGACCGAAGGCGCCGAAGAGACCTTCATTTCCCACCTCGTCGAACTGCGTGACCGCATTATCCGGGCGGGCCTCGCGGTCATTGTCGTGTTCCTTGGGCTCGTGTACTGGGCGCCGGACATCTTTCGGCTGCTTGCCCGTCCGCTGATGATGAACCTGCCGAAGGACGGCAAGATGATCGTCACCGACGTGACCGGCTCATTCTTCGTGCCGATGAAGGTCACGATGCTGGTCGCGTTCGTGATCGCGTTGCCGGTCGTGCTGTATCAGATCTGGGCATTCGTCGCTCCCGGGCTGTACCAGCACGAGAAGAGACTGGTCGCGCCCTTGGTGGCGAGTAGCTATACGCTGTTCCTGTGCGGGATGGCGTTCGCGTACTTCGTCGTGTTCCCGACCATCTTCCGCGTGATGGCGCACTACAACGCGCCGCTCGGCGCGGAGATGACGACGGATATCGACAATTACCTCAGCTTTGTTCTAACGATGTTCCTCGCGTTCGGCGTGACATTCGAGGTCCCGATCGTCGTCGTGCTGCTGGTCCGCATGAACGTGGTCACGCTGAAGAAGCTGAAGGAAATCCGTCCGTATGTGATCGTCGGCGCGTTCATCGTGTCGGCCGTCGTCACGCCGCCGGACGTGTTTTCGCAGCTGATCCTCGCGGTTCCGCTGATCGTGCTGTACGAAGCTGGCATCGTCGCGGCGCGGTTGTTTGCCGGCAAACGTCCGGTGCCGGTCGAAGAGGCGAGTCCGCCGTCGAGTTGAGCCGGCGAGTTCGCACCGTGTGCGTTGCGCGCGGGGCCGTGGCGGTGAGAAGCCGTGAGCGAATGAAAAGGGCAGTCCATTGCGGACTGCCCTTCTTGTTATGTCGACGCTTGAACTGGCCGTCGCTCGTGGGCTACCTGACACCGCTGGCGTAGCACGCACTTCGCGAGCGGCGCTTTTAGCGCTCTGAACCCTCAACCGCCCTCATCGTCCGGCTGATCACCGCCGCCGCCGTTGTCGTCGTCTGCCTGCTTCGGCGGCGGCGGGCGTTTGCCGATCATCACATCGAGGTCGATCTGACGGCCCTTGCGCACTAGGTGCACCTTCGCCGACGTCCCTGGCTTGATCTGCGCAATCACGTTCAGCAGACGCGTCGTATCGGTGATCTCCTGGCCGTTCACGCTAACCAGGATGTCGCCGGGCTTGATTCCCGCGCGGTCCGCCGGGCCGCTCTTGAGCACTCCCGCGACGATCGCACCCGACTTCTGATCGAGCCCGAACGACTCGGCGATTTCCGGCGTAACGTCTTGCGGCTCGACGCCGATCCAGCCGCGCGTGACCGAGCCGGTCGTGATGATGCTCTCCAGCACACTGCGCGCGGTGGACACCGGAATCGCGAAACCGATGCCCAGAGAGCCGCCCGAGCGCGAGTAGATCGCGGTGTTGATGCCGAGCAGGTTGCCGTCCACGTCGACGAGTGCACCGCCGGAATTGCCGGGGTTGATCGCCGCGTCAGTCTGGATAAAGTTTTCGAACGTATTGATGCCCAGATGGTTGCGCCCGAGCGCGCTGACGATGCCCATCGTCACGGTCTGACCGACGCCGAACGGATTGCCGATCGCCAGTACCACGTCGCCGACATGCGCCTGCTCCATGCGGCCGAGCGTGATGGTGGGCAGATGCGTCAGATTGATTTTGAGCACCGCCAGATCGGTTTCGGGATCGATGCCGATGACCTTTGCGCTGGCGGTGCGGCCGTCGGCGAGCGCAACTTCGATCTGATCGGCGCCGTCCACGACGTGCTGGTTCGTTAGAATGTAGCCTTCCGAACTCACTATCACGCCTGAACCCAGGTTCGAGGCCGGCTGGTCCTGCTGCTTGCGATTGTTCCGGTCGCCGAAGAAGTAACGGAACAACGGGTCTTTCGCTCGCGGGTCGGGAGGCAGCGAGCCATCCTTGCTGGAGAACACGTTGACGACCGCGGGCATGGCCTTTTGCGCCGCATCGGCATAGGACGCCTCGGCATGGCCATTGCTGACGCCTGGCGCCACTTCCCGCAGCGCGACGATCGGTTCGGCGAGCTGCCTGCCGAACTGCCCTTGACGCTGCAGCCACTGCGGTTTGAGGGTCGCAATGATGAACATCAGCGCCAACAGCACAGTCACCGCTTGGGCAAAAAACAGCCAAAAGCGTCTAAGCATCTGAAGACTAGAGGGATATATGGATCGGATCGAACTTGAATTGTACTTGAACAACCTTCTCCAAATCGCTCGGTTCAAGGACTACTGTCCCAACGGATTGCAGGTCGAAGGGCGCCGCCGGGTCAACAAGCTCGCCACTGGCGTGACCGCGTCGGTGGCCTTTCTGGAAGCGGCCCTCGATTGGGGCGCCGACGCCGTGCTGGTCCATCACGGCTACTTCTGGCGCAACGAGGCGGCGCCGATCACCGGCCGCAAGCACGCGCGCCTGAAGCTGCTGCTCGCGAACGACCTGAACCTGTTCGCCTACCACCTGCCGCTCGACGATCACCCGGTGTTCGGCAACAACGCGCAGATCGGCGAGAAGATGGGGTGGATCAGCGACGCGCGTTTCGGCGACAACGAACTCGGCTGGCTCGCCACGTTGCCGATGCCGATCACGCTGTCGCATCTCACCGTGGAAATCGAACAGACGCTCGGGCGCACGCCGCTCGTGTTCGGCGATCCGGATCGTCAGTTGCGCCGCGTCGGCTGGTGCACGGGCGCCGCGCAAAGCATGTTCGACTCGGCGATCGCGGCGGGCGCCGACGTCTTCGTGACTGGCGAGGTGTCCGAGTCGGTGATGCATACGGCGGCCGAGAGCGGCGTCGCGTTTTTGTCGGCTGGCCACCATGCGACCGAACGCTTCGGCGTGCAGGCGGTGGGCAAGCATCTGTCCGAATCGTTCGATATCGAACATCTGTTCGTTGATATCTCGAATCCGGTTTAATTGCGCATTGCATTCGCGAAGAAAAAAGCGCGAATAGCGTAGAAGGCACTTAAAAGGAGGTGCGAAAAAGTTTGCGATCGGTACGGAGAAACCCTGAGTTATCAATGGGTTCGCACGGTTTTTGGCGATCGGCCCTTGTAAATGGCGACTCCATTCGCGCAAACTAGCGGCGGTAGAACCGACGTGAAGGAAAAATCCAACTCAGAAGTGGGGCGTGTGATGCGAGACAAGGAAGATAAACGCGTCGATGGCAGCCGCCGTAACTGGCTGGTAGCGACGACCGTAGCAGGCGGCGTAGGAGGAGTTGCCGTTGTCGTACCCTTTGTTAGTTCGTTTGCACCATCCGAGAAAGCCAAGGCCGCGGGTGCCCCGGTCGATGTCGATTTCAGCAGTCTCAAACCCGGCGACATGATGACCGTCGCCTGGCGTGGCAAACCGGTGTGGGTCATCAATCGCACGGACCGGATGCTCGCCGACGTGCAGAAAGCGGACAACATGGTGGCGGACCCCCACACGAAGAATCCGTTCTCCATGCCGCTGCCGGAGTACTGCAACAACGAATTCCGTTCGCGCGCGGAGAATAAGCATCTGCTGGTGGCAGTCGCCGTTTGCACGCATCTGGGCTGCACGCCAACGCCCCGCTTCCAGGAGGGCCCGCAGGCCAACCTGCCCGACGACTGGCCAGGCGGTTTTCTGTGTCCTTGCCACGGCTCGACCTACGACATGGCCGGGCGCGTCTTCAAGAACAAACCCGCCCCGCAGAATCTCGACATCCCGCGTTTCATGTTCACGTCGCCGACGGCGCTCGTGATCGGGAAGGACGAGAAAGGAGAAGCGTAATGGCGAGCGAACACGAAGTAGAGACGACCGGGCTGACTGGCTGGATCGATCGGCGCTTCCCGATGACTTCCACCTGGAAGAAGCACGTTTCCGAGTACTACACGCCGAAGAATTTCAACTTCTGGTACTTCTTCGGTTCACTTTCGCTGCTCGTGCTGGTCAACCAGATCGTCACCGGCATCTTCCTCAC
>NZ_DASXHN010000236.1:0-31589 GCF_036488505.1 Paraburkholderia sp. | reverse complement strand
GTGGCGTCCGGACACGGCACCCGCCGGTTCGAGCACTTACCTCGGTAACGAAGACGCCGCAACCGACACCGCGCAAGCCGTCGCTGCCGTCGCCAAACCGAAGGCCAAGGCAGGTGCGCAGGCGCGTGCCGGCAAGCCGACCGTGCGTCGTCGCGATGCGTCGAATACGCCGCAGAAACCGGGTTCATCCCGCTGAGTCCCGGAGAACAAGACCATGGAATTTTTCCGTTTCCGCAAAGACATCCCGTTCATGCAGCGTGCGTTGATTTTCAACGCAATCTCGCTGCTGACGTTCCTTGCCGCAGTGTTTTTTCTCGTGCATCGCGGGCTGCATCTGTCGGTGGAATTCACTGGCGGTACGGTTATCGAGGTGCAATATCCGGGCGCCGCGCCGCTTGAACCGGTGCGCGGCACGCTGGCCCGGCTCGGCTACGCCGACGCTCAGGTGCAGAACTTCGGCACCTCGCGCGACGTGCTGATCCGTCTGCCGCTCAAGCAGGGCTTCACGTCGGCGCAACAGAGCGACCAGGTGATGGGCGCGCTGAAGACCGACACGCCGCAAGTGCAATTGCAGCGCGTCGAGTTCGTCGGGCCGCAGGTCGGCAAGGAACTCGCCACCGACGGCCTGCTCGCGCTGGCCTGCGTGGTGGTCGGCATTGTGATCTACCTGTCGTTCCGCTTCGAATGGAAGTACGCGGTGGCCGGCGTGATCGCGAACTTGCACGACGTGGTCATCATTCTCGGCTTCTTCGCTTTCTTTCTGTGGGAGTTTTCACTGTCGGTGCTGGCCGCGGTGCTTGCGGTGCTCGGCTACTCGGTGAACGAATCGGTCGTTATCTTCGACCGGATTCGCGAAACCTTCCGCCGCGAACGCAAGATGACGGTGATCGAAGTGATCAACCACGCGATCACCAGCACGATGTCGCGAACCATCATTACGCACGGCTGTACGCAGATGATGGTGCTGTCGATGTTCCTGTTCGGCGGCCCGACGCTGCATTACTTCGCGCTCGCGCTGACGGTCGGTATTCTGTTCGGTATCTACTCGTCCGTGTTCGTGGCCGCCGCGCTCGCGATGTGGTTCGGCGTCAAGCGCGAAGACCTGCTGAAGGAGAAGAAGGACCGCGTCGATCCGGACGATCCGAACGCGGGCGCGCAGGTTTGATGCGCGCGTCGTAACGCGCGGCTCGCGCGCAGAAGATTGCGCGGGCAATTAAAAAGGCCGGTTCGTTTTCGAACCGGCCTTTCGCGTTTACATCGGCGCTCGGCGGCGACACGACCCGCCGCCCACTTGCCGCGCTAACGGAACCCGAGCTTACGCCGCGCGCCGATCAGCGCCGCGATGCTCAGCACCGCGGCAAAGATCACGTAATAGCTCGGCGCGGCCTTCGAACCGGTCGCGGTGATCAGCCACGCGATGATGAACGGCCCGAAGCCGCCGAAAATCGTCACCGCGATGTTATAGGCGAGCGACATGCCGGTCGTGCGCGTCTGCACCGGAAAGATCGCGGACAGCAGGCCCGGCGTCGCGCCGAAGTATCCGCTCACCAGAACGCCGAACACGATCTGCCACACGATCAGCGTGCCGAAGCTCGGATGCGCGATCAGATACACGAAGGCCGGATAGACCAGCACCAGCAGCAACGCCGCCGCTATCAGCATGATGCGCGTGGCCCCATGCCGGTCCGACAGATGCCCCGCGACCGGCGACAGTACCATCTGGATCAGGCCCGTCACCGCAATCGCCGCGAATGCGGCAGACGGCGCGAGTCCCAATTGCTTCACGCCATAGGTCGGCATGAACAGCATCAGGTACGCGGACACGGTGCCGAGCACGACCACGCCCATTGCAATCACGAGCCGCACTTTCTGCGTCGCGAGCGTGTCGCGCAGCGGCGTCTGGGTCGTTTCCGCCGCGAGGAATTCGGGCGTTTCTTCGAGCTTCGTGCGGATATACAGCGCGACCGGCCCGATCAGCAAACCGAAGATGAACGGCACACGCCAGCCCCACGACGCCATCTGCTCGGGCGTAAGACCGCCGCTCAACAGTGCGCCGAAGCCGGCGGCCAGCAAGGTGGTGAGCCCCTGGCTCGCCAGTTGCCAGCTCGCGTAGAAGCCGCGCCGCCCCGGCACGTGTTCGGCGAGAAACGCGGTTGCGCTGCCGAACTCACCGCCAGCCGAAAAGCCCTGCATCAGCCGCGCGAGCACGAGAATCAACGGCGCGGCGAGGCCGATGCTCTGATAGGTCGGCAGGATTGCGATGATCAGCGTGCCGCCCATCATCAGCCCGATCGACAGCGTGAGCGCCGCCTTGCGCCCGGCTCGGTCCGCATACGCGCCGATCACGATCGCGCCGAGCGGCCGCATGAAGAACGACACGCCGAAGGTGCCGAGCGTCAGCAGCAGAGAGACCGTGTCGTTGTGGGCCGGGAAAAACAGTCGCGAGATGGTCACCGCGAAAAAGCCGTACACCACCAGATCGAACCATTCGAGCGCGTTGCCGATCGACGCGGCTATCACCGCGCGCCACGAATTCTGCGGGCTTGCCGCGACGCTTGCCGCTGTCGTTACATTCATCCGGATCTCCTGAGTCGCGCGCGAGAGTATTTATCGACGCGAGCATCACGCTCGCGTTGGCCGCGCCGGCTGCGCGCGCCGCCGGCATGACTGCATGCGCTCTATTTAACTGAAAAAATAAAACTACGCGAGTAACAAATCGCGAATGCCCGCGATGCAAGGCCCCGACGCTCGCGAATGGCGATAAAAAACCGCTCGGTCGCCTCGCGACCGGAGCGGTTTTCGTATTGCGGCGCAGCGTGAAAGCGAAGCGCGCGGCAGCGCGATAGCGCTTACTGCTGCTTGATGCCTTCGGACTGGATATGCAAACGCGTGGTCATGTTAAAGCCATATTTCGCGCCGAAGTCCATGCCGAAATCGGCGCGATTGAACTCCGTACTCGCCTCCACCCCGCACACTTCGCGCTTGAGCACCGGGTGCTGCATGCACTTGAACGAGTCGATCTTCAGATTCACCGGCTTCGTGATGCCTCGAATCGTCAGATTGCCGATCACCTCGACCGGTTTGTCGCCATCGAACTTGATCTCGGTGCCCTTGTAGGTGACGGCTGGATACTTCGCGACGTCGAAGAACTCTTCGGCCTTCAGATGATCGTCGAGCTTCGCGTTGCCGGTCTGCACGGACGCGGGATCGACGCTCACATCGACCGTGCCGGTCTTCGCAGCGCGATCGAGCGTCACGGTGCCGGTGCTTTTCGCGAACTTGCCGCGCCAGGTCGACAGACCGCCGAAGTGGTCCGCCTCGAAGCTCGGATACGTGTGGGTCGGATCGAGCATATAGGTGTCGGCGGCAAACGCGCCGAGCGACAGCGACGAAGCCAATGCGCCAACAGCGATCAACATGGACGTTTTCAATTCATGCTCCTCTATTGCGTTGAAACGGCGGTGAAAGCCTGCGGTGGGAAAACCGCCGCGCCGCCCACGGGCGAGGCGCGGCCAGGCGCACGAATACACGCTGTATCGCGTGACTCTGCGCGTTACTTATGCGCGGCGACGATATGAAACTTGATCACCACTTCGTCGGCGACGACCGACGTGTCCTTCCACTCGCCGGTGCCGATGTCGAATTGCGAGCGCCTGATCGGCAGCGAGCCGTCGAAGGTCTGCACCGCGCCCTGCTGGGTCACCGTGACCGGGACGACGACCGTCTGCGACTTGCCCTTGATCGTCATCTTGCCGGTCACCTTGAACTGGTTGCCGCCGGCCGGCGCGATCGCGCTGGAGACGAACGTCGCGCTCGGATAGGTCTTCGCCTCGAACCACTCCTTGCCGCGCACCTGCTCGTTGTAGCTGTCGTCGCCGAGATCGTAGCTACCCACGTCGATGCTCAACTGCGCGCTGCCTTCGGCGGGCCTGGCCGGATCGAAATTGATCTGCGCGGTGAACTTGTTGAACTTGCCTTCGACCGGCACGTTCATCTGTTTCGACGTGGCCGTCACCGAACTTTTGGCGACGTCGACCTGCGCGAAAGCGCCACCCGCGACACTCAGCGACGCCGCCGCGAACGCGGCCAGCATGTAGCGATAAAACGAAACCTTCATGGTTATCCTTATTTGAGGAACGGCAGCATGCGCGACAGCAACCCGTCGCGATCGATCAATTGATGCTTGATCGCGGCCAGCACATGCAGCGCGACCAGCACCAGCAACGTGTAATTCAGTGCGATATGCAGGTTCTTCAGCACTTCCTTTAGCTGCGGATCGGGCGCGATGATGCGCGGCAGCGGAATCAGGCCGAGATAGACGACCGGCACGTTCGCCGCCGAGCTATACAGGTAACCGGACACCGGAATCGCGATCATCAGCACGTACAGCAGCAGATGCACGAGGTGCGCGGCGCCGCGCTGCCAGAGCGGCATGCGACGCGGCATCGGCGGCGCGGCGTGCGTCGCGCGCCACAGGATGCGCATCACCGCGAGCGCGAACACGGTCACGCCGATCCATTTGTGCCAGGAAAAATAGCGCAGCTTGGTCGGCGTGAAGCCCGGGATGTCGGTCATCACCCAACCGAGCGCGAAGCCGCAAACGATCAGCAGCGCGATCAGCCAGTGAAACGCGATCGCGGTCCGCGTGTACGACTCCCGTTTAGCGAATGAAGGATTGAGTGTCATCGAAATTAAACGCAGGCTGATTGAGGTTAACGGCGCGGCGGGGCCGGCTATTCCCGGCGGCTTGCCGCCGCGGCAAGCGGCTGCGCAAACAGCCTCGAACAGCGGTCAAACATCGACGCATATCTGACGAGGGCCGCGACACACGCTACGGCCGCCATGCTACCCCAAGCGCACGAAGCGGGTTCGAGCCGCATCCACCCGGCGGGTCTGTTTTTTGCGAGCACTTGCGCCGGCCCTGTCACCGCAATCGAATCAATCAGGGACCGGGACTGTCCGAGCCGGAGCGATCCATGCCAGACTAGCCGGCAGCCTCGTCGGGGGAAAACGGAAGAAGATCAGAGCAGCCCGCACCGAAGCCGGATAGCGGCCAGATTACGGTCTGCTTGCAGCGCGCCATTCGGGCGGGACGCGAGGCCTCCTTTGGTACTATTGCTGCCGATGCCGCCTGAGCCCCGCCTCAACCACAGGCCTCGCACGCCGCCACTCACGTCGTTAGCCCATCTACCGCATGGAACATGACAACCTGATCGCGTGCCATGAATGCGATACGCTGTTCCGCAAGCCACGGCTTGCCGGGCGCACCACCGCGCGCTGTCCGCGCTGCCGTGCGACGCTCTATCGCGGCGTGTCGCGCAAGCTCGACGCGATCAGCGCGATGACGCTCGCCGCGCTGATCACGTTTCTGATCGCGCAGGCCTTTCCGATCGTCGAACTCGACGCCAACGGCATCACCACGCAGACCACGCTGTTCGGCGCGCTCGTCGCGCTGTGGGGCGAGGACATGCAGATCGTCGCGGTCATGGTGTTCTGCTCGACGGTGCTTTTCCCGCTCACCGAACTGGTCGCGCTGCTGTACGTGCTGGTGCCGTTGCGCGCCGGCTACGTGCCGGCCCACTTCAACCGGGTGATGCGCGCGATCCAGTTCGTGCGGCCGTGGGGGATGATCGAAGTGTTCATGCTCGGCGCGCTGATCACGATCGTGAAGATGGTCAGCCTCGCGCGCGTGATTCCCGAAGCGGCGCTGTTCGCGTTCGGCGCGCTCACGCTGATGTTCGCGGTGGTCGTCACATTCGATCCTCGCGTGCTGTGGGATCTCGCCGACGAACTGGGCGGCAGCGGCGCGCGGCCACTGCCGCGTACGTCGGCCGATAGCGCGGCGGCGGCCGTCGGCTCGCTCGCCGGACCGCCCGCGCCGTCGGCGCCAACCACCGCACAGTCGCAGGCGCGGCCCGCGCCGCCACCAGGGAGCGCCGCCGATAGCACCGGCGTTGCGCCACCCGGCCTGCCCCCCACGCCGCGCAACGGATGACCCCGCGATGAAATACGTCAGCGCGAGGCGCGCCGGCCTCGTCTCCTGTCATGCATGCGGACGCGTCGAACCGCGCATCCGCTCGATCACGCCGCAGCACTGCGGACGATGCGGCGCGCATCTGCACTCGCGCAATCCCGACAGTCTGATGCGCACCTGGGCGCTACTGATCGCCGCCGCGCTGCTGTATATTCCGGCCAACCTGCTGCCGGTGATGCACACGTCGTCGCTATTCGGCTCGGAGGACGACACGATCATGAGCGGGGTCGTCTATTTCTGGACCTCGGGCGACTGGCCACTCGCGGTGATCGTCTTCATCGCCAGCATCATGGTGCCGATGCTCAAGCTGACCGTGCTGGTGCTGCTCACCATCACCGCGCAGCGCGGCTCGCGCTGGCGTCCGCGGCAACGCACGACGCTGTACCGGATGGTCGAGCGGATCGGCCGCTGGTCGATGCTCGACGTGTTCGTCGTCACGCTCACCGTCGCGCTCGTGCGCTTCAAATCGCTGGCAGTGATTACGGCGGGGCCGGGCGCGATCGCGTTCGGCTCGGTCGTGATTCTGACGATGATCGCCTCCCTGCAATTCGATCCACGGCTCATCTGGGACCCCGTGGAAAGCAGCACCCCTACCCCTCAGGATTCTGACCATGACTAGCCCGCAAGGACCGACGCACGCTTCCGGTGACGCGCCGCGCAACGATTCGAACGGACCCAGACTGCCGCCCCAGCTTCCGGACCCCGACATCGAGCCGCGCAGCCGCTGGCTGCCGTCGCTGGTTTGGGTGATTCCGCTGATCGCCGCGCTGATCGGCGTCGTGCTCGTGATCAAGTCAGTCACCGAGCGCGGGCCCGTCATCACGATCAGCTTCGTCAGCGCGGAAGGGCTCGAGCCGGGCAAGACCAAGGTCAAGTACAAGGACGTGGACGTCGGCGCTGTGAAGACCATTACGCTGTCGCAGGATCTGTCGCATGTGCTCGTGCAGGTGCAGCTCACCAAGGAAGGCCAGAAATTCGCGGTCAAGGGTTCGCGCTTCTGGGTGGTGCGCCCGCGTGTCGGCGCGAGCGGCGTGTCGGGGCTGACGACGCTGCTGTCGGGCTCGTATATCGGCGCGGATGCGGGCCACTCCACCGACAGCGAAGACAACTTCGTCGGGCTGGAAACGCCACCGCCGATCACCGGCGACCAGAAGGGCCACCAGTACGTGCTGCATGGCGAGTCGCTCGGCTCGATCGACATCGGCTCGCCGATTTTTTACCGGCGCGTGCAGGTCGGCCAGGTGGTCGGCTTCTCGCTCGATAAAGGGGGCACCGGCGTGACGATGCAGGTGTTCGTGTCCGCGCCGTTCGACCAGTACGTGGGCACCAATACGCGCTGGTGGCATGCGAGCGGTGTCGATCTGCGGCTCGATTCGAGCGGCTTCAAGCTGAACACGCAATCGCTCGCGACGGTGATCGTCGGCGGCCTGTCGTTCCAGTCGCCGCCCGGGCAGAACATGGGCCCGCAGGCGCCGAACAACCAGACCTTCCGGCTCGGCTCGGACGAAGCGGACGCCGTGCGCGAACCGGACGGCGTGCCGCTGCGCGTCGTGATGAACTTCAACCAGTCGTTGCGTGGGCTGTCGATCGGCGCGCCGGTCGATTTCCGCGGCATCGTGCTCGGCCAGGTGACCAGTATCGGCATCGACTACGATCCGAAGACGCGCAGCTTCACGATGCCCGTGACGATGAACCTGTACCCGGACCGCCTCGGCAAACGCTTCCGCGAGACCGCGCCGGAGCCCGGCACGCTCGCCGGTCAGACGCTGCTCGAACAACTGGTCAAGCGAGGGCTGCGCGGCCAGTTGCGCACCGGCAACCTGATCACCAGCCAGCTGTACGTGGCGCTCGATATTTTCCCGAAAGCGGCGCCGGCCAAGGTCGACGTGACCAGCGATCCGCTGGAGCTGCCGACGATCCCGAACACGCTCGACGAATTGCAGCTGCAGGTCGCCGATATCGCGAAGAAGCTCGACAAGGTGCCGTTCGATCAGATCGGCGACAACCTGAACAGTGCGCTGAAGAACGCCGACCAGCTGTTCACGCGCCTCGACAAGGAAGTCGTGCCGCAGGCGCGCGATACGCTGTCGGCCGCGAAGCAGACCTTCAGCTCGGCCGAGGCGACGTTGCAGCAGGACTCGCCGCTGCAGTCCGACGTTCATCAGGCGTTGCAGGAATTGACGCGCACGTTGCAGTCGCTCAATGCGCTGTCGGATTACCTCGAGCGGCACCCCGAATCGCTGTTGCGCGGTAAATCAGGAGATAAACCATGACGTTTGCCCGGCTCCCCCGCCCGCCGCGCGGGCTCGTGCGCGGTGTCGCGTATGCCGGCGCGCTGGCCGCGGCGATGGCGATCGCGGCGTGCGCGTCGCCGTCGAGCCGTTTTTATACGCTCGGCGCTGCCGATACGCCGGCAAGCGCGGCGCCGGCCGTCGCGCAGACGACCACCGCGCCCGCGTGGCTGATCGAAGTGACACCGGTCAATGTGCCGCCGCAGGTGTCGCGCAATCAACTGGTCGTGCAGACCGGTCCGACTCAGGTGCAGTTGCTCGAACAGGAGCGCTGGGCGTCGCTGCCTGGCGATGAAATCCGCCGTGCGTTGTCGATGGATCTGACGCAGCAATTGGGCACCATCGATGCGTTCGGCGCCGCGCGGGCCGATGGCGTGGCGGTCTATCGGATCGCGACGAACGTGCAGCGATTCGAGTCGTGGCCCGGCTCGCATGCGTTGATCGACGCGGTGTGGAGCGTGCGGGCGGTGCGCAGCAATGCGGTGATGACCTGCCGCAGCGTGGTCAGCGAGCCGGTGGGCAGCGGCTACGACGCGCTCGTCGACGGGCACCGGCGCGCGCTCGCACAAATATCGACGCAGATCGCGGCGGCGGTGCGGGCGATGGCCGCGACGGCTGGCAGCGGGAAAAACGCCGGTGCCGCTTCGGGCAAGACTGCGGCGGTGGTGGTGCCGGCGTGCCCGTCCGCGCAGACGAGCGCCGGCGCGGGCGCCTGACAGAGCCGCCTCGCGCAGTGCGATGCACGCGCGCAAAAAGCGTTTTTGCCTGACGCGCGCCGCGTTGTCGCGCACCGTTTTGCCGACGTTGCGTGACGCGCCGGTGCCGAAGCACGGACTGTGCGGCAGACATTGCGTTGCCCATCCGAACGGCCACGGATCGCCGCGGGCGCCCCATCCCGACCGCGTACAATGGCGCCTTATCCAACGCCTTGCGGCAACCTCAATGTCCTTCGATTTCTTCCTTCCTTGCCCGCGCGGGCTCGAAGCTGCGCTCGCGGCCGAACTCGCCGAAATTGCCAGCAAACATCTCGATGGCGCCGAATTCACGGCCGGCGCCCAAGTGCCCGGCGGCGTGCATTTTCGCGGTGGCTGGGCCGCCGGCATGGCGGCCAATCTGCATTCGCGCCTCGCGAGCCGGGTGCTGCTGAAAATCGCGCACCGGCCGTATCGCAGCGAGCAGGACATCTACGCGCTCGCGCTCGAACAGCGCTGGGAGCAGTGGTTCTCCGCGCACGAGACGCTGCGCGTCGACGTCACTGCGATCAAGTCGCCGCTGCGCAGCCTCGAATTCACGACGCTGCGCGTGAAGGATGCGATCTGCGATCGTCTGCGCGAAAAAAGCGGCGCGCGGCCGAACATCGACACGGCGATGCCGGACGTGCGCGTCTTTGCATTCCTGAATGCGACTGACTGCACGCTCTACCTCGACACGTCCGGCGATCCGCTGTTCAAGCGCGGCTGGCGTCTCGACAAGGGCGCCGCGCCGCTGCGCGAAAACCTCGCGGCCGGCATTCTGCGTCTGACCGGCTGGCAGCCCGGCACGCCCCTGTACGACCCGATGTGCGGCAGCGGCACGTTCCTCGCGGAAGCCGCGCAGGTGGCGCTCAGCATCGCGCCGGGCGTCGAGCGCCGCTTCGGCTTCGAGAAGCTCAAGCAATTCGACGCGAAGACCTGGCGCGAGCTGAGAAATGCCGCGCTCGACGTGAAGCAGGCCGCGCGCACCTCGCGCGCCGACCTGCAGATTTTCGGCAGCGATATCTCCGGCGATATGCTCGACAAAGCGCGCGCGAACCTGGAGCGCGCCGGTTTGCCGACGATTCCGCTCAAGCAGCTCGACGCGCGCGATATGACGCCGCCCGCGGCGGCGGCCGGCATCCTGGTCGCGAATCCGCCGTATGGCGAGCGGATCGAAGTGCGCGGACGCAACGCGCGCGGCGAGCTTCGCGAAGGCCGCGGCAATCGGGATCGTGATGACGACGGCTTCCGCCGAATTCAGGAAGACGC
Source organism: Paraburkholderia sp. (assembly GCF_036488505.1). Classification (GTDB taxonomy): domain Bacteria; phylum Pseudomonadota; class Gammaproteobacteria; order Burkholderiales; family Burkholderiaceae; genus Paraburkholderia. The sequence goes on along the minus strand of NZ_DASXHN010000236.1, from coordinate 21,261 downwards.
GCCGGACAGCGAGTTTTTCGAGCTGCTCGGCAATGCGCTGAAGCAGCGTTTCGCGGGCTGGCATGCGTTCATTCTGACGTCGGATCGCAAGCTGCCAGGCCAGTTGCGGCTGCGTGAATCGACCAAGACGCCGCTCTTCAATGGCGCGCTCGAATGCCGGCTGTTCCGCTTCGATCTGATCGCGGGGAGCGTGCGGCAGCGCGCGCAGGGGGATGCGCCGGCGGGCTAAGCCGGCCCTTTCTCCTGCCACTCGCCCCGCCCTACTGACACCACGCTGTCAGTAGCACCCCCGCACACTCCTTCTCACGCCGTCCGGCGTCTTTTACAACCGCAGTCGGCGTACTGCCGACAGAAGGAGAGTGTCATGTCCGCATTGCCCAACGTCGTTGCCTGGTTTGAAATTCCGTCCGTCGATTTCGATCGCGCGGTGCGCTTTTACGAAACCGCGCTCGACACCGAACTGAAACGCCAGGAGTTCGGCGGCCAGCCGATCGCCGTGTTCAATTACGAAGAGCCGGCCACGGGTGGTGCGATCGTCCATAGCCCGTCGATGACACCCGCCGACGATGGCGTCATCGTCTATCTGAACGCGCGGCCCACCGTCGACGCGGCGCTCGCGCGCATCGAAGAAGCGGGCGGCAAGACCGAGGGCCCGGTCATCAAGCTGCCGCAGGACATCGGCTACATCGCGTTCTTCACCGATACGGAAGGCAACCGGCTCGGCCTGCATTCGCTGACCAACGGCTAGCAGCACGCTCCAGCGCGCAGCCGGGCACGCAGTCCGACCTACACCGGAGCGCGGCATGCGGCGCTATCATCGCCGGACCGTCCCCCCTCTCCTCTACCCGACGCCCACGATGACGCGCCGCGCCGACCGCCTGTTCCAGATCGCCGAGCTGCTGCGCGGCCGGCGTCTGACCACCGCGCAGCAACTGGCCGAATGGCTCGACGTGTCGTTACGCACCGTCTATCGCGACGTACGCGATCTGCAATTGTCGGGGGTCCCGATCGAAGGCGAAGCGGGCATCGGCTACCGGTTGTCGCGCTCGGCGAACCTGCCGCCGCTCACGTTCACCGCCGATGAACTCGCCGCGCTCGCAGCCGGCGCGCGCATGCTCGAATCGTGGGGCGGCGCGGGATTCGCGAGCGGCGCGCGCGGTGCGCTCGCCAAGATCGCGTCGGCGATGCCCGCCGACAAGCGCGCGACGCTCGAACGGCTCGCGATCTTCGCGCCGTCGTTTCATATCAAGGGCGATTTCTCCGCGCAGCTCGACACGCTGCATCGCGCGATCGACGCACGCCAGGTGGTGCGCTTCGCGTATACCGATGCAAACGGCGCCGGCACCGAGCGGCGCGTCTGGCCGCTTGCGCTCGCGTACTGGGGCGCGCGCTGGACGCTTGGCGCATGGTGTGAATTGCGCGGCGATTTCCGCAATTTCGGGCTTGAGAAGATGCGCGATCTGGATGTGCTCGAGCGGTATCCAGATCGGGAAGGCAGACGGCTCGCGGACCTGCTACGGCACGTGAACGCGAAGCCGAAATAGCGCGGCGAGGACCGGCACGAACGCGACGAATAACCAGCAGGAAGCTTGCAACGGATCGCGGCGGCACACGCCGCGATCCCGGCGCGCAGCGCAGCGCTACTCGACCGCTTTGACCATATCCTCGATCACCTTCTTCGCATCGCCGAACACCATCATCGTCTTGTCCATGTAGAACAGGTCGTTGTCGAGCCCCGCGTAACCGGCCGCCATCGATCGCTTGTTGACGATCACCGTGCGCGCCTTGTACGCCTCGATAATCGGCATCCCCGCGATCGGCGACATCGGATCGGTCTTCGCGGCCGGATTGACGACGTCGTTCGCGCCGAGCACCAGCACGACGTCGACCTGGCCGAATTCGCCGTTGATGTCCTCCATCTCGTAGACCATGTCGTACGGTACTTCGGCCTCGGCGAGCAGCACGTTCATATGACCCGGCATCCGTCCGGCCACCGGGTGAATCGCGTATTTCACCTCGATGCCCTTCTCGACCAGTTTGTCGGTCAACTCCTTCAGCGCATGCTGCGCGCGCGCAACGGCGAGACCGTAGCCGGGCACGATCACGACGGTTTCGGCGTTGCCGAGCATGAACGACGCATCGTCGGCCGAACCGGATTTCACCGGCCGCTGCTCCGCCGCGCCGGCCGCCGCGGCGCCCGGTTCATTCCCAAAGCCGCCGAGAATCACGTTGAAGAACGAGCGGTTCATCGCGCGGCACATGATGTACGACAGGATCGCACCCGACGAACCCACCAGCGAGCCCGCGATGATCAGCATCGGATTGTTGAGCGAGAAGCCGATGCCCGCGGCCGCCCAGCCCGAGTATGAGTTCAGCATCGATACGACGACCGGCATATCCGCGCCGCCGATCGGAATGATGATCAGCACGCCGAGCACGAACGCAATGATCGTCATGATGATGAACGGCAGCCACGACTGCGTGATAAAGAACAGGATGCCGAAGCCGATCATCGCGAGCGCGAGCATCAGGTTGATCAGATGCTGGCCGCCGTAGACGACCGGCGCGCCCTGAAACAACCGGAACTTGTACTTGCCGGACAGCTTGCCGAACGCGATCACCGAACCGGAGAATGTGATCGCGCCGACGAACGTGCCGATGAACAGTTCGATGCGATTGCCATACGGCAGGAAGCCGGCAATCGGCACATCGGGATCGACGAGGCCGAATGCGGCCGGCTCCGACACCACCGCATACGCGATGCACACCGCGGCGAGACCGATCAGCGAGTGCATCGCCGCGACGAGCTCGGGCATCTTGGTCATCTCGACGCGCGCGGCGACGAACGCGCCGATCGCGCCGCCGACCACCAGCCCGAACAGCAGCAAGCCGAGCCCGAGGCCGAGGTTGGAGCCGAGCACGGCGGCCTGCCTGGAGATCAGCGCGAGCGTCGTGACGATCGCGATCGCCATCCCGACCATGCCGAAGGTATTGCCGACCCGCGCGGTCTTCGGATTGGACAGCCCCTTGAGCGCCTGGATGAAGCAGACCGACGCGAGCAGATAAAGCAGCGTGACGACGTTCAGGCTCATTGCGCGCTCTCCTTACCGGCTGCCGGAAGCTTCTTCGGCTCTTTCTTTCTGAACATCTCGAGCATTCGCCGCGTGACGAGGAATCCGCCGAACACGTTGACGGCCGCGAGCGCGACCGCGATCGTGCCGAAGAACTTGCCCGTGCCGCCGACGGTGAGCCCCGCCGCGAGCATCGCGCCGACGATCACGATCGCCGAAATCGCATTGGTCACGGCCATCAGCGGCGTATGCAGCGCGGGCGTAACGTTCCAGACCACGTGATAGCCGACGTAGATCGCCAGCACGAAGATGATCAGATTGATCACGGTGTGATTGATGACTTCCATCGCCGCTCCCCCTATTCCGTTACTTGCGCGTGAGCTGACCGTCGCGAGCCAGCAGCGTGGCCGCGACGATGTCGTCCGCGAGATCGATGTCGAGCTGGCCTTCCTTGGTGACGATCAGCTTCAGGAAGTCGAGCACGTTGCGCGCGTACAGCGATGACGCGTCGGCGGGCACCATCGCGGCCAGATTCGTATAACCGACGATCTGCACGCCGTAGCGCACCACCACCTGATCCGTCTCGGTCAGCGGACAATTGCCGCCTCGGCGGCCTTCACTGCCATCCACACCCGCGCCGCGTCCGGCCGCGAGGTCGACCAGCACCGAGCCGGGCTTCATCGCCTGCACCGTTTCCACCGAGATCAGCGTCGGCGCGGGACGGCCCGGAATCAGCGCGGTCGAGATCACGATGTCGGCCTGCTTCGCCCGTTCGTGCACGAGCGCCGCCTGGCGCGCGAGCCACGACGGCGGCACCGGCCGCGCATAGCCGCCGACGCCCTGTGCGGCCTCGCGTTCCTCGTCGGTTTCGTAAGGCACGTCGAGAAATTTGGCGCCGAGCGATTCGATCTGCTCTTTCACCGCCGGACGCACGTCGGACGCTTCCAGCACCGCCCCTAGGCGCTTCGCGGTCGCGATCGCCTGCAGGCCGGCGACCCCCGCGCCGAGAATCAGCACGCGTGCCGCTTTGACGGTGCCGGCCGCGGTCATCAGCATCGGCATGAAACGGGGGTAGAGCGTCGCCGCGAGCAGCACCGCCTTGTAGCCGGCGATGTTGGCCTGCGAGCTCAGCACGTCGAGCGTCTGCGCGCGCGTGGTGCGCGGCGCGGCTTCGAGCGCGAACGCGGTGATGCCGGCCGCGGCGAGCTTTTGCGCATTTTCGACGTTGAACGGGTCGACCATGCCGACGAGCGTCGCGCCGCGCTTGAGCAGCGGCAGTTCGGAATCGGTGGGGGACTGGACTTTGAGGACGAGGTCGGCGCCGAATGCGGTTGCGGCATCGACGATTTCCGCGCCGACGGCCGTATAGGCGTCATCGGGAAAACTCGCGCTGGCGCCGGCGCCGCTCTGAAGCGTGACCCGATGCCCCTGGGCGACGTACTTTTTGACCGTTTCGGGCGTCGCGGCAACGCGGGTTTCATGCGCGCGCGTCTCGGCTGGCACTCCGATGTGCATCGTTGTTCCTCCTCGACTTCTTTTCGACTTCTGTTTGACGACAGATCGGCCGACGAGGCACGCCGGCTTGCAAATGCAACGGCTAACGAACGCCTCACTTTAACCGAAACCGCCGCCGCGTCGAAATTGGGGGCGATGCGGGGGCGCGAAAGCGCCGCTGGCCCGGTCCGCCGCCCGGCAGCGCGCACCCAGAACCGGTAAAATGCGCAGCCATGAAACCGGAAACCAGGCTGCCGCACGTGACCGTCGCGGCGATCATCGAGCGTGACGGGCGCTTCCTGCTGGTCGAGGAACAAACCGCCGCCGGCTTGCGGCTGAATCAGCCCGCCGGCCATCTGGAGGCGGGCGAAACGCTGCTGGAGGCGGTGATCCGCGAAACGCTCGAGGAAACCGCCCACCCGTTCGTGCCCGACGCACTCGTCGGCATGTACATGACGCATTTCGAGCGGCCGGGGAGCGACGGCGTCACGTATCTACGCTTCACCTATTGCGGCGCGGGCGGCCAGCCGGATCCGGCCCGGGCGCTCGACCCCGATATCGTCCGCACGCTGTGGATGAGCGCCGACGAACTGCGCGCGTGCCCGGAGCGGCATCGCACGCCGCTCGTCATGCAGTGCGTCGACGATTACCTGGCCGGCCGGCGTTTCCCGCTCGACTTCGTGCACACGCACTCGGTCGCGCCCAAACGATAGCTTCGCGACCGAACCGCGCGAGAACCATCACGGTCTGGCCGTCACGAGCGGCCATCGCCACGATCCATGCAGTGATGCAGCACCCCAGTGAGTACCTTATGAGCAAGCGCAAAGTCGTAGTAGGCATGTCGGGCGGCGTCGATTCGTCGGTCACCGCGTGGCTGCTGAAGGAACAGGGCTACGACGTGGTCGGGCTGTTCATGAAGAACTGGGAAGACGACGACGACAGCGAATACTGCTCGACGCGGCAGGACTGGATCGACGTGGTGTCGGTGGCGGACCTGATCGGCATAGACGTCGAGGCGGTCAACTTCGCGGCCGAATACAAGGACCGGGTGTTCGCCGAATTCCTGCGCGAATACTCGGCCGGCCGCACGCCGAATCCCGACGTGCTGTGCAACGCCGAAATCAAGTTCAAGGCGTTCCTCGATCACGCGATGTCGCTGGGTGCGCAAACCATCGCGACCGGCCACTATGCGCGCGTGCGCGAGAACGACGGCCGCTTCGAACTGCTGAAAGCGCTCGACCACACGAAGGATCAGTCGTACTTCCTGCACCGGTTGAACCAGGCGCAACTGTCTAAGACGCTGTTTCCGCTCGGCGAGATCCCGAAGACGAAAGTACGCGAGATCGCCGCACAGATCGGCTTGCCGAACGCGAAGAAGAAGGACTCGACCGGCATCTGCTTCATCGGCGAGCGGCCGTTTCGCGACTTCCTGAACCGCTATCTACCGACCCAACCCGGCCCGATGAAGACCACCGACGGCAAGACGGTCGGCGAGCACATCGGCCTCGCGTTCTACACGTTCGGCCAGCGCAAAGGCATCGGCCTCGGCGGCAGCAAGGACGGCAGCGGCGACCCGTGGTTCGTGGCCGGCAAGGACATCCCGTCGAATACGCTATACGTCGCGCAGGGGCACGACCATCCGTGGCTGCTGAGCCATACGCTGTCGGCGGGCAACACGAGCTGGGTCGCGGGCGAGCCGCCCGCCGATGGTTTCGCGTGCGGTGCGAAGACGCGCTACCGGCAGGCGGATGCGAACTGCACGTTCAGTGCGGCAGCGGCCGGCGACGGTCTGTTCCAGCTGACCTTCGACGCCGCGCAGTGGGCCGTCACGCCGGGCCAGTCGGCGGTGTTGTACGACGGCGACGTGTGCCTGGGCGGCGGCATCATCGAGCATGCGATGACGGGGCAGCCCGCGGAGCTGCCGGAGGATCAACCGCAAAAGCAGTCGCGGAGCCAGCGGCGCAAACAGGCGCAGAAGCACACGCACGATCAAACGCACAAGCAAACGCAAAACCAGTCGCAAGATCAATCGCACGATGAGCCGCAGACCAGGCGGCAGAAAGCAGCGTTGCTCGGCGCTCGCTGAGCGATGCACTAAGGCAAGCACGACGCGTCGTGCGGTTGCGGCACGCCCGTCACGCTCGCACCGGCCGCTCTGTTCACACCGGCGTATTCGCCGGCCTCACTCGTTCCGGCAGTTCATTTGCTTTGTCCGCATTGCCGGCACCGGTCACCGCGTTGCTTTGCGGTTCGCTGCCGGTGCCGTTCACACTCGCTTCACTTTCGCGTGCCAACCTCGCCTCGCGTTCGCACCACTCATCGTCGGGTTTCCGAAGCACGCACGCGGTGCGCACGCGCCGGCGCGTGCGACCGGCCCCGGCTGACATGCAGGCTGACCCCGGCGCCCCCGCTGACCGGCAGCCGCCAGTTTCCCTTCGCGACGGATACCGCCCGCGCCACCCGCGCGGACGATCCCGCCGCAAAGATCCACACCGCACTGGAGTCAGTACTGGCCCATTGCGCAATGCGATTCGTTTTCGGCTAAGGCGGAGCTGGCGGCGAGCTGACGCGGCAGCGGCCGCGCTTTTGCTACCACCGCGAGACTTTTCCGGTAACTTCGGGGCTGCAAGTCAATGTATCAAGCCGCATCGAGTAGGGCCTTGCTTTTGTTTGACGGGTTGCGGATCGGAACAAGGTCGGCAGCCAGTGACGGACGCATGCTCTCACTGCGTCAGCCTCAGCACCCCGAGATTTCCCGCGATCTGCTGGAAGATTGCATCGAGCGTCGCATTGGTCGGCGCGTGATAGTAGTTTCCGGGTGACGCACAGCTCTCCATCGTCTGCTGTGCGACCGAACTCGATGCATCGCTGCCGAACGTGATCGCATAGATCGTGATGCCGTCGTTCTTCATCGCGGTACACACCGCAAGCTGGAATGCATTGATGTCCGCGACCGAGCTCGCTGAGCCGTTCACGAGCGACGTGCCGTCACTGCGCGCGACCGTCGGCGCCTGCAGCGCGCTGCTGCCCACTCCGGTCAAACCGTTGAACGACGGCATGGGCATGATGCCGGCCGTGCTGCCGGGATCGTTCTCGCCGTCGGTCAGCACGATCGCGACGCGCTGCAGCCCCTGGGTCGTCTCGGGCCGCGGCAGCGTGCTGTCCGAGGAGACCCAGCCGTTCCCTTTTGACACGCTGTTCGACCAGTCCGACGACAACATCCGCCAGCCCCACAGCAGACCGGTTGGGATGATCGTCGAGCCGGCCGCCTGCATGTTGCCGATTGCGCTTGTGAGTGTGGCCGCCTTCTGCGTAAGGAACTTGACAGGCGCAATCGAACACGGACTGCCGGAGCCGTTGACGTTGCCGTTCTGATCGTAGACATACGTGCTTTGCCTCGTCGACGCCGCTGGCCCTTGGCCCCAGGCTGACGCGATGCCGATGCCGGTGCCTATCTTGCAGGCCGTCGTCGAACCGTTGGTCTGCAGTGTGAGCGGAACGCCCGAAACGGTTGTGCTGCTCTGCGCGACGCAACTGCTGCCACTGCTGCGACTGCTGCTCGTGCTGTTATAAGTCGTGACCTTGAAGCCCGCCTTCGGTACGTTGTAGTAGAACGGCGTGAAGCCGGGCACGTCCAGCGGCGCGTACGCTTTCGGATACAGATTTCCGCTGACGCGCGGCTCCACTGCGCAGCCGCCCCACCCCGAACCGGTGACACCTGATTTGGCCGTCATGTACACATTGGTCGGGTTGTACGTGAAGTCGGGCGTCATCCAGCTGCCGCTCGAAAGCAGCGCTCCGCTCAGGTTCACCATCGTCGTGAAAGGCACCAGCCCGACATAGGAGTTGTTGTTCTGCACACCGAGGATGTCGGTCACCAGATCGGTCGCCGCGGTGCGCAGCCCCTGGATCTTCGTGCCCTGCGTTTTGTCGGTGCTCGCGTAATCTGCCATTGAGCCGGTGTTGTCCAACACCAGTACCAGTTCGAGCTGGCTTTCCGGCAAGCGCTGCGCAGTGTTCGACGCGGCGATCGTCACCGTATCGGGCGATGAGCCGCTCGATCCGGAGCCCGAACTGGAATTGCTCCCCGACGCGCCCGTGTTAAAGATCAGCGGCGCGATCAGTGGCGCGGAGCCGGTCGCCGACAGTTTGATCGTCTGACCAGTGGACGCAGTGCCGCTGACAGCCGCCGAAAACTGCGCGTCCGGCATCGAGAACTCCATGTAGCCCGACGGCATGTTCGCGTCGTAGTATGCGCGCGCGTCGGCCTGCCATTGCGTGAGGTTGGCACCGGACGTCGTGTTGTAGTGCATCAGATCGACGCCCGACGACAGCGTCGCGACGTCGAGCGCCATCTGCACGCGCGTCTGCGTCATCTCGTAGTGGATCGTATCGATCGCAGTGCACATTGCGCCGATCATCAAGGTCGCGCATAGCGCGAAGACGATGCCGATCGCCCCCTCGTCACCCTTCAGCAGATTCGACACGGTGCGCGGCTCACCCAACACCGCCCCACGCCTCGCGATGGCCAACCTCATGACGCCGCCACCAGTCTGAGCGCGCTGCCCGAGCGCGGCCGCACGTAGACGCGCTCATAGATGGTCTGCTTGCCGGGCGCGTTCGTCCAGAAAGGCATAGTCATCGAAAAAGGCGTGTACGTGTAGAACACCTCGATCACGAGTGCCGAATCCCCGTTGCGAAACGGCCAGGTGGTCGGCAACAGATTGCCGGTGGCTTCCTTTGACGCCATGCCGGACGCGGTCCAGGGCGCGCTGCGCTGCCAGTACAGCAGGGGGGTCCCCGCCGCCATCGTCGGGGAGGCTGCATAGACGGGCTGGCTTGGATCGCTCGCGCTGCAATTGGTGATGTTCTTATCGCAGATCGACGACACGTACACGCCACCGTTCGCGCTCAGGCTGTTGGGCGCGGCGATCATCGCGGCGGCGTTCCAGATCGACCCGAGCGTATTCGACGAACTCGTACCGCTATCGTTGACGACCGACGTCATCTGTCCGAGCGAATCGGCAAGCGTAAAAGCTGTGTGTTCAACCAGACTCACGGCGCGCATGTACAGGTACACCTCGCTGAAGCCGAGCATCGTCAGCAGCATCAGCGGCACGATGACGACGAACTCGATCGAGACGCTGCCGCGATCAGAGCGCAGCAGTGGCGACATCTGCAACACTTCAAACAATTGCGAAAATCGCGGCGAACGCATCCGCGATCGATTGCGCGGGCTGCGCGGCGCCGGCGGAGGCAAGCGGTCGGGATCACGGGTCATTTTTCGTTCTGCACGAGGTAATTGCGTTGAAACGTCAACGGCATCGGCACGCCGAAGTATGCGGGCAGACCCGTGAAGCCTTTGGGCAATGTGACGGTGATCTGATAGGAGACCACATCGCCGTAATCGCCCATGCCACTCGAATAGTTGGGCGTACCAATGTTGTTGTAAGTGGTGCCGTAGTCAACCGCATTGATTGTGACCGTGCCGCCGATGTTCTGCCAGCCGCCGAGTATGTTCAAGACGATCGCCTTCGCCTCGTCCGCGCGCGTGCCGGACGTCGGGACCGTCGTGGTCAGCCCCATGCGCGAAGCGGACTGGGCAGCGATCTGCACCGAGGCGTCGACAATCATGTCGAGCGCCAGTTCGACGGTGCCCAACACGAGAAAGAAGACCACCGGCGAGAGCAGTGCGAACTCGATCGCCGACACGCCGCGCTCGTCGCTCAGCGCGAGCCTCGCGAGACGCCGGATCGACGAGCCCCCGGTGCTCATCGCAGGCTCACCGCCTGCACCGGCGCGCCTGGCGCGGCGGCTTTCGGGGCAGGCGTTTGCGCACCTGCTTGCGCGCCACTCTTCGACCCGGCCGCCAGGCCGAGCCGCTGGCGCTGCAGCGAATAGAAAAGCAGGTTGTCCTGCACCGACGCCTTCGGCAGATCCTGGCCGAGAATTTCCGCGGCCGCGTCGGTGTTGCCGAGCAGACCGTAAGCGAGCGCCAGGTCCTGGCGCGCCTGCGCCGGCGCGGCCGGGTAACGCGTGACGTCGAGCAATACGTTCGCGCCTTCGCGCGGATTGCCGCCAAGGATCAGCGATAACCCGAGGTTCACGCTCAGCATCGGATCGCCGGGATTTTTCGCGAGGCCGTCGCGCAGCACGGCTTGCGCGCCGGCGTGGTCGCCGGTCAGGTCAATCGCCGCGCCGAGTCCCGCAATCGCCAACGGGTTATTCGGCGTAAGCACGAGTACGTGCCGATAGGTGGCGATTGCATCGTCGAAGCGGCGCTGATGAATCGCCACGCGTGCGTGGCCGATCAGCGGCGCGGGCGCGGCCGCGTCCACCTGGCTCGCGCGGTCGTAGTAGACGCCAGCGCGCGTGTCGTCGCCAAGCGCGTATAGCGTGTCGCCGAGCCCAGTCAGACCTTCGACTGAGCGCGGATTGGCCTTGATGATCCGCTCGTACAGCGAATTCGCCATCTGGAGGTTGTCCGACTCGAGCGCGGTTTGCGCAATGCGCATCTCACTCATCTCGCTCGGCGTCGTGTTTCGCAGCACCGGCCGCGCGTCAGTGACATGCTGGGTGGTCGTGCAGGCGGCAAGCACGAGCAGCGAGACCCCGCACGCGAGCAGTCCGGCGCGCCGGGTCGAGCCCACCAGCGCGGCGCCGCGAGTTTGGGATGTGCGTCGAGCGACGCGAAAGTGAACAGTTTTCATTGCTTGGCAAGAGCGTCGATTAGTTGAATGACGGCCGGCCCCGCCGCGATCGCGACCACTGAGGGCAAGATGAACAGCATCATCGGCACAACCATTTTCGGAGCGAGTTTGGCGGCCTTTTCTTCGAGCGACACGATGTGCGCCAGACGTTCGGTGCGCGACAGCGTGCGCAGTGCCTGGGTGATCGGTGTGCCGTATCGCATTGACTGGATTAGCGTGGAGATCAGCGCGCGGATCGAAGGCAGATTGATGCGCTCAGCCAGTTCGTGGAGCGCGCGCGTGCTGTCCCCGGACAGATTCAACTGGTCGGCGGCCAGCGCGAATTCGCCGGCGAGTGGCGGACAGACGCTCGCGAGCTCGTCGGCCACGCGGCGGATGCTCACGCTCAGGCTATTGCCAGCGTTGGTGCAGATGACCAGCAGGTCGAGCGCGTCGGGCAGACATGCTGCCATCTCGCGGCGACGCCGGGATGCGCGGAACGCGACCACGTACTCTGGAATGATCATCCCGACGACAAATACGAACAGCATCATCAAACCGCGCACGGCCGGAAATCCGCCGACCACCGGCACGTGCGAACCGAGCATCACCGTCAGTGCCGCACAGACGAGGCCGGTCGCGAACTTGAGCGCGAGCAGGATCGACACGGCCGCGCGGCTGCGGTAGCCGCTTCGCAGCATTTCCTTTTGCAGCTTCTGACGGTACTTCGCGTCGAACAGCGGCAGGCGGTCGCCGATGACCGCCAAACGGCGGATCGTGCGCTGGCGCCAGCCGTCATCGTCGTTGGGTTCGTCCTCGTCGAAACCGTCCGTGCGCGAGAGCTGCCCGGCCTGCCTGACGCGCTCGGCGATCTTGCCGCGCCGGCCGCCGTGCTTGGTCATCCACCAAACCGCGAGCGCCGCGAACAGCGCGAACAGCATCAGCAGATTGATCAGCGTCTGAACGTTGTCCTGAGTCATCGCGAAGTATCCATTCGAGACATCTTGCCGATCACGAGCAGGCCGAACACGAGCGTGATCGCGGCGAACGTCAACAGCTTATGGCCTGGTTGCGTGTCGAACAGGACATACAGATAGCTGCGGTTGAGCGCGTACATCGCCAGCATGATTACCGCAGGAATCGCCGCCATGATCTTGGTCGTGATGCGCGCTTCACTGGTCAGCGCCTTGGTTTTCTGGCGGATCTCGCGGCGCGTGCGCACAATCCCGGCAAGCCCTTCGAGCGTTTCGCCCAACTGCCCGCCAGTTTCGCGCTGCAGCAGCAGACAGACGCAAAAGAACGAGAAGTCGGCGATCTCGATACGCTTGACGGCAACGTTCAGCACTTCTTCGAGTCCGAGTCCGACCTGCAGCGAATCGCTCATCAGCTTGAACTCGGCGCGAATCGGTTCCGCGCATTCGTCTGAGACCGTCGTGATCACCTGGGTCACCGGTACGCCCGCGCGCACCGCGCGCACGATCAGGTCGATGACATCTGGAAAACCATCGAGAAATCGGCGCCGGAAACGCTGTACCAGAAAGCCGTATGCGCGGATCACCGCGAATACTGGCAGGCCGAACACGAGCAGCGGCTTCGCGAAGCCGGGCAACGGCATGAAGCGAACCATCAGCAGCGCGAGCAGCGCGCCGGCCGCGCCCGCCGCGAAAACAATGCGAATGCCGCTCGCGCCAGCCACAGTGCGAAGCCGCGCCGCTTTCGGATCGAACCAGCGGCTGAATACGCTGTCGCGGCGGCCCGCGGTGAAGAGGTCGCTGCTCTGCGCGCGGCTCGCCTTCGCGCGTCGTCCGGCGCTCGGGAAGGTCTCTTCCATCCGCACCTTGATGCGCGCATGCGGCCGCTTCTTGCGGATGTCCTGCAAGGTCAGCCACATCACGCCAAGCACCAGCGCGATGATGAACGCACAGCCGGTGACCAGGTCGACCAGGTTCATATCCTCATCGCCTCCAGCAGCGCTTCTTCGAGTCCGAAGTACGCCGCGCGTGCCGCGAACGCCGGGCGCAGCTGCGCGGACTCGTAGACACCCTTGACCTCCTCGCTGTATGCGCTGGCGTCGTAGCGAAACGTGAACAGGTCCTGCGTGATGATGACGTCGCCTTCCATGCCGACCAGTTCGGTGATCCGGGTCACGCGCCGCATGCCGTCGCGCATGCGCTCGACCTGCACGATGAGATGCACCGCGCTCGCGATTTGCCGGCGTATCGACATCAACGGCAAATTGCCGTTGGCCATCATCACCATGCTTTCGAGCCGCGTGATGCCGTCGCGCGGCGTGTTCGCGTGGATCGTCGTCATCGAGCCGTCGTGCCCGGTGTTTATCGCCTGCAGCACGTCGAACGCCTCGGGGCCGCGCGTTTCGCCGAGGATGATGCGATCGGGACGCATCCGCAGCGCGTTACGCACCAGATCGCGCTGCGCAACGCCGCCGAGTCCTTCGGCGTTTTCAGGCCGCGTTTCGAGGCTCACCACGTGCGGCTGCACCAGTTGCAGTTCCGCGGCGTCCTCGATCGTGATGGTGCGCTCGCCGAGCCCGATGAAATGCGACAGTGCGTTGAGCAGCGTGGTCTTGCCCGAGCCCGTACCGCCCGACACGATGATGTTCAGGCGGCACGTGCTGGCGAGCTTCAGCACGTTCGCCATTTGCAGCGACATGTTGCCCTGCTGCGCCATTCTGTGAAGCGTGATATTGCGCTTCGAGAACTTACGGATCGAGATCGTCGCGCCGTGAATCGCGAGGGGCGGCAGCACGACGTTGACCCGGCTGCCGTCGGCGAGCCGCGCATCGACCATCGGGCTGCTTTCGTCGACGCGCCGGCCCACGCCCGCCGCGATGCGCTGCGCGACGCTGACCACATGCGCGTTGTCGCGAAATTTGCAGGCCGTGAGTTCTAGCCGGCCGTGCCGTTCGACATAGACCTGGTCGGGGCCGTTGACCAACACGTCGGTGATCGATTCGTCGGCAAGCAGCGGCTCGATCGGTCCGAGCCCGAACATGTCGTTCAGCAATTCGCCGACGATCTGCACCTGCTCGGCCAGCGTGATATTGAGTTTCTCGCGTTCGGCGATTTCCATCACGAGCTGCTCGACGCCGTCCCTCATCTGCTCGCGCGTGCGGCCCACCGCGGCGGATGCGTTCATCAGTCCGAACACGCCGTTGCGGATCGTCTTGAAGCGCTCCGAGCGCACCAGCGTCCCGCTGCCTTCCAGGTCGTGCACGTTTTGCGCCGCGTGCGCGAGATGTGGGTCGTACGCCTCCAGCGCTTCTGGCGGCGCAGCATCTTCCGCGACGGCGACCTCGTCCGTCGCCTCGATCGTGCGCACCTGCTTTTGCCCAAACATCAGCCTCTCCTGAACCTGAATTTTCGCAGGAAGCTGCGCTCCACGGCGGGGGGCTGCCCCGTCAGGTCGTGGCCGATGCGCATGATGCTTTGACTGAAGCCGTTCGACGACTTGTCGACCGGTGCTTCGCCGAGATTCTCGGCAATCGACAGCGCCTTCGCTTCGAACGCAATCTCGTACAGCGGCGGGCGCCCGACCGCCGAGGTGAAGTCCGCGATCTCAACCTTGCCCGCGCTCGCCGCGTTCGGATTGTTCAACAGCAGCGAGGTCGGCGGATTGTTGTCGCGGTCCTCGATGAAACGCAGACGGCGGATCGTCTCACGCGTCGCGTGCACCGAGCGGTCGGCGATCAGATAAACGCGCGACGCGAAATCCAACGCATCGACCGCAAGCGGGTCGCTGATGTTGCCGACGTCAAGAATTACGTAGTGGAAGCTGTCACACAGCAGCTCGAGCACGCGCCCGAGCGCGCCGTTCTTGAACGGCCGCGCGGCGCCGTAGTCGAGTTCGGCCGACAGCACAAAAAGCCGCGCGCCCTTGGCGACGAGCGTGCGCTCCACGTACTGCGGATCAAGCCGGTGCACGTTTTGCAGGACGTCGCTCAGGCCGTTGTTGCTTTTCAGCGCGAGCATGCTATTCGCCGCGCCGCCGTACAGATCAAGGTCGAGGTACACGACCCGGCGGTGTGTGTCTTCGGCGAGATGGCGCGCGACGTTCAGCGCGATGGTGGTGGTACCGACGCCGCCCCGGCTGCCGGCAAATGCGATCGTCTTGCCTGAGCGCGCGAGCATCACCGGGCTGACCTTGCCTTCGGCGACGTTCACGGTGCGCTTGAGCAACTCCACTGTGAGCGGCTTGACCAGGTAGTCGCGCACGCCGATCTTCAGCAGACTGCGGAACAGGCCGACGTCGTTGCGTTCGCCGAGCGCGATGACCTGCACCGACGGCTCGCACACTTCCGCGAGCCTGCCCAGGTCCGACAGCGGCATCACCGAGTCATGCAGGTCGATCAGCAGGAATTGCGGCGAGCGCTCGACCTTTGACAGATACGCGATCGCCTCGTTGACGCCGCCGATGGCGACGTGCGTATGCGGCATCGCCTGCTCGAGCACGAAGCTCTTCAGCACCTGCTCAGTCTTGCGGTCGCTGACAAACGCGATGAACTCGGCGATTCGCGGGCCGCTGTTGCTCTTCGTGAAGCTGAATTCAATCGTGGCCATGATGTTGTCCGGGGAATGAGGCGCGTGTCATGAGGTCATTTGGCGTCGCGCGACGTCCCCGTGTCCAGCGGGACCACGTGGCCGGTCTCATAGCGGTGTACCGCGCTCGCCGCGACCGGCGCGTCGGCGGCCCCCAGCGATTGCGGCTGCACCAGGTCTTGCGGATTGGCGACCTGGGCGGCGAGGTTCGTGTAGGTAGCGCAACCCCACTCCATGCTCGGCCGGCGCCGCCCCGCATCCGTCAGGAGCGACGGACGTTTGAGGCTCGCGCAATCGGGAGGCACCGCGGATTGGCCGTCAAAGCCGATCGTCGACGCGTCGGGCATTCCGCGCGGCGGCTGAAAGCAACCGCTGATACTCGCTGCGGCGGCGCAGGCAAGAAGCAGCGTGAATGGACGGAGCGTTTTCATGATGGCGGCTTCGGATGGGTGGCTCGATACACGGTTGGACAGGCGGCTCAATACACGTAGCCGGCCGCGCCGACCAGACGCGGTTGACCGGATACGCCGGCGTTGTCGCCGGACCGGCGCCCGAAGCTGTATTCCACGTCGCTGCTCGGCGACAGCAGCGAATCCAGCGGCGTGCGCAGTTTCGACGGATCGGTCGGCTCGACGAGATACGGCGTCACCATGATCACCAGCTCGGTCTTGTTGTTCTGATAGTTCGACGAAGAGAACAGCTTGCCGAGAACCGGAATTGAGCCCAGGCCCGGAATCTGCGAAACGAGGTCGGTGGTATTGCTCTGCAAAAGCCCGGCGATCGCGAAGGTCTGGCCGCTAGCGAGTTCGACGGTGGTGTCCGCGCGCCGCACGCTCAGGCCCGGCACCGTGACGCCGTTGGTGGTCACGCTCACCGTGGTGTCGATCTGGCTCACCTCCGGGCGCACCTTAAGACTGATGCGGCGGGAGTTCAGCACGGTCGGCGTGAAGTCGAGCTTCACGCCGAACTGTTTGAATTCAACCGAAATCGCGCCGTTGGTCTGCGAGACCGGAATCGGAAATTCGCCGCCTGCGAGAAAGCTCGCGGTCTGCCCGGATAGGGCCACGAGATTCGGCTCCGCGAGCACGGTGAGCAGGTTTTCCTGATTCAATGCATCGACCAGCGCCTGGATATCGACGTTGTTCGTCTTGAATGCGCCGAACAGCGAGAATGCATTGTTGGTCGCCAGATTGACCGGGTAACTCGTGCCGCTGGCGCTGGTGATCGGCTGCGACAGGTTGTAGATCGAGCGGCCGCTGAAAAGTCCGCCGTAGAAGTTGCCAGCCGCATTGCCCAACGACTGCCAGTTGATGCCCAGCTGCTGCGTGACGTTGCGGTCTACCTCAGTGATCCGCACGCGCAACTGAACCTGCAACGGCCGGTCGATCGTCATCCGGTTGATCAGCACCTCCTTCTCGGCCAGGTACGGCGTGAGGGCCTGGACCACCGCTTCGGCATCGGCCGGATTCGGCGCGTTGCCTGAAACCTGTAGCGAACCCTGGCTCGTGCTCACTTGCACGTTCATTCCCGGAAAACGCGCGGCGATCATCGCGCGCAGGCTGTCCATGTCGCGGCCAACCACAACGGTGCGCTGCACGAGCGTCTTATTGTTCACGCCCAGCACATACAGCGTGGTGGTGCCAGCCTTCTTGCCAAGCACGAATACCGCGTTCGGCGACGGCACGTGAACGTCGGCGACCGCCGGGTCGGCGACGAACACTGAAGTGGCGTTCTGATCGAGGCGCAGCAGGGTGCCTTTGCCTGCACTGATATTGAGCGGAGCCGAGCTCGAGTCACGCGCGGCGTCGATATCCGTCGCAGTGCCGCGCTGTGCGAGCAGGGGCGTCTGCGCGATTAGAGAAGCTGCGAGAACCGGGGTGACGCCGAGCATCGCCAGGGCCATCGTCAATGTGACTTTGTGAATCGAACCGAACTGCATGTGAGCTTCTCTGTGCTGGCGAATGGATCGGGCAAGCGTAAGGTGTACGTCTCGCACGTTAGCGTCCGGCGGGGAGCGTGGGCAGCGGCGGCGCGCCGTCGTTCGCGGCCGGAGCCGCTGACGTCTCCGATTTCTCTGACCCGCGATAGATCGTGACCGGACGCACGATCGCGGGCGCGGGCGTTGTGGCAGCGACCACCTGGCTCTGGCGCGAGCGCGGCAGCTCGCGCACCGCGCGCGAGATGTCGCCTGCCCAGACCGGCGCGGGTTGCGCGGCGGCGGTTGAGGCGGCCGCGAGCGGACCTCGCGAGTCGGTGGCGAAACTGCGCAGCGCGAGCGACAGGCTGCCCAGGCGCGCCGCGACCGATACGACTTCGCCCATGCGCGGCGTGACTTCGAGCGTCACGGTTCTGGCGCGGCGACCGAGCGCATCGGGGGTGTCGCCGTTCTTCGGCCGCTGGATCTCGGAGCCGACCGCGAGTACCCGCACGTGCTCGACCACGGTTTCGCTCGATACCGCGAGGTCCGGTGAATCGGTGCGGCGGTCCATCTGCTGAGTGAGCAGCAGATCGACATAGTCACCCGGTTGGATCAGGCCGGCGTTGCCGGACACGTCGTCGACCGCGACGGACACCGCCCGCATCTCGGGCTTTAGCGTGGCGGCGAGAAAGCCCGGCGCGTTCGGCAGGATCACGTCGTCCGCGCTCAGCACAGTGCCGGCTGCCGCCGCGTGACGCAGCAGCGCGCCCTTGAGTTCGAGCGCGTCGGACGCGCCGGCGACAATCGCGCCGGTCGGCACGCTCCCTGCGGGCACGGCTTTCCAGGCGAGGTCCTCGTCGCGCAGCAGCAGGCCTTGCGGCAAATCAGCGGCGCTGACGCGGACCTTTTGCGTTTTGACCACGGCTTTCGACGGATGCGAAACGCTCGCGACCACGACTCGCACGATCAGCGCGATAAGCAGCGCTCCAATAATCAGCACCGCGAGTTTGATGACGTTTGACATGAGGACGACTTTCTATCGCTTTAGGACGAGGGGCAGCAGAGCCGGGAGCACGATCGCGATACCGCCGCCGAACGCGAGCGCTACGCCGTACGGGACGCCGCGCGAGCCGGAAAACATCGCGAGCGCCCGCAACGGCCGCGAGCGCTGGTCGCAATTCATGTTGCGCGTGGCGAGACTGATCAGTGACACGACGGTCCCGATCAGCGAAATCAGGCTCAGGGCCGGCAGCGCGAGACTCAGGCCGACCCATAGAAAAATCACCGATGCGAGCTTGGCGTCACCGCCGCCCAGCATCCTTGCCGCGAACAGCGCGGCGCAAACCAGAAAGACAGCGAGTGCCAGCGCGAGATGGAGCAGCACTTGATGAGGGCTCAGGCGCAGCACCAACGCGTCGACGAAGAACAGCGCGCCGATTGACAGCACGACGCGCGTTGGTAAACGTCGCGAACGAACGTCAGTGGCCGCGAGCCAGAGCAGCGCGCCGAAAACGGCTAGACGGATGGCCAGAGACATGACGTGCACGGTGAGTCCGTAGCGGAAAGCGGGTTGGAGCTATGGGAGGCCCGGGTTTCGAGACCCGGGCCGGGGACTGACTGGTTAGGTGCCGGCTGCTTGGATCTTGGTGATCAGATTCGTGAAGATGCCTTGCAGGCTGGCGGAGAACGTGGTGCCAACCGCGGTCAACGCAACGACGATGATGCCCGCCAGAATTGCGTATTCCAGCGCGCTGACGCCGCGTTCGTCACGAACGAATGCCTTGAAAAACTTGGTCATTTTGATTCCCCGAAAAAACAGATGGACGGACTCGTCCGGGAGGGCTTGGTAGCCGATGTCGCCAGCCACATCCCTTGCCCCTTCCTCTGAAATGGAGCTTCCGAGCTACGAGTCGGGACGGCCGGTGAGTGAGCTAACGGCCAGAAAAAAACAAACTTTAGGGTTTGCGTGAACAATATTCGTGGCGAGCGGCAGGCGCGTCGGCGCGCGAATCACTTAGGCGCCTCTACGACACACGCGCAAACGTTTGCTAGTCGGCGGAGCGCTGAAGAATGGTCGTCGTGACGGACATGAACCGCCCCGGGGAATCGTGGACGCTGGTTGGTTCAAGTTGATGCCGGCACAGCGATGGTATTGCTGAATTGCCGGTAGTAGTGTGCTTCAGCTTCAGCGGGCGGGATATAGCCGAGAGGTTCCATCAGCCGATGATGGTTGAACCACGCCACCATTCCAGCATAGCCAGCTCGACAGATTCTCGAGTTTTCCACGGAGCGCGCCGATGGATCAGTTCGGCCTTGTACAGGCGATTGATCGTTTCAGCCAGCGCATTGTCGTAGCTGTCGCCGCGGCTGCCGACGGATGGTTCGACACCGGCTTCGGCCAGCCGCTCGCTCACCGCTATCGACTTCTTCTCGCTTGACCCATCCCAGCAGCGTCCGGCTCGTGCAGCCAATCTTGGGGGCGATGGATTCGATCGCTGCCCACTGCGAGGGATACTCGCCCCGATGCTCCTGCACCATGCGGACGGCATGCTCACGGACTTCGGCAGAAAATTTGTTCGACTTGTTCATAGCTCCATTTTTCTCAAGAATTGGAGCCTGCACCAAATCCGGGACGGTTCACGAACGATCTGCTCACCGGCAATTATCGCTATACGCTGTTCGAAAAGTACTGGCCCATTGCGCAATGCGATTCGTTTTCGGCGAAAGCGGAGCTGGCGGCGAGCTGACGCGGCAGCGGCCGCGCTTTTGCTACCACCGCGAGAGTTTTCCGGTGAAACTCATGAGCACCCGAGCGCGCTGCTCTCGTCGCACCGCAATTGCTTAAGCAGCGGTGACATGTTGTCAACGACTTGCGATTGGCATTTGATCTGCGCTTCGTCTCCGCCAAGCCGGGACACCGCTACGCCGTAGTCTGGAACCCGAGATGCCGTAGCGTCGTAGTTCCTGAAGACCGAATATTCGTATCCCGCCCTTACGAAAGCAATGCGCGTGTAGTCAACATCCGACCGGAAATAGTGGTTGTAAAAAAATCCATTTTTGTCAGCTTCGTTTGCGGAATAACGCATCTCTATCTTGCCGGGCCTCCCGAATCGATAGATTAAAGCTCGAGTGCGTTTATCCACGCACAAGGCAAGATTTTTCGAAGTCGTAGTGGAGCACGAAAAAACCACGGATTCCGGCGGCTTGCATAGTGAAGGTGCAGCTACAGCCATCTCATCGAGCGCTCCGCCGAAGAACGCCATGACAGGAATTGCGTAGTTGATGGGCTTCATTGCGTATTTAGCTCCTTATAATTTCTTGCGATCGTTGCATCGTAGCCTTGCTGAGCCGGCCCGTTGTATCGGATTGCAAAGACATGCCAGTCTTTGGCGTCGAACCCGCCACGCCCGCTTCGACGGTGCGGCGCTTGCGGCTGCCGTCTTTCCCGTGAATGCGCACCGGCATTGTTTGCCACCACGGCCTCGCCCGCCAACGCCGGTTCGCGGCACGGCACGCGACACCTCGTCGCCAGC
>NZ_DASXHN010000218.1:0-7835 GCF_036488505.1 Paraburkholderia sp. | reverse complement strand
ATCTCGAGGACGGCTGGCTGCGGCGCAAATACCGCACCGAAGGCTGGAAAGGCACGCTGATGGTGGTCAACACGGTCGGCCATCTGGCGGAGGCAGCATGGCATCACCCGGACTTGACGGTCTCCTACGCGTTCGTCACGGTGAAGCTCAAGACCCACAGCGCGAAGGGCATTACCGACAAGGACCTGGCGCTCGCGGCCAAGATCGAATCGGTGGTCCACTGGCAGCCCGGTCTCGAAGACGGCCCGCTCGAAGGCACGCCGTCCGACGATCAACGCTTCCGCTATATCAAGTACGACGCGCCGAAAGCCGCGCCAGCGGGTTGATCCGCGAGCGGGCCGTGCAGTGCTGACGTTCACGCGCGACCCGACCAACAGCGCGCCGGGATTTTTGTTTATGCGGGCGTGACCTAGAGCGCTCGATGCGTATGCGCAATGCGTAACGCATGGCCAATGCGTCGCTGATGCGTCGCACACGTGTCGTACGCCTCAGCGACGGTGCCGCGATGAAACAGCGCGTGACACAGTGCACCTTCAGCGTCACACAGCGTCCATGCGCAGCCGGAGCAGCGGCGCACGCGGCCCGCCATGCAACGCGGGCGGTGCCAGGCCGAAGCCGCCCGAGCCGCGCGCCGCCCGCCGCGGTGAGCGGCTGGTACGCGTTCTGCTTGAACACGCCCGGCGTACTGCCGCGTGGGTCCGCGCCGCATCCCCGACGCTCAGCGGCCGAAGTCTTGCGACGCGCAAGCACACGCAAGCACCGTTAAGGACACTTGAGATGCCGCTTCAGCTCCGCCGCCCGCAGCCGCGCACGGCCATCGCGATCGATGCGCCCGCGCGCCTGCATCTGGGTTTTCTCGATCCGAACGCATCGCTCGGCCGCGCGTTCGGCAGCCTCGGCCTCGTCATCGACGCGCACAGCACGCGGCTCGAAGCCCGCATCGCCGAGCGCGAGCAGATCAACGGCGCGGCCGATAACGCCGAACGCGAACGGATCGCGCTGTGCGTCGCGCGCTTACAGGCCGCGTACGGCCCCGCGACGCTCGCGATCGACGTGATCCATGCGCCGCGCGCGCACACCGGCCTCGGCTCCGGCACGCAACTGGCGATGGCCGTCGGCACCGCGTTCGCGCGTCTCGTCGGCCAGCCCGCCAGCAGCGCCGAAATCGCCAGTCTGCTCGGACGCGGCGCGCGCTCCGGCATCGGCATTCTCGGTTTCGATTGCGGCGGCCTGCTGCTCGATGGCGGGCCGCCCGGCGATCTGCGTCAACACGTGCCGCCGTTGCTGGCGCGCCAGCCGTTTCCAGATCAGTGGCGCGTGCTGCTGGTCAGCGACAACAGCCGCGAGGGTTTGCACGGCACCCGCGAACGCCGCGCATTGGCCGCGCTCGCCCCGTTCCCGCAGCGGCTCGCCGCGCACCTGTGCCATCTGGTGCTGATGCGGATCCTGCCGGGCGCGGCCGAACATGACTTCGCGCCGTTCGCGCACGGCATCACCGAAATGCAGCAGCTCATCGGCGAATACTTCGCGAGCGCGCAAGGCGGCGTGTTCGCGAGCCCGGACGTCGAGCGCGTGCTGCGCGAGGTCGCCGCCGAGCGGACGGCCGGCATCGGTCAGACCTCGTGGGGGCCGACGGGCTTCGCGATCGTCGCGAGCGCGCGGGAAGCCGACAGTGCGCTGACGACCGCGCGGGCGGCGGCACGCGCGATGCCGCATATCGAATGCCGCATCGTCGCGGGCCGCAACAGCGGCGCGGCGATCCGCGACGCCGAAGCGCGCGCGCCGCATAGCGACGCCGCATGATGCACAGCTTCTGCTCACGGCCGCCGCCACGCCCCGCGATCCGGTCACTGCCGGGCCGGTGCCGGCAACGCGCGCCGAAGCCGCAGCCGCCGCGCGAAGCCTGCCGGCGCGGCGCCGCGATGCGTTGCCTCGCGGCGCGCCGTCCGCGCGATTGCCCCTGAAGCCACCGAAGCCACCGAAGCCACTGAGACGAGCCCTCGCCATGTCAGAAACGATCGAAAGGCCCTATATCCTGCACATGTTCACGGCCACGCCGCAGACGAGTCCGTTCGACGTCAACATGGCCGCCGACGCGGGCTACCAGGTGATCGTCCCGTATTGCGGCGTCGACGCCGCGATGGTCGCGAATCTCACGCAGGACGCGATCTTTTCGCGCGGACCCAAGGGGGTATCGCGCACCGGCATTTTTATCGGCGGACGCGACGTGATGCAGGCCGCCGACATGCTCGACATCGCACGCCGCGCGATGGTCCCACCGTTCGAGGTGTCGGTATTCGCCGATCCGAGCGGTTCGTATACGACCGCGGCAGCGCTCGTCGCGCTGGTCGAGCGCCATCTCGGCAAACAGCACGGGGTGGAGCTAGGCGGCAAGCGCGTGCTGATTCTCGGCGGCACCGGCGCGGTTGGGCGCATCGCGGCGGCGATCGCCGCATCGCGCGGCGCCGACGTGACGATCGCGAGCCATAGCAACGGCGTCCGCGCGCTGGCCGTGGCGGCCGAACTCAATCAGCGCTTCGGCATCGTCATCAACGGCATCGGCACCACGACCGCCGGCGAATTGCACAGCGCGCTGGCCGACACCGAGATCGTGCTGGCCACCGCGGTGGCCGGCGTGCAGGTGCTCGGCAGCGACGATCTGGCGCACGCGAAGCGGCTGCTCGTCGCCGCGGACGTCAACGCGGTGCCGCCCGAGGGCATCGCGGGCGTCAACGTGATGAACGACGGCAAGCCAATCGACGGCGTGCCGAACGCGGGCGCGATCGGGATCGGCGCGCTCGCGATCGGCAACGTCAAGTATCAGGTCGAGCATCGGCTGTTCATGCAGATGCGCACCGGCGGCAAGCCGGTGTACCTGAGCTTTCCGCAGGCGTTCGACGAGGCCCGCGCGGTCGCGGCCGGACTCGGCTGAGGCGGCCGTCATGAAGCCGCACCGGCCGCACACGCACACGCAGCATGCCCCGCATGCGCAGCACGCGCCGTTCGTCGCGGTGGCCGGCGCGTCCGCGCGCCTGCTGGCGCAGTCGGCGGCATGCGCCGGTCTGCGCGTCGCCGCGCTCGATATCTTCGGCGACCGCGACACCCGCAAGGCCGCCGAGCTGTGGTTCGACATCGGCGGCGATGGGCTCGCGGTCGATCCCGTGCGGCTGGTCGATGCGCTCACGCGTGTCGCGCGTTTGCC
The DNA here is from genome assembly GCF_036488505.1 of Paraburkholderia sp. Lineage (GTDB taxonomy): Bacteria > Pseudomonadota > Gammaproteobacteria > Burkholderiales > Burkholderiaceae > Paraburkholderia. The sequence goes on along the minus strand of NZ_DASXHN010000218.1, from coordinate 4,633 downwards.
GGATCTGCTGGGCTGGATCGGCGGCAGTGGGCTCGAACCGCTGATGACCCAACTTTGCCGCGAGCCCGGCTTGCCCCGCCTGCTCGGCAACGCCGCGCCAACGCTCGACGCGGTGCGCGAGCCGCGGCGCTTCTTCGCGCTGCTCGACGCGTTGCGCATTGCACATCCCGCCGTCTCGTTCGAGCCGCCGGCGCGAGCCGACGAGTGGCTCTTCAAAGACGCGGACGGCTGCGGCGGCACGCATATCAGGCCGGCGGCGCAAGTCGATGCGGCCACCCTACCCGCGCGCGGCTATTTCCAGCGCATCGGCGACGGCCGGCCGCTGTCGGCGCTGTTTATCGGCGCGCGCGGGCGCGCGTATCTGATCGGCTTCGCCGAGCAGGTGACCTGCGCGATCGGCGCTCTGAAGTATGTGCACGCCGGCTCGATCGGCCCGCTCGAGATGCCGCCAGCGGTCGTTGCACGCATCCAGGCCGCGCTCGACGCGCTGTGCGAGCGCACCGGTCTGGCCGGCCTCAATAGCTGTGACTTTCTGTTCGACGGTGCCAGCTTCCAACTGCTCGAAATCAACGCGCGGCCCTCGTCGACGATGGCGCTGTACGAAACCGCGTCGCCCGATGCATGGCCGCGCGGCTTGCTCGCGTGCCACCTCGATGCGTGCCGTTTCGGCCGCCCGCCGTCGAGCGCGAGTCTCGCGCTCGCGCGCGAGCCACGCTGGTGCGCCGGCCAGCAGGTGCTGTTCGCGCCCGCGCCGTTCACCGTGTCAGCGGCGTTTTCCGATGCCTGCATAAGCGACCCGCAGTGCCGCGACGTGCCGATGCCCGGCGCCCATATCGACACCGGGCAGCCGGTCTGCACGCTGCTCGTGCGCGCCGCATCGATCGACGCGGTGCGGCGCGCGCTCGATGAACAGCACACGCGCGTCACCGTCCGAATCGAAACCTGCGATGAACCCGACTATGCCTTCATCCAATCCCATTCCTGAGACCGCCCGCCAGCCCGCCGACGCGCCGAGCGTCAATGCGCTGAGCGAGCGGCTGGTCACGCGTCTGGTGGACAATGCCGCACGCCTCGGCGTCGCACTCAGCCGCACCGACGGCGGCACGGTGATCGCCGATGCCGGCGTCGCCGCGCGCGGCAGCATCGAGGCCGGCGTGCTGATCGCGCGCATCTGCATGGGCGGACTCGGCCGCGTCGCGGTGCGCGCGAATCTCGACGCGGCGCCGCTGTGGCCGACGATGATCGAAGTCAGCACCTCGTCGCCGGTGCTGGCCTGCCTCGGCAGTCAGTACGCCGGGTGGAGCCTCGCGGCGACCAAAGAGCAGACCGGCGGCAAGAAGTTTTTCTCGCTCGGCTCCGGTCCCGCGCGCGCGTTGGCCGTCAAGGAGCCGCTATTCGACGAGCTCGCCTATCGCGATCGTCACGAGCGCGGCGCGCTGGTGCTCGAAGTGGACCGGCTGCCGCCCCAGGTCGTGATCGACAAGGTGCTGCACGATTGCGGCCTCGCACCCGACCGGCTGACGCTGATCGTCACGCCGACGCAGTCTGTGGCGGGAACGGTACAGGTGGTCGCGCGTGTGGTCGAAGTTGCGTTGCACAAGGTCCATGTGCTCGGCGTGCCGCTCGACGAAGTCGTCGAAGGCGTGGGCTCCGCGCCGTTGCCGCCGCCCGCGCCGGATGGCATTCAGGCGATGGGCCGCACCAACGACGCGATTCTCTACGGCGGCCGCGTGCATCTGACCGTCAGGCACGACGACGTCGCGCGGCGCCTCGCCGACAACCTGCCCGCCGCCACGTCACGCGACTACGGCCGGCCGTTCGCGGATATCTTCACGGCGTTCAATTTCGACTTCTATCAGATCGATTCCGCGCTATTCGCGCCGGCCGAGGTGTGGGTGAGCAGCCTCGAAAGCGGTGCGACCTATCATGGCGGCCGGGTCGATGGCCGGCTGTTGCACGATCAGTGGGGCGGCCAGTCCGTGGCCGCATGACACTCACGCACGCAGGCACCCGCATCGCGATCATGTCCGATGAGACGGGCTGGCACACCGGTCGCCTGAAGAAAGCGTTTCGCGCGCGCGGCGCCGACGCGCGCTGCGTCGATCTGGCGAATTGCCGTATCGACACGACCTGGCAACCGCACGGTCTCGCGATACCGGGCTTCGGCCATACGCTGCCGGATGCGGTGTTCGTACGCGGCATCGCCGGCGGCAGCTTCGAGCAGGTGACGCTGCGGCTCGGCATCCTGCATGCGCTGCGCGAATTGGGCGTGCCGGTCTATAACGATGCGCGCGCGATCGAGCGCAGCGTCGACAAATCGATGACGAGCTTCCTGCTGCATCGCGCGGGCGTGCCGACGCCGGCCACGTGGGCCGGCGAATCGGCCGCGTTCGCGCAGCGCGTGCTGATTCGCGAAGCGGCCGCCGGGCGGCAGGTCGTGCTCAAGCCGCTATTCGGCTCGCAGGGCCATGGGCTCAGACGGCTCGGCGGCACGCGTGGCGGGGCGCTGACGCCGTTGCCGTCGCTCGCGCGGTATCAGGACGTCGCCTATTTGCAGCGCTATATCCCCGGAGGGCGGCGCGGTTTCGACTGGCGCGTGCTGGTGATAGGCGGGCGGGCGGTCGCGGCGATGCGGCGCGTCGGTGGCAAAGGCTGGATCCATAACTTTGCGCAAGGCGCACGTTGCGAGCCCACCGAATTGTCGCCGCGGCTCGCGCAAACCGCTGTGCAAGCCGCTGCCGCGCTAGGGCTCGACTATGCGGGCGTGGATCTGATTCCCGCTCCGGGCGATCTGGGCGGCGCCGAGCATGCTGAATGTGCCGAAGGGGCCGCCGCGCCGATGGTGCTCGAAGTCAACGGGGTGGCCGCATGGCGCGGCTTGCAGTCGGTGACGCCGTTCGACATCGCGACCGCGCTCGTCGACGATCTGCTCGACCGCAAGCTCGCCGCGCACCGGAGCACGAGCGATGAGGCCAGGCAACCCGCGGCGGCCGGGTGAGTTGCGCGCGTGCGTTACGCGAACGAGCATCGTCCATGAGTGCCGCACATGAACGCCGTACATGAACGCCGTACATCTGCGTCGTAGACCTGCGCCGTACATCTGCGTCGTACATCCGCGTCGTACATCCGCGCGGTATGTCAGCGCCGCACCTCAGCGCCGTCCATGAGCGCCACGCCTAAGCATCATCGATGAACCCGATGCCCGAACCCCTCACCATCCCACTCGAACATGCTCGCGCAGCGTTCCTCGAAGCCTGCGCGCTCGACGTCGCGACGCCGAAACCCGGCAACGTCAGCACGCAAAGCCCCGGCCACGGGATGCACGCCGCGCAGTTTCTCGCGAGCGCACACGCATCGCTGGACCCACTGTTCACACCGGGCGCTCGGGTCGGCCAGCGCATTCTCGACGCAATCACCGGCACGCGCGCCGCGGCTGGCTGCAACACGAACCTCGGCATCGTGCTGCTCGTCGCCCCGCTCGCGGCAGCCCTCGACGACACCGGCGAGCTCGCGCTATCCGCACAAAGCTGGCGCCAAGCGGTGTCACGCGTGCTGGACAGGCTCGATATCGAAGACGCGCGCCTTGCCTACCGCGCGATCGCGCTCGCCAACCCCGGCGGACTCGGCGACGCGCCCGAGCAGTCGGTACACGCACCGCCGACCATCGGTCTGCGCGACGCAATGCGCATCGCCAGCGAGCGCGACAGCATCGCGCGGCAATATGCGAACGGCTTCGCGGACCTGTTCGACACCGGCCTCCCCGCGTATCGCGAGGTGCCGCCCGATGCGCCCGACGTCGCGATGCTCAACGTATTTCTCGCGTTCCTCGGCCGCTGGCCCGACTCTCACATTGTGCGCAAGCACGGGCTCGCGCTGGCGCAGAGTGTCACGCTCGCGGCACGCGAACAGCACGCTCGCTGGCGGCAAATGCCCGGGCCACCGGTTCAGTCGCGCCGCACCGCAGCCGATCCTCAGCTCGACGCGTGGGACCTTCAACTGAAGGCGCGCGCGATCAATCCCGGCACCAGCGCTGACCTGGCGGTGGCCACGCTGTTCGTCGCGCGCTGTGTCGAAGCTCGTCCCACGCCCCGGATTCCGGCCGACTGAACGACGTCGGCATCCAAAGCCCATACGCTGCGCGTCCGGCGTGCGCGCGCGACGCGAAAACTGGCACGGAACCTGTTAGTTACTACCGCCCGTGCATCCCGCGCCGTGGTGCAATGCGGCATCCGGACGATCACAGGCGGCGTGTCGCCAGCAGGTCCATACCTACTCATTGGAGGAACAGAATGGCCAAGATCAACCGCGTCATGATCGGGGAGTCGCTCATCGGCGACGGCAACGAGGTCGCGCACATCGACTTGCTGATCGGACCGCGAGGTTCGGCTGCTGAAACCGCGTTCTGCAACGCGCTCACCAACAACAAGGACGGCTTTACTTCGCTGCTCGCCGTCGTCGCGCCCAATCTCATCACCAAGCCGAACACGATCCTGTTCAACAAGGTGACGATCAAGGGCGCCAAGCAGGCAGTGCAGATGTTCGGCCCGGCCCAGCACGGCGTCGCGATGGCGGTGGCCGACAGCGTGGCCGAGGGCGTCATTCCGGCCGATGAGGCCGACGACCTGTATATCTG
>NZ_DASXHN010000217.1:0-15977 GCF_036488505.1 Paraburkholderia sp. | reverse complement strand
GCCGCTGACAACGCTGTTCGGCGCCGTGCTTTGGCTCGCTGCTTACTTTGCCTGGGGACGCAATGCACTGACCGCGATAAAGAGAAATGAAGCGCAGCCATTCGCTGTGATGGTAATGAAAGGCACCAGCCATTGTGGCGCTGGCTGCACAGTCGGGGACATCGTCGTCGAATGGTTAGCCTTTGCTTTTCCGGCTTTTGCAGTGTGGTTCGGATGGCATCGTATTTTCGACGAGAAGACATTCGCGGTCTGGATTCCGGACTTTATCGTCGCTTTTCTACTCGGCATCGGATTTCAGTACTTCACGATCAAACCGATGCGCGGCCTGTCGGTCCGGCAGGGCATAGCCGCCGCTGTGAAGGCGGATTTTGCGTCGATAGCGGCGTGGCAGATCGGCATGTACGGATTGATGGCCATCATCCAGTTCCTGTGGTTCAAGCCGGCTTACGGCGGCATTGCAAACGTGGCCAGTCCGGAGTTCTGGTTCGCGATGCAACTCGCGATGTTGGCGGGGTTTGCAACCAGCTATCCGGTCAATTGGTGGTTGATTCGGTGCGGTGTGAAGGAAAAGATGTAAGCGCGCGGACATGATCGTTTCGGCACCCGCCGGCATGAACCTTGCTGAGCGAAGTTGGAAGAAACCTAGGCAGCCAACCTACCGTGGCGCAGAAAACAACGGCCATTACAGCGTTCCAGATTTTCGAAAACGTCGTCATCAGGTTGTACGACGGCGGCGTTATGTCGCCAGCCGTGCTCGAACGGGTGATCGGCGCTTTTGCTCAGGCGAACGTCGACTGGCATCGCACGGCGACGGCGCGCGCCGTCGACGGCCGCTCACTACACGAAATCGTCGCGCTGACCATGCTGCCAGGACAACCGGTTCAATCCACGGCCGCGTCCTTCATGTCCGTGATCGACCATATCGCAAGCGTCACCTCGCACGCCGCTTCCCCTTCGTCGGCAAGCGAGCAAGCCGCGCCGCCCAAGCCTTCGAGACGTAGAAAAGCCGCACCGCCAGTGGACGATGCAGAAGCGGACTCCGACTCGAAGTCCGAGTCCGAGTCGGAATCTGAAGAACTCCTTGCGCCACTGTCGGGCAACGGAAAACCGAGCAAACGCCGCCAGGCAAGCAAAGAGCAGCGGCCGGCGAGTGGGCGCGGCTATAACCCGTTCGTCAATGCGCAGCTGCCGCGCTCGAAGAAGCCGTAAGACCGGTCGGACTTTGTAGACAGGAGCGATGGTCGACAAACGTTTCGCGGATGCCCGCCATCATCGGATTCTCCACACCGCGTGTCGGTCGCGCTGCACCAGCTTCGCGGCATCCGCCTTGCTCACCACCGGTCAAACCCTGATCGGAGAAAGCTCATGACAAGCATCAACGCGTCATCCGACGCTGACCGGGTGCCGCTGACCGCAGCCCCGGCGTCATCCATCAGCGACCAGGACTCGCCGCTGTATCTACGCGAAATCGCGTCGTTTGCACACCAGGTGACCGGCGTGGCCGTCGCCCGCGACGGACGGATCTTCGTCAATTTCCCCCGCTGGACAGAAGACGCGCCGATCTCAGTCGGCGTTCTCACGGCCGACGGCGACGTCCGCCCGTACCCGGACGACGAGTGGAATAGCTGGCGCAACGCAAAGCGCGATCAGTTGAGCGCGCAGGATCGCTGGGTCTGCGTGCAGGCCATGTTGTGCGATTCGCAAAACAACCTGTGGGTGCTCGATCCTGGCGCGCCGGCCCAGGCGTTCGTCGTGCCGGGTGCCCCCAAGCTCGTGCGTATCGATCTTGCGACCGACAGCGTCGCCCAGTGCATCGCGTTCCCGCTCGACATCGCGCCTCAGGGCAGTTATCTGAACGACGTGCGCGTGAGCCCGGATGGACGTTTCGTGTACATCACGGACTCCGGGACTCAGGGTGCGATCGTCGTAATCGATCTCGAGTCGGGACAGATGCGTCGTGTGCTCGACGGCCATCCGTCGACCCAGATGGACCCCAGCGTCACCGTCCACGCGAACGGCGCGCCGCTACGGCGTCCCGATGGACGCGGCGTCGAGTTTTCCGCCGACGGCATCGCGCTCAGTCGCGACGGAGTCTATCTGTTCTGGCAGGCCGTGAAAGGCAAGACGCTGTACCGCGTGCCGACCGAAGCGCTTCGCGATACCGCGCTTTCGTGCGACGAAGTAGGCGAGCGCGTCGACAAGGTACTCGAGCATGGGCCGGCGGACGGCTTGCATTTCGACCGGGCTGGGCGCCTGCTGATTACCGCGGTCGAAGAGCACGCGGTGACAGTATGGGATGGCGAGTCGCTGGCGACGCTCCTGCACGAGCCGGGCTTGCAATGGCCCGACACTTTTGCGGAGGGTCCCGATGGTTCCATTTACCTGACAGACTCGCGGATCCCCGAAATGAACTGGTTCAAGCCCGGTAATCCCGACGCATTGCCGTCGAGGTTGCTGATAATTGCCGGCGGTGAACCTTCGGGGGCTGGCTGACGCGGATGCTGCGGTTCGGCACGGCGGATGCTTGCGAGCGTGCACCATTCGCATACCCCCGACACCAAACCGGGCACGCCGCCGGGCTCGCAGAGCGAACGCGACCGGACTCGCTCACCGGATTGAAGCGCCTGCGGCGCCCCGTTTCTATACAGCATCGTACTGACAGGAGAACCACGATGACCGGGAACTCTGCATCCGAGCGCGCCGATCCGGCGCGCCGCGAGTCTGCGGAAGATCGCGACGAAGTGAGTGTCGACAAGGACGGCAAGGTGCGTCAGAAAGGCCACGGCAACATGGACGAAACGATGATCCCGCAAAAGCCGGAGCCTGGGCGTGGCCCCTATGAACCAGCGCCCGATCACCTCGACAATCCGAAGGACGTCGAGCCGGACGGCAAGGACGACCTGTCGGCGTGAGCGCGTCGCGCGGCGACGCTCGATGATTTCCATTTCGACCAGGAGTTGTGATGAACAAGGACCAGCGTGAAGGCCTCAAGGAAGAGCTGAAGGGCTACGTCAACAAGGGCGTCGGCTCGATCACCGGAAACGAAGATCGCAAGGTAAAAGGCGAAGCGCAGATCACGAACGGCGACAACCGCAAGGATCTCGGCGATCAAACCGACAATCTCGACGAAGGTAACGTTGATCCGGGAAACCCGTCGAACCTTTAATCACGGTGCACGCCGCAAGCGTCACGGATCGGCTTGCCCTGGCACTGGAGAATCGCGGCATCGGCTACCCATCCACACCGATGGTCCCGATTGACCGCATAATGCGCAGCAGTCGACGGCCAACGTCGGCGCCAGAAGAGCGATGCGCTGCGCCGCTGCGAGCGCAGTTAACCGGCTTGTCCGATCCCAGAACCGTACGATGCTTACCGCACTCGCCACTTTGCTGGTGTTCCAATGCCTTGGCGAAGGCATTGCCTATCTGTTCAAACTTCCTGTGCCCGGGCCGGTCGTGGGCATGCTGCTGCTACTGGCGTACCTCGCGATACAGCCGCGCAGCGTTGCATCACTGGAGCCTACGTCACTGGAACTGCTGCGGCATCTGTCGTTGCTGTTCGTGCCGGCGGGTGTCGGCATCATGGTGTCGGCAAAAGCACTCAGCGGCGACCTGCTGGCCGTCGTGCTATCGGTTGCCGTGAGCACTGCATTGGCGCTCGTGGTTACCGCGCTCGTGATGCGTGCGATGCTACGGCGCCAGCGACGGATGGCCGGCGACGCGGGAGAGCGCACATGATCGCGGCACCGCGTCTGGGAGCGATCTGGGTTTATCTTGCGGCCACGCCGCTGCTGGGCCTGACGATCACGCTGCTCGCCTATCTGATCGCACAGCGCATTTATGCGGCCTGCCGCTATAACCCGCTTGCTAACCCGGTCCTGATCGCGGTGGCGATCGTTGTCGTCGTGCTCAAGACGAGCGGCACACCGTACGAGACGTACTTCGACGGCGCGCAATTCGTTCACTTTCTGTTGGGACCGGCCACCGTTGCTCTCGCGTTGCCGCTGTATCAGCAATTGGCGAATCTGCGGCGACTCGCCGTGCCGATCGTCGTGAGTCTTGCCGCGGGCTCCCTGACCGCTATCGTGTCGGCCGTTTCGATCGCAGCGCTGATGGGTGCATCGCGCCAGACGATCGCATCGTTGGCCCCCAAGTCGGCGACCACGCCGATCGCGATGGCGGTCGCCAAACAGATCGGCGGCATCCCGTCGTTGACGGCGGTGCTGGTGATTTGCACCGGCGTGTTCGGTGCGGTGACGGCGCGCGGTCTGCTCAACCTGCTGCGTGTGACCGATGTGGAAGCACGCGGTTTCGCGCTTGGGGTGGCGTCACACGGCATCGGCACGGCGCGCGCGTTCCAGGTGAGCGACGCGATGGGTGCGTTCGCCGGCCTCGGGATGGGCCTGAACGGCGTCTTCACGGCATTCGTCGTCCCGGTGCTGCTGCCGGCATTGCTGCACCTGCTGTGATCCGGCGGGCAAATCGGAGCGTGTGTGCTGTTGCCGCATATCGCGTTGGAGATCGCCGTCGCTCGCACGGAACAGCGAACTATGCTCCCGGCATCTGTTCGAGTGCGTCCAAAAGCTTTGCGACGTCGACAGGTTTGACGAAGTACGCATCAAAGAGATTTTGACTCGTCGACGCATTGTTATCGGGAGCCCAACCGGTAAGCGCAATCAACGCGACGCTCGAACCGCGGTGGCTTCGAATGCGGCGCGCGACTTCCGCGCCGTCGATATCGGGCAGTCCCAGGTCGAGGACCACCACTTCGGGAACGAATTCGTCCGCCGCACGCAGAGCGTCTCGCCCACTCGTTGCCGTCTGTGCGGTGTGACCTTCCGACTCGAGCAGGATCGCGAGGCTGGCCGCGGCGCCCTCGTTGTCATCCACCACCAGCACGCGGCGCTGCGTCGCGCTCGAACCACTGCTTTCAACGGCCGGCGACGGCAACGGTTGCGGTTCAGCAGGAAGCGCGGGCAGACGCACTTCGAACGAGGTTCCGTGACCGGGTCCTCGACTGTCGACCGTCACCCGCCCGTCATGCAATTCCACCAGTGCGCGCACCAGCGCGAGCCCGACGCCGAGGCCGCCCATCACGCGGCCTCGCGCTGAAGGCGCTTGGGCGAACATCTGGAAGATCGTTGGTAAGTCGTTTCGGGCAATCCCAATTCCGTTGTCGCGAACGGTGATGACCGCTTGGTCATCTTGTCTTTCAGCCGACAGGCAGATCTTGCCGCCGGAGGGCGTGTAGCGAAGCGCGTTGTTCAGCAGGTTTTGAATGACTTGCGACACACGCAACGGGTCCGCATGGACGTAAATGCGTTCGGGCGGGATATGGGTCTCCACCTCATGCGACGGCCCATGCGCGAAGTGTCGCGCGCGCGTGCTTTCGACGACCTCATGCAGGATGGCGCCAATTTCCACCGTTGTTTTCCGCAGTTCGATCTTTCCTTCCCCAATCCGCGACGCATCCAGCAGGTCGTCCGTTAGCCGGGACGCCTGGTCTAGTTGCCGGGCTAGCAATTGCAGCGGCCACGCCGTGTCACCGCCTAGAAGCTCGGGGCGCCGCAGCAGATCGATCGCCGTGCGCATCGCCCCTAGCGGATTACGCAGTTCGTGAGCCAGCGTGGCGAGAAATTCATCTTTGCGCCGGTCCGCGGCTCGCAGCGCGAGTTCCGCCGCTTCCTTCGCCTGTAGCGATTCTTCCAGCCGTGTGCGCGCAACGACGAGCTCACGTTCGTACTTATGCCGGTCACTCATGACCATCACGGAGAACTCGTCGAGCTCGCACCCTGCGTCGCTGATACGACTGATGTTGACGAGCATCGGGACCGCGCGCCCATCGCGGTGACGCAGATCGAGCTTGATTTCAGCCACGGACCGCTGCATCTGGAGCAGCGGCATCACGTGGGTCAGTAGAAAAATTTTGCCGCCGATGGTGAGTAAATCCTGGAAGCTTCGCGTTTCGACCAGTTGCGCCGCGGAGAAACCCAGCCATTCACAGCAGGTTTTGTTCACACGGATGATCTTGCCGCCTGCGGCCGCGACAATAAGGCCGCATGGAGCCCGCTCGTATGCGGCGTCCGCGTCCCATTGTTTGCCGGGTAGGCGGCCCATGCGCTAGAGCCCTGTCTTGCGAAGATACGACTCGATTGCATCGACACTGGCGCCAGGCGCGCTTAGATGTGGACAATGGCCGATGTTGTTGACCACGGCAAGGCTGCTTCCGGGGATCAACCGGTGCATATATTCGCCCACGCACACGGGAGCAAGCAGATCGTCGTCTGATTGCAGAATGAGAGTTGGGGTCGAGACGCGCGGCATGTCGGCTCGATGATCCGCGAGAAAGGTCACGCGGGCAAAGTGCTTGGCGATGTCCGGATCGGTGCGGCAAAAGCTGTTGGTCAGCTCTTCGCTCAGGTGCGGCTGCTCCGGCGCACCCATGATCGCCGGCGCCATCGTGCTGGACCAGCCGAGGAAATTGTTCTCCAGCGTTTCGAGCAGGTCGTCGATGTCGGCGCGACAAAAGCCGCCGACATAGTCGCCGTCGTTGATGAACGACGGTGACGGGCCAATCATCACATTGGCCGCGAAGCGTTCCGGCGCCGCGATCGCGGCAAGCATACCGATCATCGCGCTGACCGAATGGCCGATAAAAATGGCCGGTCCCGGCGCGACCTCGTCGAGTATTTCCAGTACGTCCGTCGCGTACCCGTGCAGCGAGCCGTACTTCTTATAGTCGTAGCTGGCCAGGTCCGATTTTCCGCTGCCCACGAGATCGAAGAGCACCGTTCGGTATCGGCCTTCGAATGTCGGAGCGACATACCGCCACATGGACTGATCGCAGCCAAAGCCATGGGAAAAGATCATCGTGACGGGTCCGTCTCCGCCGACGCGGACGTTGTTGCGTGTTGCAATGTTCACGGGGCTGCTCATCAGGAAGGCTACTCCAGGAGGAATTTTGACCTGCCGCGCGCTAACGGCGCGGCCCTCGCTCGTCGAATTCGATCCGCACGAGGGCTCATGGTATCAGTCCCGTTGGGACCGTACTGATACCGCGTATCGATGCTTTTGCAGGAAGGAGGAGGCGCGGTGCAAGGGAGCGCCGCGGTAGCTGACCGGCACTATGCAGCGCTGAACGTCGTCAGCCGATGCGACGCAATTGCATCAAGTTGCCGGGCCGGGCCGCCCAGCGGCGGCCCGTACGGGTCGAGCGAGAAATCAGTGGCCGTGATAATGACCGCCATGGCCACCCCAGTAGCCGCCAATGCCGATCCCCACGTTGACGGCCGGCGCGGCGTAATACCCGGGGCCATAGCCATAAGCGGGCGCCGGCTCGTAGCCGTAACCATAGTTGGCAGGCGGGGCAACGACGCAGCCCGCGAGGCCAAGCGATATGACGATTGCAATGAGTCGTTTTGTCATGATTTGTGTTCCTCCTTCATCGAGGACGGAAGCAAAGTCCGGTCCAGCAGTGCTTAACGGAGCGCGATTAGCGCAACGCGAAGCCGGCGACGCGGCACTGCGCGTCTCTCTATCTGGAAGACGCCGCGGCTTTCTTCCACCACGTCGACAGCACCCATTCGTCGGCGGCGAAATAAAGCGGCAGCGTGGTTGGATACGCGAGCGTGTTGCGGTACGCGATTCGATGAACGGCGGAATACCAATGCGGAATGACGTAATAGCCGTTCATCAATACGCGGTCGAGCGCATGGGTCGCGTCGACGAGCTGCTCGCGCGTTTGCGCATGTAAAACCAGGCGCAGGATTGCGTCGATGGCGGGCGACTTCACGCCAGCGATGTTATCCGAGCCCGGCTCGTCCGCGTACTTGCTGCCGAAACGCGACAGCTGCTCGGTGCCTGGCACCTGCACGTCGGGCAGACGCACCGTCGTCATGTCGAAGTCGAACGCGTCGATGCGTCGCTGAACCAGCGCGGAATCGGCGGTCCGATAGTTCAACGTGATGCCGAGCTTTTGCAGATTGCGGCCAAACGCAGCGGCGACCGGCTCCATCGACACGCCGCTACCCGCATCGTCGAGCAACTCGAAGACGAACGGCTGGCCCGCCGCGTTGCGCAATGCACTGTCGCGATAATGCCAGCCCGCCTGGGCGAGCAGGTCGCGCGCCTCGATCAGGTTCGCGCGCAGCGATCCCGGCGGATCGGTGTCCGGCTGCCGAGGCATGTCGCCGAACACCGCCGGGTCGAGCTGGCGGCGCAGCGGCTCGAGAATCGCCAGTTCGCCGGCGCTGGGTCGGCCCTTTGCCTGCAGGTCCGTGTTGACGAAAAAGCTGTTCGTGCGCCTGTATTGATTGTAGAAAAGCTGCCGGTTGAGCCACTCGAAGTCGAACGCGAGATCCAGCGCCCGGCGCACGCGCACGTCGCGAAAGAGCGGCCGCCGCAGGTTGATGAAAAACCCCTGCATACCGACGCCGTTGTGATGCGCAAACTCGCGTTTGATCAGCTCGCCGTTCTCGAAGCGCTTGCCGACATCGCGCCGCACCCAGCTCTGCGCGGTGTATTCGACGTGCACATCGTATTCGCCGGCCTTGAACGCTTCGAGCTGCGAGACCGTGTCCGCATACAGCTTGTATTCGATGCGCGCAAAGTTGTGGGTGCCGACCCGTACCGGCAGCGACGTGCCCCAGTAGTTCGGGTTGCGCCGGTACGTGATGGTTCGGCCGTTACTGTAGCTGTCGATCAGATAGTCGCCGCTTGCGATGGGTTTTTCGAATGCCAGCTGGTCGAACGGAATGCGCGTGCCGTCTGCCCGCATCCCCCACTTGTGCGAGAACACCGGCATTCCGCCGGCGAGCAGCGGCATTTCGCGCGTCGCCACCTTGAATTCGAAGCGGATCGTGAGCCGGTCGAGCACCACCGCGCGCGCGATCTGCCCGAAGTACACCGCGAACTGCGGCAGAGCTTGCGGACTCTTTAGCGTATCGAGCGAGTACTTGACGTCCGCGGCGGTGACAGGATCGCCGTTCGAGAAGCGCGCGTTCGGATTGATGTGGAAGGTTGTCGACAGGCCATCTTTCGCGACCTCGATATCGTCCGCGAGCAGGCAATACGCGCTCGCCAGTTCGTCGGCGCTGCCGGTCGTCAGGCTTTCGAACATCAGTCCGAGCCCGGGGGCGGGGTTCCCACGCAGCGTGAACGGGTTGAACTTGTCGAAGCTCGTCAGCCGGTTCGGGTTCGCGAGGACGAGTGTGCCATCGCGGGGCGCGTCGGGATTGACGTAGTCGAAGTGTTTGAAATCCGCCGGATATTTGGGCTCGCCGTATTGCGCGATTGCATAGGCGGCATACGCGGGATGGACGGCCCAGATAGCCGCCGCCCCCACTACCAGTGCGAACAACAGACGCGAGAGGCGCGACGGCCGAACGCCCGTGGAAGTCATGACCGGCCACGCTGCCGCGTACGCGATCAAGCCGCCAGAGCTGGCGCGCGCCGGTTCTGTTTGATCCACATGTCGCGATAGATGCCTGGCCGCGCGGCGAGGTCGGCGGGCGTGCCCTGCTGGACGATGCGTCCGCGGCTCAGCACGACGATGCGATCGAAATTCTGCAGCGTCGACAGCCGATGCGCGACCGCAACGACCGTTCTTCCCTGCATCGCTCGATCGACAGCCGCCTGGATCGCGATTTCGGAGTGCGTGTCGAGCGCCGAGGTGGCTTCGTCGAGCAGCAGAATCGGCGCATTGCGCAGAATCGCACGAGCAATGCCGATGCGCTGGCGCTGTCCGCCGGACAGCTTGGTGCCGCGATCGCCGACGATCGTGTCGAGTTTTTCGGGCAATGCGTTGACGAAGTCCAGGCATTGCGCGAGTTCGCAGGCACGAAGGATGGCTTCGTCGGTCGCGTCTGGCCGGCCGTAGCTGACATTCTCGCGTAGCGTGCGATGAAACAGCGACACGTCCTGCGGCACGATGGCCAGCGCTTCCTGCAGGCTATTCCACGACACCTGCGAGATGTCCTGCCCGGAGATGCACACGCGGCCGGCGGCCGGCTCGTAAAAATGCTGCAGCAACATCAGGATCGTCGACTTGCCCGCGCCCGACGGACCGACCAGTCCAACCCGCTCGCCGGCCTCGATGTGCAGCGTGAAGCCATCGAGAACGGGGCGGCGCCCCGGATACGCGAAGCTCACCGCTTCGAAGTCGATCGTCGCGCGCTCCACGGTGAGCGCGGCTGCCTTGGGCGCTTCGGGCATTCCGTGCGGCACGAGCAGCGTTTGCGTGGCTTCGCCCAGACGCGCGACGTATTGCGTCAGATCGACGAACGCGACGGCGACATCGCGCGAACCGTGCAGAATCGAAAAGCCCAGCGAGCAGATCAGCACCACGTCGCCGGTCGTCGCGCGGCCGACACTCCACAGCCATACGGTCCAGCCGAGCACGCAGGCCGACAGGACCGCGGTTGCCAACGCGTGCACCACGCGCAGACGTTCGAGGTAAAGCAGACTATGCGTGCGGGCTTGCGTTTCGACTTGCAGATGCTCATCGAAGCGGCGCCGCTCGGCGGCTTCGGCGGCGAACGCGCGCACGAGGCCCATGTTGCTCACCACATCGACCAGTTCGCCATCGACCGACGCCGCCCGTTCGGCGAAGTGCTCGTGGCGCGCCATGCCTTTGCGCGCCAGCACGAAAAGCCCGGCGGCAAGCGCGGCGGACATCGCGGTGAGCGCGAAGCTCATCGGCACGCTGACGGCCGACACCATCGCGATCGATCCGACCACCGTCAACGCAGGCGGCAACGTGGCCCACGCGAGCGCATTCTCGAGCACGTAGACCGCGTTTGCCATCGACGTGATGCGGCTCGACAGAACGCCCGGCTGTTTGTCGGCGAAGTAGGATGGCGCGTGACCCGCGAGGTATTCGAACATGTCGTCGCGAATGTCGCCCGTGACCGCGACGAACGCATGCGCCGAAATCCAGCCGCCGATGCGCCACAGCAGGTTGTCCGCGAAAATCAGCCCGACCAGGATGAGGAATGCCCGCACCACGCGATCGCGATGCGCGTGGCCATCGGGTAACGCATCGATCAGATTACGAATCCCATACTGCGCCGCGAGTGCGCATCCGATGGCGGCGAAGATCGTCAGCAGCAGGATTGCGTGCGCGAGCTTGTGGCGTGCGATATAGCGCCACATCAGCGCCAGCGGGCGGCCCGCATAGCGGGACAGCACGCGCGATTTACGCTTTCTGCGTACGCGCGACGCGCGGTCGTTCGCGCCTTGGTTGATCGTGTCCATGATCGCTGCGCTCCAGTGCCAGGTCGTCGCACTCGATCGTTCGGGAAGCGAGCCTGCCGGCGTCGCTTTACAGCAAGCAGGGTGCCCACTCATGCGTGCGCGAGCCGGCCGTCGCCGCGACGTGCGTCGCCTTTTACTGGAATGCAAATCCGGCGACGCGCGCGAGCGCCGCCGGATCGCTGTGAACGGCTGTTAGAGCGAAAGGCCTGTCAGCTTCCCGCGGCCGTTACCCGCCACACCGTGTTGCCGACATCATCCGCAATCAGCAGGCCGCCGTCGCGATCCTGCGCGACGCCCACGGGCGCGCCATACAGTTCTTTCTGATCCGCAGACGTAAAGCCGGTTACCACATCCTTCGGCGCACCGACCGGCTTGCCGCTTTCGAACGCGACGTACGAGACCACGTACCCGCTCAAAGGCGAGCGGTCCCAACTGCCATGCTCGCCGATAAACGCAGCGCCGCGATACTGCGCCGGCAGATTGGTGCCGGTATAGAACGTCAGTCCCAGCGGCGCGACGTGCGAGCCGATCGAGAAGTCCGGCGGGATTGCCTTGGCAACCAGGTCGGGGCGCTGCGGTTGCGCGCGCGGATCGACGTGCTGCCCGTAGTAGCTGTACGGCCAGCCATAGAACGCATTTTCTTTCACCGACGTCAGATAGTCGGGCACCAGATCCGGGCCGATCTCGTCGCGCTCGTTCGCGATGGCCCACAGTTGTCCCGTCTTCGGTTCCCATTGCAGCCCGGTCGGATTGCGAATTCCCGCGGCGTAGATGCGGCTCGCGCCAGTGGCCGTATCGACTTCGAGCACGTCCGCGCGCCGATACTCGACATCCAGACCGTTCTCGCCGACATTGCTGTTCGAGCCGACGCCCACATAGAGCTTCTTGCCGTCCGGACTTGCCAGTAGCGATTTCGTCCAGTGATGGTTGATCGTGTTGGGAAGATCGGCGAGCTCGACGCCGCGCTCGCTGATGCTGGTTTCGCCCGTCTTGTACGGAAACTTCAGGATCGCATCGGTATCGGCGACATAAAGTGTGTCGCCTATCAGCTGCATGCCGAACGGGGAATGCAGATGCTGGATGAACACGTGCCGTTCCCATTCGCCGCTGCCGCTGGCTGGTTTTCTGAGCAGTGTGATGCGGTTCGCGCCGTCGGCCTTCTTTCCCGACCTCGCAGAAATCAGCCCGGCGATCACCTGCTTTGGCGTGGTGACGGGCTCTTCGTCCGGGCTATTCGATTCCGCGACGAGGACGTCGCCGTTGGGCAGCGTATAGACCTGACGAGGATGCACGAGCCCCGACGCGATTTTCTCGATCTTCAGGCCAGCGGGTACCTTCGGCGTCGCACCGTTTTGCCATCCGACATATTTCGGAACCTGCATCGGCGGCGCGAAGAAGTTGCGCGCCTGCGGAATGGGCGGATTCGTTCCAGCCTGCTGCGACGGCGCGTATTCTGCGTGCTCGTGGCATCCGCTGATCAGCGCGGCCATGGCGGCGACGAGCACGCTGCTCGCGATGAGCTTATTCATAGGCCGCCTCCGCGAGATCGAGCCGGTTCATCGCCATTGCAATGTGCGCGATGGCTAGCAGTACCACGGTGATGACCGACAGGATCACGTTGTCCGGAACCATTCCATACGCGTCGCGGCTATGGACGAATGCATTCACGATGGCGGCGGCAATGGCGACCAGGTTCAGCCAGAAA
Source organism: Paraburkholderia sp. (assembly GCF_036488505.1). Lineage (GTDB taxonomy): Bacteria > Pseudomonadota > Gammaproteobacteria > Burkholderiales > Burkholderiaceae > Paraburkholderia. The sequence continues at coordinate 3,020 of NZ_DASXHN010000217.1, read as the reverse complement.
TCCACTCGCTCGATACGCGAGACCGGGTGACGACGCTGGAACCACACGTGACCGAGATTGAGCACGCGCGGAATGATCGCGATGAACAGGCCGACCGTGACAAGCCATGCGGCGCCTTTACCCCAGAACACGTTGCGCGTGTTCATGTAGGTGATGTCGAAGATCAAGGCGCCGACGAACATCCCGTACGGGATGGGATTGAGCAGTTCGAAAATCGCGGCGGCGATCCGCGACGGGTGCCGGGCGGAATGCCTGACTGGATGTCTACTGACGGTTGGCGCTGAAGACATGGCTTTTTCCCCTCTAATGTCAGAGCCGATGTGATCGTGGTTGCATTAGCCATGCCTGAATCTTTCAGGCTGACAGGGTTTGTTGGCCATCGCGCGTGGGCACGATCGCTGCTGCGATGCGAGGTATCCCCCGACAGCATCGCGACCGACAGACGCGAGGAGTAGAGATGAAACGATTGATAGGTACGGTGCTGCTGATCGTGCCACTGGTCCTGGGTATCGCAAGCTGCCAGAAAGCGCACAAAGCGGGCAACGACAGCATGAGCGTGGGCGGCGCGAGGATAGAGGCTTCAGTGTCGCCGGGCGCAATCAACGCGATGCCCGCCGCTGGTCGGTAGGCGCGCTTCCTCCGAGTCCGCAGCGCAGCCGCCTGCGGCAGCGCGTTGTTGTCGCGCTGCATTTCTTCTCGCGGTGCGCGATGCACTTTTTTGTTCTCCTCCGACTGCGGGCGCTGCTCGCGTGCGTGCTCCGCGGCATTCGCTGTGGACGAACGTCAAGCGGTGCGCGGGGCGGTTATCTGTTCTCGACAAACGCGGTTTGACGGCAGTACTGGGCCAGCTCCGCTACACGGAGCGGCGCGGTCTCCAGCACGACTGCAAAGTCCTCCAAAGATCATCCTTCGGCGCTCGATTTATCGCCAGCCACTAGCGGCCCTTCTCCTCTCGCGTGTCAGCATCATTTGTACAACGTCTGCCGGTCCTCGCATTCGCTGGCCAGCGCCAAAACCAGCCCGTTTTTCGGCGGCATTATGCGCGGCATTCGCGCTTCTTTCTTTTTGCTGATCGCGCTTTTATTCACACCGTTTTAACCGCCCCTGACCATGTCTTTAAGAATCAGATAACACAGCAAGTATTCCGGAGCGGAGAACTCCGCGAAGTTATCTGCTGTGTGCAGCGGCTTTTTTGTGAACAGGAGCCGTCAAAAATCCGTAACGCGCACAGCGCCGATTCACAAACGGCAAGAGCTTTCTTCATCCCTTGATTCGCGTATTGAGCTGCACGTTCGGACAGCGACGATAGGCGCCGCCGGGCCTGCTCACGGGCGCATTGTCCGGCTAGAAGCAGGTTGGATCCGCGAAACGCTCGGCCCCGCGCGCACGCGATCTCCAAAATCACAACAGTTTGCAAAAGTTCGCAATGTGAACGTCACGCCGTCACTATGCTTGCGCCATATTCCATCAGCCAAGAAGCGCTGAAGGAATTCGATGATGACTTTGGAGCGGCTGCTTAAAGCGATATTTCACGTTTCGCGACAGCTGATCCTAAATAAAGCTGGATCAAAAGTTTCTGAATGATCGGGCGGCGCAAAGAGGCGGAGAAAAGGGATGAATAAGACATACCGTTCGGTGTGGAATGAATCGTTAGGAGCGTGGGTTGCCGTATCGGAACTCGACTCCGCCCGGGGCAAGCCCAAGAAGTCGAAGGTGGTTCGTGCGGTCGCAATGGCGGTGTTGGCGTTGGGTGCGCAGCTGCAGGTTGCTCAGGCGCAATACTCCGCGGGAACCGGTACAGCAACAGTCGTAACCGCAGTTGCTATTGGTGGAGGCGGCCCTTCTGCCATAGCGAGCGCGAGTTACGCGGCCGCGCTTGGTAGCCAGAATACGGCCAGTGCGAGCGGGGCATCGGCTATCGGTACCGGGAATATAGCTAATGCGACGTGGGCTACGGGAGTCGGATTTCTGAACGTTGCTTCAGGTACCGATTCGACGGCGATTGGTAATTTTTCAACCGCAAGCGGAGGAAATGCGATAGCGGTTGGGTCCAGCGCTAGCTCCTCGGCAACCGACGCAATAGCCATCGGAACCAAGGCTGCAGCGACCGGCATCTCGGGGGTGGCAATTGGTGGTGGCGCTGTGGCGACTCCTAGCGCAGGTGGCTTGGGCTTTAATGTAGCCATTGGTCCGGGTTCTTCTGCTACCGCCGATCTAGCGACTGCTTTGGGTGGCGCTTCCACAGCGAGCGGGAGTAGAGCCACGGCGATTGGATACGGGGCTATCGCTTCGGGTACTGCCTCTGTTGCTCTTGGCAACGGCAGTACGGCCACCGCGCCAAACGCAGTAGGCATTGGCGCTTTCGCTACGGCAACCGTCGCAGGCTCGGTCGCACTGGGCAACGGCGCCTCTACGACCGGTGTCGCATCAGGCGCCACCGGTGGGACTGGTACCGTCAGCAGCGCGACGATTGGCGCTACCACTTATGGGTCGTTTGCCGGTAGCAACAGCGCCACAGGCGTCGTGAGCGTCGGGGCCGCAGGGGCTGAGCGACGTGTGCAGAATGTGGCTGCGGGCTTGGTCGGCGCAGCCAGTACCGATGCGGTGAACGGTAGCCAGCTGTATTCGGTCGCGAGCACGGTGGGTTCCAACATCACCTCGTTGTCGACCTCGACGTCGACAGGACTGATCTCCCTGTCGACCGGTCTTAGCACGACCAACAGCAACCTGGTGTCATTATCGACGTCGGCCTCGACAGGCATCAGTACCGCGCAAAGTGGCGTGACGTCGCTGTCGACGGGTGTCAACTCGCTGTCGACGTCGACCGCGAGCGGTCTGGGTTCGTTGTCGACGGGTGTCAACTCGCTGTCGACTTCAACGGCCAGTGGTGTCGGTTCGTTATCAACGGGCCTCGTCGCAACAAACAGCAACGTAACGAGCTTCTCAACATCGACGGCGAGCGGTCTGGGCTCGTTATCGACGGGCCTGGTCGCAACGAACAGCAATGTGACGAGCCTGTC
>NZ_DASXHN010000169.1:0-4331 GCF_036488505.1 Paraburkholderia sp. | reverse complement strand
CCTGATCTTCCCGCCTGATCTCTGCGCCTGATGTCCCCGCCTAATTTTCCGCCCGGCTTTCCCACCTGGTCCGCCTGCCTGACCTTCCCGCCCGATCTTCCCGCCTGACCTCCCCGCCTGATCTTCCAGCCTGACCTTCCGCCCGATCTTCCCGCCCGACCTTCCCACCTGTCCGGCCGCCTGATTTACCCGCCTGATTTACCCGCCTGATTTACCCGCCTACCCGGCGCGCCCGGCCACATCCGCGACTACAAGCCGGAACTGCGTACTCGCTCCTGCGCCGGTTCGTCTGCTCGATCACCGGCTCATGCGTAGGCTTCGCTACCGGCAGCGACAACAGCTAGCGGTTGCGCCCTCGGCACGCACTCCCCGCATACGCTCAACCGCCGCCTCCCCAACTGATTCACCCGCGTATCCCGCGCCTACTGCACGTCCAGCCCTACTGCACGTCCACTCCCTACTGCACGTCCAGCACCAGCAACTGCGCACCATCACTCACCTGATCCCCCACCGCATAAAGCACCTCGGTAACGGTACCCGCCGACGGCGCCCCGATCGTGTGCTCCATCTTCATTGCTTCCATCACGATCAGCGGCGTGCCCTTTTCGACCACCGCGCCCGGCTCCACCAGCACCGCGATCACCTTGCCCGGCATCGGCGCGGTCAGCCGCCCTTCGCCGCCTTCGGCATCGCCGGCATGGGCGAGCAGGTTCTGCCACTCGAAGGCCAGCGTCTCGCCATGGCAAAACACATGGAATCTGTCACCGTCGACGAACACATGCCCCGTGACGCGCGCATCGCCGATCGTCGCGCGGAATTCGTGCGCGCCCGTGCCGGCCGACCACGTGAAGTCTTCGCGCACGCCGTCGTGTTCGAGCGACTGCGCATCGCCGTTGCGCGCGAATACGACCGTGAACGCGGTGTCGCGGTCATCGCCGGCGCGGTCGTCGATCGCGCGCCAGCCGAGCGTTTGCGTGTAGCCGCTGTTGAGCCGCCAGTGCGACAGCGCGTCCCACGGCGACGCACCGTGCGCGGTGCCGCCCTCGCGCGTGAGCAGCGCGGCGCATGCAAGCGCGAGCGCTTCCTTGAAAGGCTTTTTCGCCGGCGCGAACAGCGCATCGTGATGACGCTCGATCAAACCGGTGTCCAGATCGCCGCTCCCAAACGGCTCGCTCGCGACAATGCGCTGCAAAAACTCGACGTTCGTATGCGGCCCCACCACCTCGCATGCATGCAGCGCGCGGGACAGCCGCGCCAGCGCTTCGTCGCGGGTCGCGCCATGCACGATCAGCTTGGCGATCATCGGATCGTAAAACGGCGTAATCGCATCGCCCTCGCGCACGCCGCTGTCGATCCGCACCGCCGCCTTGCGGCCCGGCTCGCCGAGACCGGCCGCGTCGATCGCGAACTCGACGCCTTGCGGCATGCGCAGATGCTTGAGCGTGCCCGTCGACGGCAGGAAGCCGCGCGCCGGATGCTCGGCGTAGATGCGCGCTTCGATCGCGTGACCGTCGAGTTTCAGTTGCTCTTGCGTGAGCGGCAACGGCTCGCCGCCGGCAACGCGCAATTGCCATTCGACAAGGTCTTGCCCGGTCACCATCTCGGTGACCGGATGCTCGACCTGCAGGCGCGTGTTCATCTCCATGAAATAGAACTCGCCGCCCGGCGTCATGATGAACTCGACCGTGCCCGCGCCGACGTAGTTGACCGCGCGCGCCGCAGCCACCGCCGCTTCGCCCATCGCACGCTTCACATGGGCGTCGAGCCCCGGCGCGGGCGCCTCCTCGAGCACCTTCTGATGGCGCCGCTGCACAGAGCAATCGCGGTCGAACAGGTAGACCGCGCCGCCGTGGCGGTCGGCGAATACCTGCACTTCGACGTGACGCGGCCGCGTCAGATACTTCTCGATCAGCACCCGATCGTTGCCGAAGCTGCTCGCCGCTTCGCGCTTGCACGACAGCAGTGCCGCCGCGAAATCCGCGCTGCGCTCGACCACGCGCATACCCTTGCCGCCGCCGCCCGCGCTCGCCTTCAGCAACACCGGATAGCCGATTGCATCCGCTTCGCGTTGCAGAAGTTGCGGATCCTGGTCGTCGCCGTGATAGCCGGGCACCAGCGGCACCGCGGCCGCATGCATCAGCGCTTTCGCGGCGGCCTTCGAGCCCATCGCCGCGATCGCCTCGACCGGCGGCCCGATAAAGACGATGCCGGCCGCTTCGCACGCCTGCGCGAACGCCTCGTTCTCGGACAGAAAACCGTAGCCCGGATGCACGGCCTGCGCGCCGGTCGCGCGCGCGGCCTCAATGATGCGTTCGATGCGCAGATAACTTTCCGCCGCCGTCGAACCGCCGATATGAACTGCTTCGTCGCAAGCGGCGACGTGTTTCGCGTTGGCGTCCGCGTCCGAATAAACGGCCACGCTCGCGATGCCGAGCCGCTTGCAGGTCGCCGCGACGCGGCACGCAATCTCGCCCCGGTTGGCAATCAGGATCTTGTTGAACATGAGTGTCTCGATGAAATAGGCGCTACGGAGCGGTTGTTTTTAGCGGCGCTTATACGAACACGAGCGAACACGAGCGAACCCGCACGAACATGCAAAACACGCAAAACAGGCAACACGCGCGCGGGAAAATAAAGCGTCAGTCGCGCCAGCCTGGCGTGCGTTTCTCGAGGAACGACGCGATGCCTTCGCGAGCTTCCGCGCCGGCCCGCGTGCGCGCAATGCGCGCCGCCGTGTCCTCGATCAGCGCCGCGTTCAACTCATGGCCGGCGATATCCTGCACGAGCTGCTTGCAGGCACGCACCGCTTGCGGACCGTTTGCGCAAAGCGTCTCAGCGATCTGCTGCACGGTCGCGTCGAGTTGTTCCGTGCTGACTGCTTCGCTTACCAGGCCCAGACGGAACGCCGTCGCGCAATCGAACTGCTCAGCGGTCGCGAAGTAGCGGCGCGACGCCTGCTCACCCAGCGCGCGGATCACGTACGGCGCGATGGTGGCCGGGATCAGGCCGAGACGCGCTTCCGACAGGCAAAAACGCGCGCTCTCCACCGCGACGACGATATCGCACGCCGAGATCAGACCCATGCCGCCCGCGTAGGCGTCGCCGTTCACCCGTGCGACTACCGGTTTGCTGCAGCGATAGATCGACGACAGCATGTTCGCCAGCAGCATCGCGTCGGCACGGTTCTCGTCGTCCGAGTAGCCGGCCATCTTCTTCATCCAGTTCAGATCGGCGCCCGCGCAGAACGCCTTGCCGTTCGCGGCGAGCACTACCGCGCGTACGTCGTCGCGCGCGTTCAGAGCCGTGAAAATCGAGGTGATCTCGGCGATCATCGTTTCATTGAACGCGTTGCGCACGTCAGGCCGATTCAGCGTGACCGTGGCGATCTGCCCGGCGAAAGCGACATTCAGCGTTTCGTATTGCATCGTTACAGCTCCTGCGCGTTGCGCTCTGTCACATTCTGAACACGCCGAAACGCGTGTCTTCGATCGGTGCGTTCATCGTCGCCGAGAGGCCGAGGCCAAGCACATCGCGCGTTTGCGCCGGGTCGATCACGCCGTCGTCCCACAGACGGGCGCTGGCGTAGTACGGATGGCCCTGGTGTTCGTATTGATCGCGGATCGGTTGCTTGAACGCCTCTTCTTCTTCCGCGCTCCACGCACCGCCCTTGCCTTCGATGCCGTCGCGCTTGACCGTGGCCAGCACCGAGGCCGCCTGCTCGCCGCCCATCACCGAGATGCGCGCGTTCGGCCACATCCACAGGAAGCGCGGCGAATACGCGCGGCCACACATGCCATAGTTGCCCGCCCCGAACGAACCGCCGATGATCACCGTGAACTTCGGCACCTTCGCCGTGGCCACGGCGGTCACCATCTTCGCGCCGTTACGCGCGATGCCTTCGTTTTCGTATTTGCGGCCCACCATGAAGCCCGTGATGTTCTGCAGGAACACCAGCGGAATCTTGCGCTGGCAGCACAGTTCGATGAAGTGAGCGCCCTTGAGCGCCGACTCCGAAAACAGAATGCCGTTGTTCGCGATGATGCCGACCGGGTGCCCCCAGATATGCGCGAAGCCGCACACGAGTGTGGTGCCGTAACGGGCCTTGAATTCGTCGAACGCGGAATCGTCGACGATACGCGCGATTACCTCGCGAATATCGAAGGGCTTGCGCGTATCGACGGGAATCACGCCGTACATGCTCTTCACGTCATAGCGCGGCGGCTTCGGCTCCTGCAACGCCACCGGCACCTGCTTCGTGCGATTCAGATTGCCGACGATGCTGCGCGCGATCCCCAACGCATGCGCGTCGTTCTGCGCCAGATGATCGACCA
>NZ_DASXHN010000008.1:0-4666 GCF_036488505.1 Paraburkholderia sp. | reverse complement strand
GCGGCTTCTACGGCGGCATGGGGCAGGCTTCGATTGCGGCATCGTCGCTCGCGAGCAGCGTCGTGGCGACTATCGTGAGCGCATCGTTCACGTCCGCGCAGCTCGACGCGTGGGCGTGGCGCCTGCCGTTTCTGTTTGGCGGCATCCTGCTGCCGATCGGCCTCTACATGCGTCGCAATATCGTCGAGACGCCCGCTTTCACGCAGGCCCAGGCGAACCTCGAGCGTGTCGCGCGTCCGTCCACGAGCTCGGCGCTCGCGATGATGAGCAAGGCCTTCGGCTTCACGATCATCTGGACGGTCTCGTACTACGTGATGCTGAGCTACATGCCCACGTTCCTCAGCAAGTACGCGGGCCTCACCACCACCCAGGCGCTGATGTCGAATTCGCTTGCGCTCGCCGTGCTGGTCGCGACGACGCCGCTGTTCGGCGCGCTGTCCGATCGCATCGGACGCAAGCCGTTCCTGCTCGGCTGCTGCGTGGGGTTCCTCGTGTTCTCGTACATGCTGTTCCGCGTGGTGCTCGACGGCGCGACGTTCGGCACGATCGTCGCGGTACAGATCTTCTTCAATCTGTTCATCGCCGCGTTCTCCGGCGCGGGACCTTCGGCGCTTTGCGAACTGTTTCCGACGCATGGCCGCACGACGCTGATGTCGATCGGCTACAGCCTTTCCACTGCGATTTTCGGCGGCTTCGCGCCGTTCATTTCGACGTGGCTCATCAATGTGACCGGCACGCCCATCGCGCCCGCTTTCTACCTGACGGTCGCGGCGATCGTATCCGGTGCGGTCATCGCGACTTTCCGCGAAACCGCGCGTGAGCCACTTCGCTAACAAGGAGACGATTTCCGATGAAAGAACGCATTCTGATCTGGGGCGCCGGCGCCATTGGCGGGACCGTCGGCGCGTGGCTCGTTCGCGCGGGCTACGACGTGAGCTTCGTGGACATCGTGCCGGAGCATGTCGACGCGATTCGCGCGCCATCGCGCGGCCTGACGATCACCGGCCCGGTCGATGAATTCACGGTACATGCGCCGGCCTTTCTGCCCGCCGATGTCAATGGCGAGTGGTCGCGCATCTTCCTCGCCGTCAAGGCGCATCACACGCGCGACGCCTGCGAAGCCCTGCTGCCGCATCTCGCAGCCGACGGCTACGTGCTGTCGCTGCAAAACGGCCTGTGCGAGCAGGTGATCGCGCAGATCGTCGGAGCGCGGCGCACGGTCGGCGCGTTCGTCAACTTCGGCGCCGACTGGATCAAGCCGGGCGAGATCCTGTACGGCAATCGCGGCGCGGTGGTGGTCGGCGAAATCGACGGCTCGGAGACGCCGCGCATCCGCACGCTGTTCGAGGACATCAAGCACTTCGAACCCGATGCGATCCTCACCGACGACATCTTCTCGTACCTTTGGGGCAAGCTCGCATACGGCTCGCTGCTGTTTGCGCAGGCGGTCGGCGAACTCGGTATCGCCGATTGTCTGGAACGTCCCGAGTTGCTGCCGCTATGGCGCGCAATAGCCGGCGAAGTGCTGCGCGTGGCGCAAGCGGAACGCGTGAAGCCGCGCGGTTTCAACGGTTTCGACCCGGCGGCGTTCCAGCCCGGCGCAACGGATGCAGCGGCGCGCGACAGCGTCGCGGCGATGGTCGCCTTCAACCGGCCGAACGCGAAGACCCACTCGGGTATCTGGCGCGATCTGGCGGTGCGCAAGCGCCGCACCGAAGTCGACATGCAGATCAAGCCGGTCGTGGATCTGGGCCGCAAGCACGGCATCGCGTGCGTGAAACTCGACGCGCTGTGCCGGATGATTCACGAAATCGAGAACGGCGAGCGTTCTCTCTCGGATCGCAACCTCAACGAATTGCTGGACGCATGAACATTTCCTTTGAAGGACAGGTCGTTGCCGTGAGCGGTGCGGCCATCGGTTTCGGTCGCGAGATCGCGACAACGTTCGCGTCGCTCGGTGCTCGCGTTTTCGCTTGCGACATCAAGGCGGACGAACTGGCGACGCTCGCCGCGCCGGGTATCGACACACAAATCGTCGATCTCACCGACCGCCAGGCGGCAGCCAGGTGGATCAGCCACATCGAAACGCACAGCGGCAAGGCGATCGACGTGCTGGTGAACAACGCGGGCGGCGTCGCTGGTCAGGCACCCCGCCCGCTCGACGAAGTGACGGACGAGCAGTGGGACCGCGTGATCGAAATCAATCTGGGCGCGACCTTCTCGCTTACCCGCGCGGCCGCGCCCGGCATGAAGCACGCAGGCCGTGGCGCGATCGTCAACATTAGCTCCGGCGCGGCGTTGCAAGCGTCGCTCACCGGCGTGCAGGCGTATTGCACGGCAAAGCACGCGGTACTCGGTCTCACGCGCCAGCTCGCGCATGAACTGGGTCCGCATGGCATCCGCGTGAATTCGGTGGCGCCCGGTTTCGTGCGCACAAACGAGGCCACCGAAAAGCAATGGGACGCGATGGGCGAAGCGCGGCAACGTTCGTTGCTCGAAGGCATTGCGTTGCGCCGTTTCGGCACGCCCGAGGACATTACGCGCGCCGTCATATTCTTTGCTTCCGACCTGTCCGCGTTCGTCAACGGGCAGATTCTTTCCGTCGACGGTGGCCGCTAGAAACGCTCCGGCGCGGCGACATTCGAACGCACCATCAATCGCAAGAGGACTCCAGCATGAGCTCACCCGATACCCCGAACCAGAAACTCGAACCCTGGCAATGGCCGGAAGAAACGTGGCGCAAGATGGTCAACCATACGCGCGCCGGACGCACGCTGCGGCCGGCGCGCTGGCCGAACGGCAAGCGCTGCGCGGTCGCGCTGTCGTTCGACAGCGATCACGAAACCAACGAGTTGCGCGACGGCGGCAAATCCATCAGCCGCATGAGCTGGGGACAATTCGGCGCGCGCGTCGGCGTGCCCCGTCTGCTGGAAATTCTTGGCCGTCACGGCGTAAAGGCGAGCTTCTACGTGCCCGCTGTCGCCGCGATGCTGCACGAAGACGAGCAGCGTCGCGTGATCGCCGAGGGTCATGAAATTGGCATTCATGGCTGGATTCATGAGCTCAACTCGGTGCTGCCGTATGAAGCCGAGCGCGACCTGATGCTGCGCTCCGCGGACACGCTCGAGAAGATCACCGGCGTGCGCGCGGTCGGCATGCGCACGCCTTCGTGGGACTTCAGCCCATACACGCTGCGCATCGCGAAGGAAATGGGCCTGCTGTACGACTCGTCGTTGATGGCCGACGAGGATTGCTACGAGCTGCTGCTCGACGGCGAGCCGACCGGCGTGATCGAACTGCCGGTCGAATGGATTCGCGACGATGCCGTCTACTTCACGATGCATCGTTTCCAGTCGCTGCGTCCGTACACGCCGCCCACCGACGTGTTCGACATCTTCCGCCGCGAATTCGACCATGCTTACGAGAACGGCGGCCTGTTCCAACTGACGATGCATCCGCATGTGATCACCGCGCGCTCGCGTATCTGGATTCTCGACGAGCTGATCCAGTACATGAAAGCGAAGGACGTGTGGTTCGCGACGCATGCAGAGGTCGCGCAATACGTGAAAGACAACGCAGCCTGATGCGCGTATGACCACCCATTGAAAAAGGAGATGGCGACATGATCTCTTACCAGCCACCCGACCATCCGGTTCATTACTGGTCGGTGCGAAAACCTGCCGCCGAGTCGTCGCGCGGCGTCGTCGTGTCGCAGGCATACGACGCTTCGGCCGCGGGCGTCGCGGTGCTCGAAGCCGGGGGCAACGCGGTCGATGCCGCGGTTGCCGTCGCGTTTGCGCTGGCTGCCGTCGAGCCATGGAACTCGGGCCTGGGCGGCGTAGGGTTCGCGCTTTACCACGCGCATGACGCGCAGTCCGCCACGTCGGTGCATTTCGGGCCGGTCGCGCCGCAAGCGCTGCGTGCGGACATGTTCCCATTGACCGGCCGTCCCGCGACGGATCTGTTTCCGTGGCCGCAGGTGCGCGACGATGCCAACGCGCAGGGTCCGCTGTCGTTCTGTCTGCCGACGGCCGTCGCTGGATACGGTTCGATGCTCGAACGTTGGGGCACGATGCCGCTCTCCGAAGTCATGCAGCCCGCCGTCGCGCTGGCGAAACGTGGACTTGCGTCCGACTGGTTCACGACGCTGATGCTGGCACAGGGCGCAGCGATCCTGCGCCGGTACGCTGAATCGTCCAGCGTGTTTCTGCGCGATGGCTTGCCGCCCGTTGCGCCTTACCAAGGCACGCCGGGCTTCATGCCGCTTCCTCGCCTGCCCGAGACGCTCGAACAGATCGCGCGTGCGGGTTGGCGCGATTTCTATCGCGGCGATCTGGCAACGACCATCGTCGGCGATATCGCAAGGCTCGGCGGTCTGATCGGCCTCGATGAAATGCACGCGTACGAAATCGAGACGTCCGACGCGCTGCCGGTGCAGTGGGGCGGCGCGACGATCCAGCTCTCGGCGGGATTGACGGCCGGCCCGACGCTAGCTCATGCGTTGTCGATGCTGCAGCCGCCCGCCTCGCGACGCAGCGAAAAAACGCCGTCGGCGAAGTGGTATGCCGAGCTGGCGCGAGCGCTGAAAACGGCATACCGCGAACGCCTGCATGTCGGCGACGATCCGTCCGCGCCGGAGGGATGCACGACGCACATCAACGTCTGT
>NZ_DASXHN010000053.1:0-14743 GCF_036488505.1 Paraburkholderia sp. | reverse complement strand
GTCGTTCTGGTCGAGCGCTGCGGAACGGAACATGCCGGCATCGTTGACGACCGTGTGCGGCTCGCCGTCCAGATTCTTCCAGGTCACGGTCGACCCGACCTTGACCGTGAGCGCCATCGGCGTAAACATGAAGTTCTTGATGACGACCGCGTTGGGCGTTTCCGCGCGCGCCACGCACATGGCAGCCGACGCGGCGATCACCACAGAGCCGCCGAGCAGAACCCAAAGCGCGCGGCCAATCCGGATAGTTGGCATGACTGATCTCCTGAACGTGAAATGCGTGAAATGAAGCTGATATCAAGCCAGCGTCTTGTCGGCCAGCGTGGCCTTCAACGGATGGCGCGCGATGCTGACACTGGTGACGCCGAGCATTCTGGGTAGCTGGTCGCTTGCCACTTTCAGCGGGCCGGGGCCATCGCCCTGGCCGGCTGTCGGCTGCGGATAGGCCGTCGACCGTGCGGTGTGGAACGTGATATTGCCCTCCACTTTCGACACGATCTGGTGGATGTGGCCGTTGAGCACCGTCACCGAACCGAAGCGCTTCAGGTAGTCCATCGCCTGACCCGCGTCGCCGGTGCCCCAACCCCATGGCTCGTAGATCGTCCACATCGGCATGTGCGCGAACACGACGATCGGGGTGCTCGACGAGCGGCCTTTCAGATCGTTTTCGAGCCACTCGAGCTGCTCGGCACCGAGACCGCCGAGGCCGTTCGGCTTGAAATGCATCACGTTGACGAGGCCGACGAAATGCACACCCTGATGATCGAAGCTGTAATAGCCGCGGTTATCCGACGCCTTGCCGAAGCGCGTGAAGTACTCGGTACCTGGGCCGTCCGTCACGTCGTGTTCGCCCGGCACGGTATGCAGTTCGGTAATCTTCAATCCTCCCAGCAGTTGCGCGGCGAGATCGAACTCCGACGCTTTCGACAGGTGCGTAATGTCGCCGGTGTGGATCGCGAGTGGCGGTCTCGCCGGCATCGCGTTGACGAACTCGATCGTCTGTTTGAGCGTGCCTGCCACATCGGGGTTGGCTTCCTTGTTGAAGCCGATATGCGTGTCGCTGATCTGCAGAAATAGCGGCACGCCCGTCGCGGCCGGAACTCTCGCGTCGGCGGCAAGCGCCAGTTCCACGGGCGTGAGCACGCCGCCCGACAGCATGAAGACGGTGCCCAATCCGCCGAACGCCAGGCATTTCAGCGCGCCGCGACGCGCCGGATCGAATGAATGATGTGACGCCATGGTGACCTCATGCTAACGATTCGCAGAACCGGCCGCGGGATCGTCCCGCGGCCCTTGCGAGCCGGTTCATGAGGGATGACTGACATGTGGTGCGGTTTATTCCCGCGATGCGTATTGCACGTTGCGTGGTGCGCGACGCGCACGCCGTTGGTCTGTTCGCGATGTTCAACCGAGCGCTCAGCGGATCGAACGCAGCGCGATGCGTCAGCCGCCCACTGCCGCGATGATGCGCGCGCGCATCGCGGCGTCGGGTAACGGTCCCGAGCCGGCGCGCACGTTATCGGCCATGTATTGAGGGCGCCCGGTGCCGGGAATCACGACCGTCACCGCCGGATGGGCGAGCACGAATTTGAGCAGCACCTGCGCCCAGCTCGTGCAGCCGATTTCCGCAGCCCACGCGGGCAGCGGCGTTTTCATCACGCGCGCAAGCAGCCCGCCGCCGCCAAACGGCTGATTGATCACGACACCGATGCCCAGCTCCGCCGCGAGCGGCAAGATGCGCTGCTCGGCCGCGCGATCGTCGGCGGCGTAGTTGATCTGCACGAAGTCGGGCTTTTCGCTGCGCATCACCGACGCGACCTGGTCGAACGCACTCGACGTGTAATGCGTGATGCCGAGATAGCGAATCCGGCCGCGCGCTTTCCAGTCGCGCAACGTCGCGAGCTGCGTGCGCCAGTCGAGCAGATTGTGGATCTGCATCAGATCGATACGCGGCTGTTGCAATCGTCGCGACGATTGCTCCATCTGCGCGATGCCCGCTTCACGTCCTTCGGTCCAGACCTTCGTCGCAACGAACGCCTGGCGGTGCGCATCGAGTTGCGTGAGCAACGCGCCCGCGACCTGCTCGGACGAGCCGTACATCGGTGATGAATCGATCACCGAACCACCCGCTTCGAACAGGATGCGCAGCACGTCGGCCAGTTGCGCGCGGGCGGCTGGATCGTCGCCGACGTCGAACGTGCGCCACGTCCCGCAGCCGATGACCGGCAGACGTTCGCCACTGGAAGGAATCACGCGCTGCGTGATAGGGGGTAACGCACGGGGTAACGCGGGCGCGCCGGTTTGCGCGCACGCGAGTGCCGGCAATGCCAGCGACACCGGCACGCCAAGCGCGGTGCGCAGAAAACGGCGCCGGGTATCGTGGTTCGAGGCAGAGGTCATCGCGTAACAGGTACTTGCGCGCCCGCGTCGCGAGCGCATCAGGAGCCTCACACGATACGGCAATCGCGCCGGCACTGCCACGACAGCGCTCAGCGTCCTGCGCGCTGGCGAATCAGCCGCGCGCGGCGCGGCATAACGCGCGTGTCACGCGTGCGCGACGGCCTTTTCGGTGCGCGCGGGAAACGGATTGCGCCATGCGTCGAATGCATTGAGCTGATCGTGCCAGCGCCGCACCTCGGGAAATTCGTCGAGCGGCATCTTCGAGTCATGCGCATACGGCAGCGATACGCCGACGGAAAAGTCCGCTACCGAAAGATCGTTGCCGAGCAGCCACTTGCGTCCGTTCAAATGCTGGTCGAGCACCGCCGCGTGCTGGCGGAACGATGCCTGAGCTTGCGCGACTGTCGTCTGATCGGGGTCGCCCAAGCCGATCCACGGCTTGATCAGGTGCTCGAAGTACAGCGTGCCAGCGTGCCGGTACAGGTGCTGGCTGTTCCAGCTCATCCAGCGCACGACGTCGATCTGCTGCTGCGCGTCGCGCGGCCACAGCGCCGATTGCGCACGCTGCGCGAGATGGCAGATGATCGCGTCGGCCTCCCACAGCCGGCGCTCGCCGTCGACGAGCGCCGGCACCTTGCCGTTCGGATTGATCGCGAGATAGTCCGGTTTCGTGTGCTCGCCGTGGCCGAGATCGACGAACACGTAATCGATCGGCAAATCCAGATAGCCGGCCACCGCGCAGGCTTTTCGTGGAGCGAGTGTTTCAGCGTAATAGAGCTTCATGTCGGACCTCAATAGCGATGGAAGTGATGGCGCGGCGTGGCCTCGGGGCACTGCCGTTTCAGTACTTCGGCTGCGTGCCTGCGCGTCGGGCACCCGGGCTTTGCCGTTTCAGGCGGCTTCGCTGGCCAGCTCCGCCAGCAACTCGTCCAGCTTCTCGAACGAGCCGGTCCAGCCGATGCGGTGGCCATCGCGCGCCGCTTCGTCGGCGAATTGCGAATGGGTGAAATTGAGCTCGGTCCCCTCGTCGATCGAGCGCAATGCGATCGTCACGAGCGAGCGCCGTTCGGGCATCGTGACCCACTCCCACGTGAACACCAGCTTGCGATCGGGTTCGACCTCGCGGTATTCGCCGCGGCAATCGTGCGTCTCGCCGTTCAGCGTCTGGAACACCACATGAAAGCGGCCGCCTACGCGCGGATCGGCTTCGGCGCTCAGCACCGGCCCGCCGTCGGGTCCCCACCACCGCACCATCAGCTCGGGACGCGTCCATGCCGCGTAGACCCGCGCGGGCGGCGCCTTCAGACGCCGAATGATCGTCAGACTGGGCTTCTCGCTGGTCATCCATCTTCTCCTTCGACAAAGTCGGCAAGCCGGTCGAGACTCGCGGACCAGAAACGCTCATAGCGCCTGAGCCACGCCATCGCTTCTTCCATCGGACCGGCAACGAGTTCGACCGACACCGTTCGCCCGCTCTTTGTGCGCGCGATCAAGCCGGCATCGCTCAGCACATCCAGATGCTTCATCACCGCCGGCAGCTTGACCGGCAACGGACGCGCGATTTCCGTGATCGACAGGCCCGGCTCGCGTTCGAGACGCGCGAGGATGGCCCGCCGCGTGGGATCCACGAGCGCGGCAAACGTACGATCGAGTTGACTGACTGGATACTTCACCATGTGGTGAACTATAGAGGATGGATGCGCGGCGTCAAGGCTTTTTTATCAGTGCCGCATGTCGTTTTCTTCGCCGTAGCGCACACCGTGCGCGGCGATCAACCGGTACAGCGTCGCACGCGAGATACCGAGTTCGCGCGCGGCCTGGACCGACCGGCCGCGATGGCGCAACAGCGCGAGTTCGATCGCCTGCCGCTCGGCGGTTTCGCGCGCCTGCGCGAGTGTCGTGGCCGACGTCGCCGCGTAGCTGCCGAGTTCGAGATCCGCGGCGGTGATCGTGCGCCCTTCCGACATCACGATCGCGCGCCGCACCCGGTTGATCAGCTCGCGCACATTGCCGGGCCAGTCGTACGCATGCATCGCCATCATCGCGTCGGCCGCGAAGCCATGCAGACGCCGGCTCGCGTCCTTGCGATAACGTTCGAGAACGTACAGCGCGAGCAGTTCGATGTCCTGGCCGCGCGCGCGCAGCGGCGGCTCATCGATGCGCAACACGCTCAGCCGGTGGTAGAGATCGGCGCGGAAACGCCCGGCTTCGATCGCCGCGTCGATATCGACGTGCGTCGCGCAGAGGATGCGCACGTCGAGTTCGATCGAACCCTGGCCGCCGAGCCGGTCGATCGTGTTTTCCTGTACGAAGCGCAGCAGGCTCGCCTGGCTTTCGTACGGCAGATCGCCGATCTCGTCGAGAAACAGCGTCCCTCCGTTCGCGCTTTCGACGCGGCCGATACGCCGTTGATACGCGCCGGTAAACGCGCCGCGCTCATGACCGAACAGTTCCGACTGCAATAGCGGTGGCGCAATCGCGCCGCAGTTGATCGCGACGAACGGCGCATGGCGGCGCGCCGAACGCGCGTGGATCGCCGCGGCGGTCAGCTCCTTGCCCGTGCCCGATTCGCCTGCGATAAAGACCGGTGCATCGGTAGCGGCCACCTTGTGGATCGAACGGAACAGCGCGAGCATCGCTTCGCAGTTGCCGATCATTTCGCCTTCGACGCTAGACGTGTCGATAAACGCCGGTTCGCCGAGCGACATCATCCCGCACGCATGGCCGACGGTGTCGACGATGCGCGTACTCGCGGCGGGCAGCGTCACGTAATCGAAGCAGTAGTCGCGCACCAGCCGGCGCGTGGCGGGGTCCTCCAGATGCGGGCTTTCGGCCAACGCGACCCAACCGACGTTCGGCAGCGCAAGGCAGGTTCGCAGCGCGGATGCATCGTGCGCTTCGAGCACGCTGGACAGATCGACCAGACCGCCTGCCGGCGCGCCATCCTGTAGCGCATGCCGCACGTCGCGAAGCGAATCGATGACTTCGACTTCCCAATCGCGTCGCTGAATATCCGCCAGCAGTTGCGCGGCGGGGTCGCGGGTGAAATAGATAACGCGCGTTCGATAAGCCTTCACTTTCTGCATTGTTATTGCATCTCCCGCCGCGACTGCCGGGGTGAAAACCCCAGGCCGCATTTGCCAGGTTTGCCGAATGAAACTTCCACGGATGCGTGTCCGAACGGCCTGTGGCTGCACATTTCGTGCCGCCGCGGCGCGCGGCGAGGTCAACCGCTTTTTGCGCGTAATGGCCTGAAAAACCGGCGAATCTCGGCAGCCAGAAAAGCAGGTTGCTCCATCGCCGCGAAATGGCCGCCACTGGACATCTCGCTCCACTGCACGACGTTGAACGTTCTGCCGAGCCAGCTGCGCGGCGGATGATGGATCTCTTTCGGAAACAGCGCGAAACCGAGCGGTGTGTCGATGCGCGGGCCGCCGGCGAAACGCATCGGTTGCAAGCGGTTCTCCCAGTACATCTGCATGGCCGGGCCGATGCACTGGGTGAACCAGTAGAGCGAGATATTGGTGAGCAGTTCGTCTTGCGAGAACACCGCGTCGACATCGCCGCCGCAATCGCTCCACGCGCGAAACTTTTCGCCGATCCATGCGGCTAGCCCCGCCGGCGAATCGTTGAGCGATGCGGCCACGGTCAGCGGTTTGGTTGCATGCTGATGCGCGTAGCCGCCTTCGAGCGCGGCCCAGTCGGTCTTCTCGCGCAGATAGTTTTGCTCGGCCGCCGTCAGTGGCTGCTCGGCCGCGCCGATCGCCGGCTCGTACGAACTCGGCAGGAAGTTGAGATGAATGCCATCGACTGCTTGCGGATGACGCGCGGCAAGCGCGATCGACACGCCCGCGCCGAGATCGCCGCCCTGCGCGCCGAAGCGTTCGTAACCCAGCGCGCGCATCAGCGAGGCCCACAGATCCGCGACTTGAAACGCGGACATGCCCGCTTGCGCGGGCGCCGGCGAAAATGCGAAGCCCGGCAGCGATGGCGTGACGACGTCGAACGCATCGGCGGGGTCGGCGCCGAACGCGGCCGGGTCGCACAGGTGGTCCAGCAGCGCATGAAACTCGAAGAACGAGCCGGGCCAGCCATGCGTGATCACGAGCGGATAGGGTTCGAAGCCAGGCGTGTTCGCGGCGCCGCGCCGATGCGCGAAATGCACGGTCTGGCCGTTCAGGTCGGCGAGAAATTGCGGCAGCCGGTTGAGCTTGCGTTCGGCCGCGCGCCAGTCGAACTGCCCGGCCCAATAGCTCGTGAGCTCGCGCAGCCATGCCGGGTCCGCGCCCTGCTGCCACGCAGGCGCTGGCGTGGCCGGCGGCCAGCGGGTCGCGCGCAGGCGGCGGCGCAGATCGTCGATGTCCTGATCGGCGATCGCAATCTCAAACGGTTCTATCTGCATGGCGGTTCATCCGGCATCGGTTGGCGCAAAGCACGGCGCTGGCATCGCACGTGCTGCTGAACGCGAGGTGTTCCATCGTACGCGCGTTCGGCGAAAGCCGGATAATGAGCGACCGTATTCACACGAGAGGAGATTGACGCGATGCCCGCTTACGAATCCAAAGTGCCGCGCGTGCTGTTGACGAACGACGACGGTATCGACGCGCCCGGCCTCGCCGTACTCGAAGCGGTAGCCGCCGAACTCGCGCACGAAGTCTGGGTGGTCGCGCCGGAACACGATCAGAGCGGTACGTCGCATTCGATCAGCCTGCATTCGCCGCTGCGCGTGAGCCGCCAGGGCGAGCGGCGCTTCGGCGTGACCGGCACGCCCGGTGACTGCGTGGTGATGGGCGTGCGCCATCTGATGCGCGATACGCCGCCGACGCTGGTGCTCTCCGGCATCAATCGCGGCGCCAACCTCGGCGTCGAGACGATGTTCTCCGGCACCGTCGGCGCGGCGATGACCGGCCTGTTGCTGGGCTTGCCGTCGTTCGCGCTGAGCCAGACTTTCCGCGATCGGGAGCGGGTGCGCTGGGACACCGCGCGCACCCTCGCGCCTCGCGTGATCCGCCAGTTGCTCGCGATCGAACACGCCGCGCCGACCTGCCTGAACATCAATTTCCCGGATGTCGACGCAGCCGATGCCGGGCCGCTCACGCCGTCGCGGCAAGGTGTGGGGCTCGTCGAAGACATCGATGTGCTGCCGCAGGTCGACCCGCGCGGCATCGAGTACTACTGGCTGCGCTTTCAGCGTGGCGCGCGCGCCAACGATCCCGATAGCGAAACCGCGGTGGTCGCGGCGGGCCGCGTGTCGGTCACGCCGCTTGCGTTCGATCGCACCGACGAAACCACTTTTGCGCGCCTCGCTGCTTCGTTGCGCTGAGGTCTTTTGCCTGGGCGCCGCGCGGCTGCGCTCGTTCGGGGTCCTTGCCGGCGCCGCCAGCCGCGTTACACCAGCGGTCCTTCTTTCGGCTTGCGGCGCATCGCAACCACGATCGAGCTGCCGACGATCAGCGCGATACCGAGCAACGACAGCGCGCCGATCGTCTCGCCCCACACCAGATAGCCGAACAGTGCGGCCCACACGATGCTCGTGTAGTTATACGGCGCGAGCGCGCCGGCCTCTGCTTCGCGAAACGCCATCGTCATCAGCAGTTGTCCCGCCGTCGCGAATGCGCCGAGCAAGGCCATGATTGCGAGCGCGTCGAACGACGGCGTGCGCCATGCGAATAACAGCGATGCGCCCATCACGATCGTGCCGAGCGCGGTGAAGTACAGCACCGTGGTGCCCGAATCGTCGTTCGCGTGGATGCGCTTGATCTGGATGATCGATAACGCGCCGCAGAACGCGCTCGATACTAGCAGCGCGGGACCGAGCCAACTGGAATGCGAACCGTGCGGGCGCACCACCAGCAGCACACCGGCGAAGCCGACCGCGGCGGCCAGCGCGTCGCGCGGCTTCAGCGTTTCCTTTAGCAGCATTGGCGCCAGCACGATCACGAGCAGCGTCTCCGAATAGACGATCGCGACCGCCTCGCTGAGCGGCATATACGGCAGCCCGGCGAAAAACAGAGCGGACGCGCCGAGCAGCGTGAGCGCCCGAATGGTCTGGCCGCGCACATCCAGTTGCCGCAGACGCGAGGCCAGCGGCTTGCCGCGCATGCACAGCGCCAGCGCCGGAAACAGTCCGAACAGCATGCGGAAGAACGTCACCTCGTTGGCCGGATAGACGAGCGCGACGGATTTCGCCAATGCGTCGACGAGCGCGAAACAGAACATCGACGCGAGGATCAGCGCAACGCTGCGCAGCGGCACGGCGGTTGAGCGGACGGCGGCGAGGGGTGGCATGAAGGGTCCTGTGGGGCGCGCCGGACGGTTGTCGTTAGGGCGGCGCGATGACTGAGCTTGTCGCGCCGATGCGTTGGCGAATGTTTGATTATGCCCGCGCGCTTTGTGCGGCCGGCTGTTTCTCGCGCATTGTCCGCGCGTTACGGTCGTTCGTGCGTGGTGTTGTCTGTTTCGAATTGCGGATCGAGGGTGATGTATGCCAGACAAGGCCGGTTACGTTTCTTGAAACCAAGCGCGACCTGTGAATCCGTTCCGCGCTGCGCACCCGCCTGCCCCCATCCCGCAAGCCCCATTTGCTAAAGCGAACATCGCAAGCGCCCTCGCCAGATTAACTGGGAGGATGGGTTTGCATCGATTAGCTTTGATATTTTCAAATTTCTTGAGACGGCTTCCACCCACTCTACTTTCCGTACATCTTGTCACCTCTCCGCGCTGCCTGCTTCGTTCAACTCGGGTGCAAAAGCCACCGATGAAACGCAATTCGGGTTACGCTCCTTGAAGCTGAAAGAGAGTTTCCCCCAATGCAGTACCGCCGTATATGACGTAGCTTCCTCGGGTGATATTCCTCGCGGACGATCTGTAACTTTGAGATTACTGTAATGCTGACGTACCGCATCAAGGTCGATACAATCCCCATCAATCTGAAGTACGAGAAAACCTGGATGGCCTGCCC
This sequence comes from Paraburkholderia sp., assembly GCF_036488505.1. Lineage (GTDB taxonomy): Bacteria > Pseudomonadota > Gammaproteobacteria > Burkholderiales > Burkholderiaceae > Paraburkholderia. Next base: position 5,382 of record NZ_DASXHN010000053.1, on the reverse strand, counting down.
GGTGTCGAATCCGCAGATCCACATTGCTGATTACTACGTCGTCCGCCAGTTTGACCGGCCCACCCCCGTATAACTGGAATGCGGTGTTCGGAATCGCGACCCTACTGGTGTCTTTCTCGACAAGCTGGGTCATTAGCAGGTTTTTCAGCTTGGCCTTGGTAAACGGAATCTGTTGGACCACCGCGTCGATGGTTTGCCACAATGTCATGTCCGGCTCCATTATCTGCGAACCTTTTTTGTATTGACCTGTTACCTCGCCACATCCACCAAGCAAGGCCACCAACCCGAGCATCGCCAGTGTCCTGAGGAAGATATCGGTACGAGTGTTTCCGGTCATGCCTAAACACCTGCAGTTTGCGACTACGATTCTTCCCGTTCCGCAAAAGCCAAATTCAACGGAACTCTCCGGCTACTTCGCTACGTCACTTGCTTCAACTGGTTCGGGATCAAAAACCAGCGATGAAAGGCAATCCGGATTTCGCATTAGAAAACCGAAGGACAACTTTCCCCATGGCAAGAGAACTGAGTAGCCCGTCGATGGGTCCGCTGAATCTGGCCGAGGAGGAAACGTCAACTTGATGTCCTCATAGTGCGCACGAATCTTATGGAGGCCAATGCAAGCTCCATTGAGGTTAAGCACGAGAAAACCTGGATGACCTGCCCTGTGTCGAATACGTAAATCCACATCACTGATCACTACGCCGTCTGACAGACTGACAGTTCTACCTGCTATGTAGAACCGGAATGCCTTGTTCGGAAACGGGCTTCTGCTAGTGTCTTTTTCGACAAGAGGGGTCATGAGCACCGCTTCCACCTTGGTCCTTGTAAAGGGGACCTGCTGTGCGAGCGCGTCGATAGCTTGCCACAGTGTCTTATCCGATTGAGTCATCTGTGAATCCTTTCTGTATTGTTCAATTGCCAGACTACATCCGGTAACTTTAGTCATCAGACAAAGTACGGCAATCATCCTGGACAGACTACCTGGCCGAATAAGCCTGGTCATACCAGCCTCCATAGTAGTCACTGTATGTCTGCCTGGCATTCGACGTAACTTCATTACCAAATGCTATTCCGATTGCTTGCCGGCAGGCGGCGGCATTTCCGTCGTTCAGATATTGGTCGTAAGCCTGGTTGTAGCTTGCATGGTTGGCACCAAGGACCCCAATGTCGGGGCCGCCCTGTCTTAGAATTTCACGCTGCGTTCGAATATTGACCATCGTTGCCGCTCCCTCGTCCGCCAACGTACCATGCACGTAGACATCTTTTGATGAGTAATCGGGCTCGTATGGATACATTGCATGCCCTATTTCGTGAGACAGGATTTTCGTAAATGCTTTGGGACTCTTTTCAAAGCCGCTGTCAATGTTAATAAGCTTATTTAGGCGATCTGTCTCGGACCCTCCACCCGGCTTGCCATACTGAATCTGCCACCCCACATCTGCCAACTTTTTCAAATCCGCCAGCAAACCCGGCGACATGGCCACAAGCTGATTAACATCCTCACCTGCTTCGTTCGCCATAAATTCGGCTACCGGAGACGGAGCCACTGGCGCACGAGAAGCGTTCCTGTGGGCTATATCAGCCGCCCCGACAGAACCGACAGGAGTCACTTCATCCGGTATCGAAAAATCACGCCGTTTCGCCTCCCGGCTCCGCCGTGCCCTTTCCCGTTCAATGTGATTCGCGATCTCCCACGGTGGCGGAATATAAATCAGCCGGCGACTTCGAAGTTCCTGATGCACCGCCCGAGCCACCTCATGGTCGTCCATCTCGCTGATCTGCAATCCCGCCGGACCGACACTTCCTAATAGACCTCGCAGCTGGTGCATGTCACTGTCACTCGACGTCCATGAATCAGGACTCGCCCATTTCACGAAGTGCTCATGTGCAACACTCAATACCTGCGTTATTTCGTCCTGTTCCTCGCGTGTGAGCTGCTTCCAGTTTGCATACCGCCGAAGATCATCCTTGAATCCCCATGGCCGGCTTATATACGTAACGCTGCGGCTAAAAGACATCCGTACTCCGCTGGTGTTCTCGATAAGGTCTGCATCGTAACAACGCACGGGCAATCTGGTAGCTATCTCAACAAGGATCTTTGCAAAATTTTAAACTCCCTGAGAATGCTATAAGAACATTCCTAGTGCAGTGCGACGCATTTCCGCGAGTCCGCTTGAAATTCAGAAGCAAACAGAAATGCAGACCACAGCAGATTTTGCAGAAGTCAAATATTGAACTGGGCAAAAAAAACGCGGCGCACGGAAAAATCCGCTACGCCGCGTATTCAGCTGGAGTTTTACCTCACTGCATCACCAGACCGCATTACCACCTAGTGAAGTCCAGGTGAAATAACACGGCAGAATACAATGACAAGAAAAACATCCAAAAAACATCCAACAGCACATCAAACCGCATTAAACCGCGTAGATCTCCGGGTGATCCGCCAACGACAGAAACTCGCCGGTCTTTCCGTCGAGCGCGAGCATCGCTCCGCTTTCGATATTGAAGATCCAGCCGTGCAGTCGCAGCGTCTTGTTCACGAGCCCGACGGCCACCGACGGATGCGTGCGGATATTGCTGAGCTGCGCGATCACGTTATCCTTGACCAGCGCCGAGAGGCGCTCCGCATCCGAGTCGTAGTGGCGCGATGCGTTGATCGCCTTCGCGGCATCCGAGTGACGCAGCCAGCTCGCGACCGCCGGCAGATGTTCGAGATTCGTGCACGTCGAGATCGCGGTCATCGCGCCGCAGTTCGAGTGGCCGCAGATCACGATGTCCTGCACGCCGAGCACGGCCACCGCGTATTCGACGGTAGCCGATACGCCGCCCGGCTCGGGGCCGTACGACGGCACGATATTGCCCGCATTGCGGATTACGAACAGCGACCCGGGCTCGGTCTGCGTCAGCAGTTCGGGCACCACGCGGCTGTCCGAGCAGGTGACGAAAAGCGTGCTGGGACTCTGCGCAGTCGACAAACGCTAGAACAGTGCGCTCTGCTGCGGAAAGACCTCGCGTTGAAAGCGGATCAACCCATCGATGATTTCCTGCACGATATTCTCCAGATCTAGACGGCGAATTATTGATTGCCGCGACTATACCGTAGCCATTCGGTGGTCGCGCGAATCATCGTGCTAATCAGGATGTGCATCGCAGTGCGCACCGGCGCGCGTTTGCATACGCCGATAAAAAGCCGCCCCCTGCTGTTGAACCGCGCAATCGAACTGCGCGGTTGCGCGTCGAAACGCAACCGCGCCGTCAAAAAGCGGGTTTCAAACCTTGTCGAAATCGCTCGTCTCGAGTTCCACCGACTGCCCGCCGTTTCTTTCGAGCACCCGCTTTGTCGCATTTTCAATGCGTGCGCGGTTCGCCTCGAAGGTTCCGACCAGATCGTGAGCCGACGGGCCCCCGTTGCCGAAATGATTGTTCAACGCATCCAGCGATACGCTGCACCACACGCCCGTCCCGTCCACATTGGCCTCGAAGGCGACGCGCGCGGCAGCTATCACTTCGCGGCGTCCGGTGAATTCGATCCTCATCATGGTCCTCCACGTGTCGAAAGGGAAACTGAGTGCGCAACAGCCGTGCCATACCCGGCCGGGCCGGCGGACCGCCCGATCCGTAGCACGCACTCTGCGCAAGGTGCATACTCCTGAGCGGCCGCCACGCGCGGCCGCGCCGATGCAGCGCCGCGGCATGACCTCCTTCGAGCCGTCGGACGCGCCCAACATACCGATACTACGCCCCTTCATGTCCGCTAGTCCCAACAGCAGCCCGCAACAGCCAACCCAACGCAGCGCCCCATCCTCGCGTGGGCCCGTGATCGCCGCCGTGATGGCGTCGATGGCGATGGTCGCGATCGAAGCAACCATCGTGTCCACCGCGATGCCGCAGATCGTCTCGCAACTCGGCGACCTGCATCTGTATAGCTGGGTGTTCTCGTCGTTCCTGCTCACGCAAACGGCGACCACCGTGATCTTCGGCAAGCTCGCCGATCTGTACGGCCGCAAGCCGGTGATACTCGCCGGCATCGCGGTGTTCCTGGTCGGCTCGGTGCTCGCCGGCTTCGCATGGTCGATGCCGGCGATGATCGTGTTCCGCCTGATCCAGGGTGTCGGCGCGGGCGCGATCCAGCCGGTCACGCTGACGATCGTCGCCGACCTGTACCCCGCGCGCGAACGCGGCAAGGTGCAGGGTTATCTCGCGAGCGTGTGGGCGATTTCGGCGGTGATCGGGCCGATGGTCGGCGGCTTCATCATTCACGACCTGTCGTGGGCGTGGATCTTCTGGATGAACGTGCCGATCGGCCTCGCGTCGGCGGCGGGCTTCTTCTTGTTCCTGCGCGAAGCGGAGCGGCATGCGCGCCCGTCGATCGACTTCGGCGGCGCCGGGCTCTTCATGGCCGCGATCGCCGCGCTGATGATGGCGCTGACTTACGGCGGCGACGACGCGCTGACGCCAGCCGCGCTCGCGGCCGGCGTGTTCGCGCTATGCGTGGTGCTGTTCGTGTGGCAGGAGCGCCGCGCCGCCGAGCCGATGATCTCGTTCGCGCTGTGGAGCCGCCGGCCGATCGCCGCGTGCAACAGCGCGACGGTGCTCGCCGGCATGATCCTGATGGGCGCGACCACCTTCCTGCCGATGTACGTACAGGGCGTGCTGCAGCGCTCGCCCGTGGTGGCCGGCCTCACGCTGACGATGATGATGGTTGGCTGGCCCACCGGCGCGACCTTCGCGGCCAGGTCGTTCCATCGCTTCGGGCTGCGCCGCATCCTGATCGGCGGCAGCGCGTTCGTGCCGCTCGGCGCGGTGCTGCTGCTGTTTCTGTCGCCCGGCGTGTCGCCGCTCGTCGGCGCGCTCGGTTCGCTGGTGATGGGCTTCGGCATGGGCACGTCGAGCGTCAGCTCGCTCGTGCTGATCCAGGAGATCGTGCGGGCCGACGAGCGCGGCAGCGCGACCGCGTCGAACCTGTTCTCGCGCAATCTCGGCAGCACGCTCGGCGCGACGCTGTTCGGCGCGGTGCTCAACTTCGGGCTCACGCATTCGAAGAACCTGGCCGTCGTCACGTCGGATCAGTTGAAAGCGCTATTGGAAAACCGCGCGGCCGATCTCGGCGATAGCGAGGTGATCCGGCTGGTGCTGCATCAGTCGCTGCATCTGACGTTCGTGTCGATCTTCGTGATCGCGCTATTCGTGGTCGCGCTGCTCGCGCTGGTACCGTCGATCAGAATCGGCGGGGACAAGCCGGTGCCGATCGAAGCATTGTCGCCGCTGGAAGACTGAACCGCGCGGTACGCGCGGCGAATGCGCGAAGTGACCGCTGCGCGCTCATGGCGACGCAGCGGCTCGTGCGGGGCACAAGCGTTGGCGCCCTTCCGCTACGAATGG
>NZ_DASXHN010000042.1:0-6042 GCF_036488505.1 Paraburkholderia sp. | reverse complement strand
CGATGCAGCAGTTATACCGGCGCATCGACAAATACGGCGTGACTGACGCACCGGTGTTCGTCGCCGGCGAATCGGGCACCGGCAAGGAACTGACCGCGCGCGCCGTGCATGAGCGCTCGCCGCGCGCCGGCCGCGCGTTCGTCGCGATCAATTGCGCGGCGATTCCGCCGAGTCTGCTGCAAGCCGAATTGTTCGGCCACGAGCGCGGGGCGTTTACCGGCGCGCTGCAACGCAAGATCGGCCGGATCGAGAGCGCGCACGAAGGCACCCTCTTTCTCGATGAAATCGGCGACATGCCGCACGAATGCCAGGCGGTGTTGCTGCGCTTCCTGCAGGAAGGCACGATCGAGCGGCTCGGCGGCAATGGCCCGATCAACGTCGACGTGCGGGTCATTTCGGCAACCCACGTCGATCTGGACCGCGCGGTCGAAGATGGGCGCTTCCGCTCCGACCTCTACCATCGGCTGTGCGTGCTGCGGCTCGTCGAGCCGCCGCTGCGCGAACGCGGCGGCGACATCAAGCTGCTCGCCAACTACGCGCTCAGCATGTACAAGCAGGACGGCGCGCGCAAACTGCGCGGGCTGTCGAGCGATGCGATCGTCGCGATGTCGAACTATCCGTGGCCGGGCAACGTGCGCGAGTTGATCAACTGCGTGCGCCGCGCGGTCGTGATGAGCGAAGGTCGCTTCATCACCGCGAGCGATCTCGGCCTGCCGGAGGCGGACAACGGGCCGGCGGTCACGCTGGCCGAAATCCGCAGCAAGGCCGAGAAGGATGCGATCGAGCACGCGTTGCTGCGGCATGGCTACAAGCTGTCCGACGCGGCCGCCGAACTCGGCATTTCGCGCGCCACGCTCTACCGGCTGATGCATGCGAACCGGCTGCATCAGGACGCGGCTGCACGCGCCGCGAACGGTGCCGCCGATGCCGATGACGAGGCGCAACGCCATGCGTCGTCGCCGATGTTCTGAACCGGACATATCGCGCGGCTTTTCAGCGACCGCCTAGCGGTTCTCTAGCGGCTGCGGCTGATTTCATCGCGGCAGCGGCAGCCGCCGCCGCATTCGCACGCGCCGGACAGACGCCCCCCATACCTTCGACGCTCGCCAGCCCGGTGCCGGGCAGGCTTTGTGCTACCTTCGACGAAACCGCGGCCGTCCTCCATTATTTCTGCGCTGCCCCGGCGCCCATCCAGATCCGTCGATGCGGCGCATCCCCCGCCCGGCAGGCCGCCTCAGGAACTTGCGCGCGTGGATCCGGGTCCGTTCCGGGACACGGTGCTGAAACACTCCGCGCGTTCCGGCACAATCGTCCGCTTTCGCTTGATCCCGCTTTACACCCTATGCAAAAACACTTGCGTGTCTGTTTCCTCGTCCTCCTGCTTGCCGGCGCGGCACCGGTTTTCGCCGCCCCGCAGGCCGGTTCCAGCGCCGTTGCCACACCCGCGTCGGCCCCCGTGTCGCTGACGCCGCAACAGGCCCGCGAAGCACTCTCCGTTCTGAACGACCCCAAACGCCGCGCCCAGGTCGCGGACACGCTGCAGGCGATCGCCGCCGCCGGCGCGCTGAGCGCCCCACCCGCATCCGCCCCGGTGGCCGCGTCGGCGCCACCGCCGGCAAGCGGCGTCGCCGCGCTCGTGCCCGCCGCGCTCAAGTCGAACGGGCTCGCGTCGCAGATCGCCCGCCAGGGCGCGCATTGGGTCCGTCATCTCGCCACCTCGCTACGCGGCTCGCTCGCCGCGCTGTTCGACGTCGCGTCGGTGCGTGCGTGGTGGCACGGGCAGGTCAATAATCCGCACGCGCGCGCGGTGCTGTTCGAGGTGGTGTGGTCATTGCTCGCCGCGCTGCTTCCCGCGCTGTTGATCGAATGGCTGACCCGGCGGCTGCTGCGGCGCGTGTATACCGCGATCGCCGCGCGCCGTGAACAGACGCCGCCGGACGAGCACGACCACGAGCCCGACCACGAGTCCGATCGCGCCGACGTACACACCATCCCGCGCGGCGCGGCGCCGGCGGATGCTCCGCCGACCAGCACCCCGCCGCTGCCCGCCGCGCCGCTGCCACCGGTGCTCGAAGCGGAGGCGCAAGCCGTCGCCACCGGGCCGGCCGAACCCGATACGACGCGATACGCAACACCTTCCGAGAAAGGCCGCGCGATCGCAGCGGAAGGCAGGCGCAACGCGACCCACCACTGGACGCTGTTGCAGCGCCTGCCGCGCGCGCTGCTGATCACCGTCGCGCGGCTGCTGCCGCTCGCGGTGTTCGTCGGCGTGGCGGGTGCGCTGATGTCGATCTTCAGCGACAACGGCACACCGCAGGATCGCGCGCTCGATTCGCTGGTCGACATCTACGTGCTGTGCCGCGCGATCGTGATCGTCGGCGCGTTCTTCCTGCAACCGGGCGCGCCGCGTTTGCGGCTGCTGCGCATGGGCGACATGTGGGCGGCTTTCGTGCTCGGCTGGATCGAGCGGATCGTCGGCGTGGTCGGTGCCGGCGTGGCGCTCGCAGAAGTCGCGCAGGCGCTCGGCATGAACGACGCGGCGCATCTCGCACTGCTGAAGGTGGTCGCGCTCGTCGGCCACGTGATGATCTCGATCCTGATCCTGCGTTGCGCGAGGCCGGTCGGCAACCGGATCCGCAAGCACTTCGTCGCGCACGAATCGCTCCAGATATTCGGCAACGCGCTCGCGGACGCATGGGCATGGGTCGCGGCAACGATCGTGATCGGATTGTGGATCGTGTGGGCCTTCGACGTGCAGAACGGCTATCACGCGCTCGTGAGTATCGGCGGCATGACGCTCGCGATCCTGGTCGGCGCGCGGCTCGCGTCGATCGTGATCTTCGGCGCGCTCGCGCGAATCTTCGACGTGCGCAACGATGCATCGCGCTCGCTCGTGCATCAGCACGCGTATCGCTACTACCCGCTGTTGCGGCGCGTGATCGGCTGGATCATCGGCATCATCACCGCGCTCACGCTGTTGCAGGCGTGGGGCGTCGATGTCTTCGACCTGTTTCGCGCCGGCACGATCGGCGGGCGTCTCGCGTCCGCGCTCGCGACGATCGGCGTCGCGGCGGTGATCGCGCTGATCGTGTGGGAGGTCGTCAACGTCGCGGCCGAACGGCGCCTCGACAACTGGACGACGCGCGGCGATCTGGTGCGCGCAGCGCGGCTGCGCACGCTGCTGCCGATGCTGCGCAGCGCGCTGTTCTGCGTGATCGCGCTCATCGTCGTGCTGACCGGGCTGAGCGAGCTCGGCGTGAACATCGGGCCGCTGCTCGCGGGCGCGAGCATCTTCGGCGTCGCACTCGGCTTCGGCTCGCAAAAGCTGGTGCAGGACTTCATTACCGGCATCTTCCTGCTGATGGAAAACGCGATGCAGGTCGGCGACTGGGTCACGCTCGCGGGCGTGTCCGGCACCGTCGAATACCTGTCGATCCGCACGGTGCGGCTGCGCGGCAGCGACGGCTCGTTGTTTACGGTGCCGTTCAGTTCGGTGTCGACGGTCAACAACACCAATCGCGGGCTCGGCAATGCGGCGGTGCAGGTCAATATCGTGTTCGGTCAGGACCTCGAACGCGCAATCGATACGCTCAAGGAAATCGGCGCGTCGCTGCGCGCGGACGACACGTTCAAGGACGGCATCCTGTCTGACTTCGCGTTCTGGGGCGTCGATGCGGTCGACGGCTCGGCCGTGACGCTCGCCGGCCAGATTCAATGCCGCGATACCGCGCGCTGGGGCGTGCAACGCGAATTCAACCGGCGCATCCTCGAACGCTTCAGCGAACGCGGCATCGAGATCGCGAATCCGCAGCGTCATCTGCTGACGTGGGATCCGCAAAGCAACGCGGTGAAAACCGCTTCGGGCGTCGAGCGGGAGCGCGACGACGAGCAGCCCGACGGCGATGCTTCAACGAACGGGGACTCGGACCATCAAGGCGACGCGCCGGTCGAAGACCAGATACCGGTCGATCCGAATCCGGCTGGCGGGCCCGGCACGCCGTCGAACCCGGGCTCGACGTCGCCGCATGCGTGATGCGCGGCGCCTTGCGATCGGCGCGGCGCGCATCGCGCTCGATCGGAGCGCGCCGCACGAGCCTCAGCACAGCGCGCGGCAAGCACGGCCGCCGCTACGCGGCCAGCGGCCGCACTGTCGCCCGCTACCGCACCTGCCACCACCGCGGCAATAAGCGCCGCACCTCGGGCCGCCGATACCGGTCGTCGATCAGATGCACGACGCCGCGATCCTCCTCGGTGCGAATCACGCGGCCGGCCGCTTGCACCACTTTCTGCAAACCGGGGTACAGGTACGTGTAATCGTAGCCATTGCCGAATCGCGCATCGAGCGTGCGCCGCATCTGCTCGTTGACGTCGTTCATCTGCGGCAGACCGAGCGTTGCGATGAACGCGCCGATCAATTGCTGGCCGGCCAGATCCACGCCCTCCGAAAACGCGCCGCCGAGCACCGCAAAGCCGATGCCCTGATTCATGGTCCTGAAACGCGCGAGAAACGCGTCGCGCGCGGCTTCGTCCATGCCGGGCTCCTGGACCCACACCGGCAAGCCAGGGTGCCGCTCGCGCATCAGCGCGACCACGCGTTGCAGATACTCGAAACTGCTCAGGAAGCCGAGGTAATTGCCAGGCTGGGCCTGATACTGCTGTGCGATCAGCTCGACGATCGGCGCCAGCGAATCTTCGCGATCACGCCAGCGTGTCGATACATGACTGGCCACATGGACCTGCAACTGCTCCGCGCGAAACGGCCCTTCGACGTCCAGCCAGCGCGTGTCGCCGGGCAACCCCAATGTGTCGCAATAGAAATGCCGCGGGTCCAGCGTGCCGGAAAACATCACCGTGGCGTGCGCGGCCGCGTAGCGCGGCGCGAGAAACGGCGCGGGGATCACGTTGCGCACGCAAAGGGTCGCGCTGGTTTTATCGCGCGGCGCGTAGCGGTCGGCAGTTAATGTGATGTCGAAAATCGAGTGCTCGCCGAACTGCTCGGCGAGCGTAACGAAATGCATGGCGTCGAAGAAGAACCGCAGCGCGTGTTCGTCGATGGATAGCGGCGCGTCGGCCAATTGATCCGTGACCGCGCCGATCAGATTCTGCGCGGCCGACAGCAATTTTCCCGGCACGTCCGCGTAGACCCGATAGCTGTCCGTCTGCGCGCGCTTGAGCGCGTTCCACTCGCGCTGCAAGCGTTCGAGCGGCTTGCGCAGCGCGGCTGGCGCGGTCTTGCGCGCGAGTCTGAACGCCGCCTGATCGAGCGACGCGCTGTACATGCGTCGCGCGCGTTCGACCAGGTTATGCGCCTCGTCGACCAGCACGCCGACGCGCCACTGATTGATCTGCGTAAGCGCATAGAGCATTGCGCTGCCGTCGTAGTAGTAGTTGTAATCACCGACCACCACATCGGCCCAGCGCGCGAGTTCCTGCGCCAGATAATACGGACAGACCTGGTTGGCGAGCGCCGCGTCGCGCACCGCCACGCGATCGAGCCGCGGCCCCGCCAACGCCGCCGCGCGTGCAGCGTCCAGGCGATCGTAGAAGCCGCGCGCAAGCGGACAGGATTCGCCGTTGCAGGCCTTGTCCGGATGCTCACAGGCTTTGTCGCGCGCCACCAGTTCCAGGGTTCTCAATGGCAGCGACGCGCTGCTTCGCCGCAGCGCGTCGATCGCATCGAGCGCGAGCGCGCGGCCCGGCGTCTTCGCGGTCAGAAAGAATATGCGGTCGATGCGGTCTTCCGCACAGGCCTTCAGCAAAGGGAAAATCGTGGCGAGCGTTTTGCCGATGCCGGTGGGCGCTTGCGCCATCAACGGCTTGCCGTCTCGCGCGGCGCGATACACCGCGACCGCGAGTTCGCGCTGGCCGCGGCGAAACGCGCCGTGCGGAAACTGCAACGCGGCGAGCGCCGCATTGCGCGCGGCGCGATGCGCGTCTTCCTGCGCGGCCCAATCGAGAAACCGCTCGCATTGCTCGACGAAGAAGACTTCGAGTTCGCGAGCGCTGTGCTGTTGCGCGAGCACCGTTTCTTTCTGACTGCCG
>NZ_DASXHN010000529.1:0-26500 GCF_036488505.1 Paraburkholderia sp. | reverse complement strand
GACCAGACCGAGCGCGATCTGCAATTCACGCGTTTCATAGAGCCGGCGCGGCTTGAGCCCGCGATCGTGGAACGCGGCGAGCACCTGGTCCGCGTAGCTCGGCCGCGGCGCTTTCGGAAAGATGATCATTGTTTCGCTCGTGAGGTCGTGCAGCGACAGCACGGGCTTCGCATCGATCAACGGATGTCCGGTCGGCAGCGCGACGATCATCCGCTCCTCGCGCAGCACGACGCGCCGAATGCTCGGGTCTTCCTGGCGAATCCGGCCGAAGCCGACATCGATGCGCCCTTCTTTGAGCGCCTGGATCTGATCCATCGTCGACATTTCATGCAGGCTCAATTCGACCGCGCTGTTCTCGGTGCGAAAACGCCGGATGATTTTCGGCAGCATCCCGTACAGCGTCGAGCCGACGAAACCGATCGACAGGCTGCGCTCGATCTTGCCGACCCGCCGCGTCATCGCCTCGATTTCGGAAGTCTGCGCGAGCAGTTGAATCGCATGCGAATAGAAGAATCGGCCGGCTTCGGTCAGCTTCAGCGGCCGCGCGTTGCGCTCGAACAATTGCACGCCGAGCGAGTCTTCGAGCTGCTGGATCTGCCTGCTAAGGGGCGGCTGCGCAATGTGCAGACGTTTGGCGGCCCGGGTGATATTCGATTCCTCGGCAACCGCAACGAAATAGCGCAGATGACGCAGTTCCATGGAGATACCTTTTAAGTATCGTCGCGATACTAAATCAGTGTTGGACGACGCAAATCGCGTGCAACTATCCTTCAGTTACCGCTGGCGCATACCGAAATTATACCTCCCGGGCATGGAAAGCCGGTACGGTCCAAAGCGTCGGCCGGTCCCCTGGAGAGGGCGCGAGCACACCTGGCGCCGGGGGGTCAAAGACCAGCGAAGCGTTCAGGAGCAGCAATGAGACATGCTGAAACCGAAGCCTTATCCAAGGGCTTCGCGATCGATTCCCGCCACGCGCAGCGCGTGCGCGCGGGGGTCCATCCGGGCAACAGGCCGGGACTGCCGTGACGAAGGTCGAGAGCATGCGCGCAGTGGCCTGACGCAATACCGGAGGGCACCCGCCGCCCACCACCGCAGCAACCCCAATCGAAGACAAATCGGCCGGTCCGCAGGCAGGCAGGCCGCTCGCGACGCACGTGCGTCGCACGCACACCGACCGTCCGCACCAGGAGACAACCATGATTCCGATTTATCCGGATCGCACGCCGCAACTGAAAAACATCGACGGCTTTCTCGTGGAAGACCGCGAGCGCGGCGATTATCGCTTGCACCGCAGCGCGTTTACCGACGAGCGTCTATTCGAACTGGAAATGCAGCATATTTTCGAGGGCAACTGGATTTATCTCGCGCATGAAAGCCAGGTGCCGAATAACAACGATTACTTCACGACCTATATGGGCCGTCAGCCGGTCGTGATCGCGCGCAACCGTCAGGGTCAACTGAATGCGTTCATCAATTCGTGTACGCACCGCGGCGCGATGCTATGCCGCCACAAGCGCGGCAACAAGGCGACCTATACGTGCCCGTTCCACGGCTGGACCTTCAACAACAGCGGCAAGCTGCTGAAGGTGAAAGACCCGGAAGGCGCCGGTTATCCCGACTGCTTCAACAGCGACGGCTCGCACGACCTGAAGAAACTCGCGCGCTTCGGCAACTATCGCGGCTTTCTGTTCGGCAGCCTGAGCGATGACGTGCCGTCGCTCGAGACGTTTCTGGGCGAAGCCGCGCGCATCATCGACATGATCGTCGACCAGTCGGAAGAAGGTCTGGAAGTACTGCGCGGGTCGTCGACGTACACGTATGAGGGCAACTGGAAGCTCACCGCCGAGAACGGCGCGGACGGTTATCACGTGTCGGCGGTGCACTGGAACTACGCGGCGACGACCAATCATCGCAAGGAAGAAAACGCGCGCGAAGACAAGATCCGCGCGATGGATGCGGGCAGCTGGGGCCGTCAGGGCGGTGGCTTCTATGCGTTCGATCACGGCCACATGCTGCTGTGGACGCGCTGGGCCAATCCCGAAGACCGGCCGAACTTCAACCGCCGTGACGAATTCGCCGCACGCTGCGGCGCCGAACGCGCGGACTGGATGATCCAGAACTCGCGCAACCTGTGCCTCTATCCGAACGTGTACCTGATGGACCAGTTCGGCTCGCAGATTCGCGTGCTGCGCCCGCTGTCGGTCAACAAGACCGAAGTGACGATCTACTGCATCGCGCCGAAGGGCGAAGCCGACGAAGCGCGTGCGCGCCGCATCCGCCAGTACGAGGACTTTTTTAACGTAAGCGGCATGGCGACGCCCGACGACCTCGAGGAATTCCGTGCTTGTCAGCAGGGCTACGCAGCCCGCGCGGTCGAATGGAACGACATGTGCCGCGGTTCGTCGCACTGGATCGACGGGCCCGACGAAGCAGCGCAACGCATCGGTCTGAATCCGGTGATGAGCGGGGTGAAGACCGAAGACGAAGGGCTTTACACGGTGCAGCACCGCTACTGGATCGACACGATGAAAAAGGCGCTGAACGCGCAAGGGAGCCGCGCATGAGCAACATCGCGATCACCGATGTGCAGGCTTTTCTGTACCGCGAAAGCCGTCTGCTCGACGACGAACAATGGGACGAGTGGCTGAGCTGCTATCACCCGGATGCATCGTTCTGGATGCCGTCGTGGGATGACGAGGACAAGCTCGTTACCGATCCGCAGCGCGAAATCTCGCTGATCTACTACCCGAACCGCCAGGGTCTCGAAGACCGCGTGTTCCGCATCAAAACCGAGCGTTCGAGCGCGACGATGCACGATACGCGCACGAGCCACAACGTCAGCAACGTCGAAGTGGAGAGCGAGCAGAACGGCGTGTACACGGTGCGCTTCAACTGGCACACGCTGAGCCACCGCTATCGCACGAATTACAGCTATTTCGGCATGTCGCGCTACGTGATCGACTTCAACGGCGCACAACCGCAAATCCTGAGCAAGTACGTCGTGTTGAAGAACGACTACATCAATCAGGTCATCGATATCTACCACATCTAGCCGGTGCGGCTCAGGAGCCTGCTATGGAACACACGATTGCACTGCAGTTCGAAGACGGCGTGACGCGCTTTATCAACTGCCGGGAGAACGAGACGCTGTCGGATGCCGCGTATCGGCAGAAAATCAACATTCCGCTCGATTGCCGCGAAGGCGCGTGCGGGACCTGTCGCGGACTGTGCGAATCGGGCGCGTACGATCTGCCCGAATCGAGCTATGTCGACGATGCACTGACCCCCGAGGAAGCCGGCCAGCGCTACATCCTCGCGTGCCAGACCCGGCCGCGCTCGGATATGGTGGTTCGCGTGCAGGCGTCGTCGGCGGCGTGCAAGACCGCTGTCGCGCGTTTCGAAGGCACGCTTGCGGCGGTCGAACGGTTGTCGGACTCGACGATCCATTTCTCGATCGATATCGACGGTGCGGGCGCGCCGAGCTTTCTCGCGGGCCAATACGTGAACGTCGAGATTCCGGGCGAGAACGGCGAGCACCGTTCGTATTCGTTCAGCTCGGCACCGGGCGCGGCGCAGGCGGCCTTCGTCGTGCGTAACGTGCGGGACGGCAAGATGAGCCGCTATCTGAGCACGCACGCGCAGCCGGGACAGCGCATCGGCTTCACGGGGCCGTACGGCAGCTTCTATCTGCGCGAGCCGCAACGTCCGGTGCTGTTCCTCGCGGGCGGTACCGGCATCGCGCCGTTTTTGTCGATGCTCGACGTGCTGAAGGCGCGCGGCAACGCGCAGCCGGTGCGGCTCGTATACGGCGTGACCCACGATAGGGACCTGGTCGCGCTGCAACAGCTCGAAGACGCGCAGCGCGCGCTGCCCGATTTCAGCTATCGCACCTGCGTGGTGGATGCGGCCAGCAATCATCAGCGCAAGGGCTATGTGACTGCGCACGTCGAAAGCGACTGGCTCAATAGCGGCGACGTCGATGTCTACCTGTGCGGACCGGTGCCGATGGTCGAAGCGGTGCAGGGCTGGCTGCGCGACAGCAGCATCGAGCCCGCGAATTTCTACTACGAAAAATTCTCGGCGAGCAACGTGGCATGACTTCGACCTCTATCGATCGCTTCAAGGGCAAGGTGCTCGTCGTGACGGGCGCGGGCCAGGGTATCGGCCGCGGCGTCGCGTTGCGCGCGGCGCGTGAAGGCGCGGCGGTGGTGCTGGTCGATCGTGCGCCGATCGTGCACGAGGTGGCCGAGGAAATCACGCGCGAAGGCGGCGCCGCGCGCGCGTTTATCGCCGACCTCGAAACCTATGCGGGCGCGAGCGCGATGATCGCTTTCGCGATCGACGCGTTCGGACGCATCGATGCACTGATCAATAACGTCGGTGGCACGATCTGGGCAAAGCCGTACGAAGAATACGAAGCCGCGCAGATCGAAGCCGAAGTGCGGCGCTCGCTGTTCCCGACGCTGTGGTGTTGCCATGCGGTGTTGCCTCGGATGCTCGCGCGCGGCGGCGGGGCGATCGTCAATGTGTCGTCGATTGCGACGCGCAGTATTTATCGTGTGCCATACGCGGCGTCGAAAGGCGGCGTGAACGCGCTGACCGCGAGCCTCGCGTTCGAGCATGCGCAGCACGGCATCCGGATCAATGCGGTCGCGACCGGCGGCACCGAAGCGCCACCGCGCCGCGTGCCGCGCAACACGGCGCCGCAAAGCGAGCAGGAAGCGGCGTGGTATCAAGGTATCGTCGATCAGACGATCGCGTCGAGCCTGATGCATCGCTACGGCACAATCGACGAACAGGTCGGCGCAATCCTGTTTCTCGCTTCCGATGAAGCGTCGTACATCACCGGTACGGTGCTGCCGGTTGGCGGCGGCGACCAGGGCTGAGCGCGGCGCTTCGGGCGCTCGACAGCAAGCAGCACGCGAACAGAAGGGTTCGCGGCGATGCCGTCGCCGTTGCTGCTCGCGTCTCTTTCGTCTTTCCGTCGCGCGAGGCGGAAAAATCGGTTCAACAAGCGCGGGCAGACGTGACTGTCAGTTGCTCACGCATGTCCGCTCGTTAGCGCGTTGGCTGCTTCGAGAAAGTGCTCGGCGTTCATGGGCCGTCCCAGCAGGTATCCCTGCAGCGAGTTGCAACCGAGCTCGGTCAGCGACTCTTGCTGCTCCTTCGTTTCCACCCCCTCTGCTACCACCGACAAACGCAGTGTGCGTCCGAGTGCAACAATTGCCGACACGATCGCGGCGTCTTCGGAGTCGCCCGCGACGTCGCGCACAAATCCCCGGTCAATCTTCAGCTCCGTTGCAGGCAGACGTTTCAGGTAAAGCAGACTCGAATAACCCGTGCCAAAATCATCGATCGATATTCTTACGCCCATCGCCTTCAACTTCTCGAGCGTTGCAAGACTTGCTTCAACGTCACGCATCGCCGTTGACTCGGTGATTTCAAGCATCAGATGGTGAGGGTCGAGCCGGTGGAGGGCAAGCGTGTCTGCGACTGTCTGCACAAGCGCGGTATGGGCAAACTGCAGTGGGGACAGGTTCACCGACATCGTCCAGTCGGTGTTGCCTAGATCGACCCAGGCTCTCATTTGCCGGCAGGCCTCGTCGAGCACCCAATCGCCGATTGACAGGATGAGGCCGGTCTTCTCGGCAACTGGAATGAAATCCCCCGGCTGCAAAAGACCACGGGTCGGGTGGTGCCAGCGTAATAGCGCTTCCGCGCCGACCACTGGGCCGTGCGGGGCTTGGAGTTTTGGCTGGTATTCGAGCACGAGTTCGTTACGCGAGACGGCCGTGCGCAACTCCTGCAGTAACTGCAATTGCACCTGGACGTTTCGCTGCATCGATGCCTCGAAGTAGCAGAACGTAGCCCGCCCAGATGCTTTCGCCGAATACATCGCAGCGTCCGCGGTGGATAGCAGCTCGTGCGGATCGTGGCCGTCCCCGGGATACATGGAGATGCCAATGCTGCCCGACACGCGTAGTTCATAACCGCCGGCGTGCACCGGAAGGTCTATTGAACGCAGCAGATCCGTAGCCAGCGCTCCAGCGTCGGCCGCTTCAGCAACGCGCACGATGAGAGCGAATTCATCTCCGCCGAGGCGTGCGACAGTGTCATTGCGGCGGATCGATTTCTGGATGCGTTGCGCGATATCGACGAGCAGAAGATCGCCGATGTGGTGGCCATAGGCGTCGTTGACGGCTTTGAAGCCGTCGAGATCGAGGAACATCAGCGCAAAACATGCGTGCTCGCGATCAGCCGCGCTAATGGCCTGGTTGAGACGGTCCTCGAGCAGCAAGCGGTTGGGAAGTTTCGTCAGATTGTCGTGCAGCGCGAGATAAGTGAGCTCTTCATTGGCCTGCGCGAGCGAGACGGCCAGCACCGCCGTGCGTGATTCCAGCCGCAAGTCGAGGACCGACGTAATGAGCGCGATGGACAGCACGGCGATGGTCACGACGATGATCACCGGCGCGAGCCACATGCTGCTGACGCCGTCGCGTGCCGCGCTGCACACGCTGCCGACCGGAAATTCAGCGGCGAACATGCCTGTGTAATGCATGCCGGCAATGGCGGCGCCCATTACCACTGCGGCGCCTGCCCTGAGCAGACGAGTGTGGCCACCGTCGCTGCGTAGACGGAACGCGATCCATTGTGCGGCGGCGGATGCGGCGATTGCGATCAGCAGCGACGCAGCCCAAAGCAGCGGGTCGTAGGTGATGCCCGGTTTCATCCGCATTGCGGCCATGCCGGTGTAATGCATCGACGCGACACCTGCGCCCATCACGACGGCGCCTGCTATCAGTCGTTTCCAGGGCAACGTCGGCTGACAAACCGTCCAGAGCGCAAACGCGGAAAGCGCGATAGCGATAAGGAGGGAAAGCGCGGTAATCGCCGTGTCATAGCCGATCGGAATCGGCAAGCTGAACGCGAGCATGCCGACGAAATGCATCGACCAGATGCCGAGGCCCATCGCGGCGGCACCGCCTGCCAGCCACCAGTGCGCAGCTTTGCCGGTCGCCCTGGTGACGCGGCCGGCCATGTCCAACGCGGTGTAAGAGGCCAGGACAGCGACGAAAATGGACGCGACGACTAGCGACGAATTGTAGCTGCCGACCAGCATAGGGTTTGTTCTGTTGTAGTAATGGTTGCAGGAATTCGCCGCTCTCTTTTCCTGTGGGTGTGGAAAGCGACTACGAGACTGTTATAACGACTCGCACCGGCAGGACTTTAGCCGACTTACACACAAGAAGGCCAGCCCGCTGTGCGACCGGTTCTACCTCCGGTCGTCGTCATGACGCCGCTCGCTGAAGCGCTGGAAAACTTTGCGCACATTTCTGCTGACGGTCTAACTGACACTGTCACCGAGCCGCGCGTGACGAGATGGGCAACTACTGGCTGGCGTAACGATTGTCCCTGCGGCGGCCGGTAAGGTTAAACAGGGCCGCTTCAGTAATGGCGGTGCGCTGCCGATAAAACAGAATACTGGCTTCGTCACCAAACTGCGGCGGGGCCCAATATCGCCAGCACCGCAGCGTTTCCCCTTACCCCAGCAAAACTTACAATGTTCAAGTTATCGATCCGAGCGCGGCTTGCGTTCACCATGTGTTTTCTCGGCTTGCTCCTCGCGTCGTCCGTAGGTTTCGGGCTGTACGGTATCAATGCCATCAACGCTTCCGCGAAGGACATCAGCCGCAACTCGCTGCCGGCCATGAACGCGTTGGCGTTTTCGGACATGATGCTGGCTCGTGCGCGCCTTTCGCTTGACCGATATGCTCTTAACCCCGGCGCTGATGATGCCGGTGGGCTGCGCGCACGCGCTGAGAAATTCGTTTCTGAGTCGGATGAGTGGTACAAGAAATACGATGCGACGCCGCGTGGATCGGAGGAAGAGGCACTCGCCAAAGCCGTCGTCGAAGCGCGGTCGCAGTTGGGTAGAACCATCAACGATTTCGGTGCTGCGATCGAAAAACGCGATCAGGCGGCTATCAGTCGTCTATCACTCAAGGAACTCCCGGCATCTTATAACCGGTCCGCCGACGCGTTCCGCCAGCTCAGAGAGTTCGAGATTAGTGACGCCGCGCGTCAGGACGCGGAAAACGACAGCCGCGTCGCGCTGCTGCGCACGCTGGGTTTGCTCGCGCTTGCGACGGGTCTCGCTGCGGCTGTGTTGGGCTGGTTCTTTCTGCGTCGCGCGATCATGGCTCCGCTTGGCGAGGCTCTGGAACATTTCAAGCACATCTCGGCGGGCGATCTGACTCGCGCGATACCGATCAACACCAACGACGAAATGGGGCAACTGCTGGCCGGCGTCTCGTCAATGCAAGAAAAGCTCTCCGCCACTGTGAGCCAGGTCCGAGCAGGCACTGATGCGATCGCGACGGCCAGTGGCCAGATCGCGGCGGGAAACACCGATCTGTCTTCCCGTACAGAACAGCAAGCTGCGTCGCTCCAGGAAACAGCGGCCAGCATGGAACAGCTTACGTCGACCGTGAAGCAGAACTCGGAGAACGCCAGTCAGGCTAGTGGTCTCGCCGATAATGCGAGCGCGGTCGCAAACGAGGGTGCGGCGATCGTCGGGCAGGTCGTCGACACCATGGAAGGAATCGAGGAAAGCTCGGGCAAGATTGCCGAGATAATCGGAATGATAGAAGGCATCGCGTTCCAGACAAACATCCTCGCACTGAATGCGGCGGTCGAAGCGGCCCGGGCCGGTGAGCAGGGCCGCGGTTTCGCCGTCGTCGCCAGCGAGGTGCGCAGTCTAGCGCAGCGCTCGTCGAGCGCGGCCAAAGAGATCAAAGTTCTGATCGACACGTCGGGCAGCAGAGTGAAGGCCGGGACGCAACTGGTTGCCAGGGCGGGGGAGACGATGCACAAGGTCGGCTCGGCGATCCGGCGCGTAACCGACATCATGGGCGAGATCGCGGCGGCATCGCACGAGCAGACGCGCGGCATCGAGCAGGTGAATCAGGCCATTGCCCAGATGGATCAGGTCACGCAACAAAATGCGGCCCTCGTCGAGGAGGCCGCCGCAGCCGCCGGGTCGCTCGAAGATCAGGCTCAGCAGCTGCGCGCTGCTGTCGCTCGGTTTCGGACTAGCCAAACGCACTGATCCTTCGGTGAAGGATTCGGCTTTGGCGCAGAGGGTGCTCCGCGACACCTGTCGCGGTTCCTGAGCGCGCGGCAGCTATCGGTTGGCTGGAATACGGCCGGAGTCAATCAAGCTGGGTCGGCTCGGTAACGGGGGGCGCTCGTCGCGCACCAGTTCGCCGCCGGCCCCCGGGGAGGAAAATACACACGGCGTCGAGTTTCGCGGTGGCGTTTGTCCTTCATACTGTCGGCCCCGAATGACGCAGCCACGTCGCGACACAGGCGCGCATGAGCGCGCTTGAGTATTGTGGCGTTGGCCACCCTCGACCCACACCGCCGATGAATCCCACCGACAGCCAGACACCCTCGGTGCGCGCGCTCGCAGCCGACTGGTCCATTTCCGCCATCGTGGCGGGCTTTCTGGCCGTGCTGATTTCCTACTCCGGCCCGCTCGTGATCTTCTTTCAGGCCGCGCAGGCGGCCCATGTGCCCAACGAGATGGTTGCATCGTGGGTATGGGCGATCTCGATCGGCGCGGCGGTCGCGGGGATCTTCGCGAGCTGGAAGCTGAAAGTACCGGTCGTGACCGCGTGGTCCGCGCCCGGCACCGCGTTGCTGGTCGGTCTCTTTCCCGCGTTGACGCTGAACCAGGCGGTGGGCGCGTACGTCACCGCGGCCGTGATCATTCTGCTGATCGGCATAACGGGTTATTTCGACAGGATGGTGCGCAGCATTCCCAAGGGGATCGCGTGCGGGATGATGGCCGGCATTCTGCTGCAATTCGGCATTCACGCATTCTCCGCCGCGGCCTCGATGCCCGGGCTGGGGCTCGGCATGATCGCCGCGTACATCGTTTTCAAACGCCTGCTGCCGCGCTATTGCATCGTGCTGGTGCTGCTGACGGGCGCGGTGCTCGCCATCGTATTGGGCACCGCGCACCCGGGCAATCTGCCGCTCCGGATCACGCAGCCGATCTTTATCAAACCCGAATGGACGTTGAGTTCGACGCTGAGTCTGGCGTTGCCACTGGTGGTCGTCAGTCTGACCGGGCAGTTTCTCCCCGGGATGGCGATTCTGCGCGTGTCCGGGTATCACACGCCGGCCCGGCCGATCATCATCGCAACCAGCATCGCGTCGATCGGCGTGGCGTTTTTCGGCGGCATTACGATCGTGATCGCCGCGATTACCGCCGCGCTGTGCACCGGCGACGATGCGCACGACGATCCCGGCAAGCGCTATGTCGCCGGCATCGCGAACGGTGTGTTCTATCTGATCGGCGGCACGTTTGCCGGCTCGATCGTCGCGTTGTTCACGATGCTGCCGAAGGCGTTCGTCGCAATTCTCGCAGGCCTGGCATTGATCGGCGCGATCACCGCGAACGTGATGGGCGCGATCCAGGACGAGGACCATCGCGAGGCGTCGGTCATCACGTTTCTTTCTACCGCCTCGGGGATGACCTTTCTCGGGCTCGGTTCCGCGTTCTGGGGCATCGTGATCGGCTCGTTCGCCTACCTCGTGCTCAACAAGGTGCGGCGCTAGCCGGCCTGCCGCTGTCTACGCTCGCGACTGTCTTCGCGTATACCCCACCCCACCCCGCCCCATGCCGCCCCATCCCGGCTGAGCACAGAACCCGCTTTGCGCATATTTTTGTTCATGCTACTGTGAATCGAAATCGGTGCGGCTATGCAAATTTACATTCCATACAGTGGCAACCGCACCTAGTTTGGGGGACGTGACGCCGTCACTCCGCCGTAGCACCAGCCAAACGTTTTATTCCTATGCAAGGAGAAAGCGCGGTGACGCAGGTTCCGATTGACCGTGGCAACGTCGTTTCCGCGCGCTCGTTCTCCCGCCCACGTTTTGTTCCGGCAGCCTGGCTCGTCAGGGCAGGCGTCACGCTGATCTATCTGTTCATGTTGAGCCCGCTGATCTTCGTGATCTGGCTGAGCTTCTTCAAAGACGCCATCATTACTTTTCCGCCGTCCGGCTACACGATGTCGTGGTACGTGAACGCATGGCACAACGATGCGTTCGCCAATGGTTTCCTGCTGTCGATGAAACTCGCCGCGGGGGCGGCGATCGGCGGCGTAGTACTCGGTGTCGGCGCATCGCTCGCGCTCGCGCGCTACCGGTTTCCGGGGCGGCGCGCGGTCGGCAACGTACTGCTGCTGCCGCTCGTGGTGCCTGGTATCGTCGCCGGCATCGCCACCTATCTGTTCTATCTGCGCGCCGAAAACGCGCTCGATACCGACATCGTCGGCACCTTCGGCGGCCTGCTGGTCGCGCATATCTGCCTGACGATTCCATGGACGATCCGGCTCGTCACCGCGAGCCTCGGCCAGATCGACGAGACCGTCGAGGAAGCGGCGCGCAATCTCGGCGCCGGGCCTTGGCGCACGTTGTGGCGCGTCACGCTGCCGATGCTGCGGCCGGCGATCGTCGCATCCGCCTTGTTCGGCTTTATCGTTTCATTCGAAAACCTCGAGATGACACTGCCGCTCGTCGGTCCGGGCAAAACCACGTTGCCGATCGCGATCATGCAGTACCTCGAGTTCAATCTCGACCCCACCATTGCGGCGGTTTCAGCCGCGCAGATCGTGCTGCTCGGCATCGTCATGCTGATCACCGATCGTTTCGTGAAGCTCGGCAAGGTGATCTGATCATGGCTCAGGTGTCCCTGCGCAATCTGCGCAAGCAATACGGTGAGACGACCGCTGTCGAGAACGTGTCGTTCGATATCGCCGAGGGCGAACTGGTCGCGTTTCTCGGCCCGAGCGGCTGCGGCAAGACGACCACGCTGCGGATGGTCGCGGGTTTCGTCGAGCCGACCGGCGGCGAAATCTGGATCGGCAATTCCGAGGTCACGCGGCTCGCGCCCGACAGGCGCAACACCGGCATGGTGTTCCAGCGTTACGCGCTGTTTCCGCACATGACGGTCGCGCAGAACGTCGCGTTCGGTCTGGAGATGCGGCGCGTGCCGAAGTCGGAGCGCGACACGCGTATTCGCGAAGCGCTCGACATGGTGCAACTGACGCCGCTGGCCGAGCGTTATCCGCGGCAATTGTCCGGCGGTCAACAGCAGCGCGTCGCGATTGCGCGCGCACTGGCAATCCGCCCCGACGTGTTCCTGCTGGATGAGCCGCTGTCGAACCTCGACGCGAAGCTGCGCGTCGAGGTGCGCGAAGAGATCCGCGCGCTGCAACAACGCCTCGGTCTGACGACGATCTTCGTCACGCACGATCAGGAAGAAGCGCTGGCAATGGCCGACCGCGTGGCCGTCATGCATGACGGACGGGTGCAGCAGATCGGCAGCGCCGACGAACTGTACGAACACCCGGCGAATCCGTTCGTCGCGAACTTTCTCGGCCGCATGAATTTCCTCGCGGGGCACGTCGACAACGGGCACTTCATCACGGCGAGCGGCGACCGCATCGCGGTGAAGGCCGCCGCGCCGAATGCCAATACGCTCGGCATCCGCCCGGAGCGTCTGCGGCTCGCGGCGGCGCCGGAGCACAGCGAGGTATCGATTCCAGTGAAGCTCGCCGACAGGATCTATCTCGGCGCGATCGTCGAATTGCGGCTCACGAGCGAACGCGGGCAGAGCCTCGTCGCGCTCGTGCCGAACACCGCGCACGCGGGTGCCGGCGGCTGGTCGCGGGGCGACACGCTGCACGCGTGCTTCAGAACCGAAGACTGCCTGCTTTTTTCCGCCTGAAGGACCCATCAATGAGCCATCAAATCACGCGCCGCACGTTTCTGAAAGCTGCTTCCGGTCTGCTCGTCGCGCCATCGCTCGGATTCGATCCGCGCATGGCACTCGCCGCCGAAGCGTGTCCCAATGTCGTCGTCGGCACGTGGGGCGGCGATTATCTGAATCTGCTCGAACAGAATATCGGCAAGCCGATCATCGAGGCCGCCGGCGGCCGTGTCACCTACGATTCTTCCGACCAGATCGGCCGTATGACGAAGTTGCGCGCGGAAAAGATGTCGCGCCATGGTTCGCTCGACGTCGCCTGTCTCGCCGACATCGACATGTTCGACGTCAATCGTTCGGGTGTGCTCGAACCGCTCGACACCAAACTCGTGCCGAATTCGGCACGCACGATCGAAGCACTGCGCCGCCCGTATTCGATTCCGCACATCTTCAGTGCGATGGTGATCGTCTACAACCCGGAGAAGTTTTCGGCGAAGCCGGATTCGCTGTCGGTCGCGCTCGATCCGAAACTGAAGGGACGGTTGGGCTTTTCCGACATCCTGTACAACTTCAACGTGCTGCAATCGTCGCTCGCCGCCGGGCAGCACAATGGCGATACGGCAGCCGGCATCCAGTTTCTGCGTGAAGTGCGCAAGCAGCAGCCGAAGGTTTATCCGTCCAACGAAGCGGTCGCGGCGGCGTTGAAGAGCGGCGAAATCTGGATGACGTGCATGTGGAAAGCGCGTGCGCTGCAATGGAAAAAGGGCGGCGTGCCGGTCGACTACGTGTTTCCGAAAGAGGGCGGTGTGCCGGTCACGTTCGAGGCGGCCGTGCCGAAGAATGCGCCATCGCGCGCGTGCGGCTTCAACTACCTGAACGCGATGCTCGATGCGCGCGCGCAGGTAGGCTTTGCCGAAACGATGGGCTATGCGCCGACCGTCACCGATGCATCGTTGCCGCCCACGTTGCAGCAGAGCGTCGGCTTCACGAATGCCGAACTGGACCGGCTCGTCAAGGTCGACTACGCGCGCTTCACCGCGGAGAAGCCGGCGCTGCTCGACTTCTGGAACAAGGAATTCAAGCCGGGGCTCTGAACCATGACGACCACAGCACTGGACGCCGCGCCGCGGCGCCGCGACTTCGCCGGGGGCCTGCTCGCATCGCCCGCGATCCTGGTCGTGCTATTCGTGATCGTGCTGCCGGGCGTGCAGCTGGTGCGCTACAGCTTCAATCATTTCGACTCTGTCCAGATGATGCAGGCGGCGTTCACGCTGCAGAACTACGTGCAGTTCCTGACCGATCCGTACTATCACGCGGTGCTGTGGACCACGATCAAGGTGGCCGCGCTGTGCACGGCGCTGTCGCTCGTGTTCGGCTTTCCGGTTGCCTACGTGCTTGCCAAAACGCAAAGCCGCTACAAGAGTCAGCTCGTGATGCTGCTGGTGTTCCCGCTGCTGGTCGGCAACGTCGTGCGCGCGGCCGGCTGGATGGTGATGCTCGGCAACGCGGGCTTCGTCAACGCGATGCTGCTCGCGCTCGGCGTGGTCGATCAGCCGGTGCGCTTGCTGTATACGCCGTTCGCGGTGGTGGCCGGCACTACCGCGGTGGTGCTGCCGTACATGATCCTGACGTTGCAGAGCGTGCTGGAAGGGCTCGACTTTTCGCTCGAGGAAGCCGCGCGCAATCTCGGCGCGAGCTTCGGCCAGACGCTCTCACGCGTGGTGCTGCCGATGGCCGCGCCCGGCATTGCGGCCGGCACGATGCTCGTTTTCATTCTTTGCATGAATGCGTACGCAACGCCGGTTCTGCTTGGCGGCACCGGCATCACGATGATGACCCCCGCGATCTACGACCAGATCGCGAAGGCCAACAACTGGCCGTTCGGCGCGGTGCTGTCGCTGGTGTCGATGATCGTCACCTTTGCACTTGCGCTGCTGTCGCACTGGATCATTCAGCGTCGCTATACGAAGACGATGATGTCCTGAATCCACGGGCGCCGCAGGCTGTCGACTATGAGAGGCGCCTTTTCTCAATGCGTTAGTTCCCGACGGAATAACCGATGCCCATACTCACTGAAGAGACCCGCGCTTACCGTCATCGCCTGATGAAGTCGCTGATGGAGCGGCAGCGTGTGGACGCACTGATCTTCACGTCCGCCGACTTCTTCCAGTGGGCGACCAATTTCCATGTCGACGTGCAAACGTGGGAGCGCCCGATCGCGGTGTGCGTGCCGCTGTCGGGCGAGCCGTTTGCGATCATGAACGAGCTGTCCACGCATCACGTGATGATGGCGCGCGAGCGCGGTCATCTATGGCTCGACCATATCGCGTTCTATTCCGAGCATCCGCGTGTGGTCGAGCGCCAGCCGTTGCTCGCGGAAGTGCCCGAGCTGATCGCCGCGCGTTTGCGCGCCGCCGGGCTGGGCGCATCGCGTATCGGTGTGGAGGCAGCCGGCGGGCCGCTCGGCCGTGCCGCGTCGTTGCTGCCCGACGCGAAATTGCTGCCGATGCTGGCCGAATTGCGGTCATTGCGCTGGGTCAAGCATGCGGAGGAAATCGCGATCATGCGCGCCGCCGCGAGCCTCGCTGACTGGGTGCAGGAACGCTATCGCGAGAACATCCGGCCGGGGCGGCTGGTGCAGGAACTCGACTACCAGATGGCCACGCTGATGGTCACCGAAGGGGGCCGCCGTTTCCCTGGCGAGAACCTCGAAGTGATGCGCTGCTGGACACTGTCCGGGCCCGCGTCTGCGTCGCCGCATGGCGACGGCGCGTCGTGCGGCGCGAAGATCAACGCGGGCGACGGCCTCGTCAATATCGTGATTCCGCGCTTGAACGGTCTCGTGATCGAGAACGAACGCACCTGGTTCTGTGGCAAGCCGAGCGCCGACCAGGCGCGTTTTCACGAAGTCGCGCGCGCGGCCAACGAGGCGGCGGTCGCGGCGGCCGTGACCGGCCGGCCGGTATCCGGCATCGATGCAGCCGCGCAGGCGGTAATCGAGCAGGCGGGCTGCGGCCAGTACGTCCGCCATCGCACGGGACACGGGATGGGCATCATCGGACACGAGTATCCGGACGACATGGCCTTCAACCACCGCGCGCTGCTCGACAACGAGGTCTACTCGGCGGAACCGGGCATCTATGTGTATGGACTCGGCGGCTTCCGTCTCGACGATTCGGTCGTCACCGGCGCCGCGCCCGAACTGCTGACGAATACGCCGCGCACCTTGGCTCACGCGACGATCGATTGAGTTGCGCCAGCGCGTCATCCTTCAACGTTGGACATCACCCGGAAGCTGACCGGGAGGAGAAATGATGGAGTCGATTCTGTTCTCGCACTGCGCGCTGCTCGACCCGGTTGCCGGCGAGTTGCGCGAGGACCATGCGGTGCTGGTGGAAAACGGACGCGTCAAGGAAGTATCGGATCGCCCGATCCGCAGTGCGTCGGCGCGCGAAATCGACGTACGCGGCAAGACGCTGATGCCCGGGCTGATCGATCTGCACGTGCATGTCCATGCGACGCAATTGAATCTCGCGCAGCAGGTCAATCTGCCGAACGTGCTGATCACGCTGAAGTCGTTGCCGATCTTGCAAGGGATGCTGCGGCGCGGCTTTACGACCGTGCGCGATGCGGGCGGCGCGGGCTTCGCGCTGAAGCAGGCGCTCGAACAGGGGCTCGCCGACGGGCCGCGGCTGTTCGTATCGGGCCGCGCGATCAGTCAGACCGGTGGGCACGGCGATATGCGCACCCGCAGCGACTACATCGGCATGGATAGCCCGTGCTCGTGCTGCGCGCGCGTCGGCGCGGTGTCGCGGGTCGCCGATGGTGTCGATGAAGTGCGCCGCGCGGTGCGCGAAGAACTGCAGATGGGCGCGGACCAGATCAAGATCATGGCGTCGGGCGGCGTCGCGTCGCCAACCGATCCGGTCGGCGCATGGGGCTATTCGGAAGACGAGATTCGCGCGATCGTGCATGAGGCGCGCGCACGCGGCACCTATGTGCTCGCGCATGCGTACACGGCCGAGGCGATCACGCGCGCGGTGCGCTGCGGCGTGCGCACGATCGAGCACGGCAATCTGGTCGACGCGGCCGCCGCGCGCGTGATGGCCGAGCACGGCGCATTCGCGGTGCCGACGCTCGTCACGTACGACGCGCTCGCGAACGAAGGCGAATCGCTCGGTCTGCCGGCCGATAGCGTCGCGAAGATCGAGGACGTGCGGCACGCGGGTTTGCGCTCGCTCGAAATCTTCCGCGACGCCGGTGTGCCGATGGGCTTCGGCTCCGATCTGCTCGGCGAATCGCAGCGTCTGCAAAGCGACGAATTCCGCCTGCGCAGCCAGGTGCTGTCGCCGCTCGAGATCCTGCGCAGCGCGACCCTGGTCGGCGCGCAAGTGCTCGGTCAGGAGGGCCAGCTCGGGCAAATCACGCCGGGCGCTTACGCGGACATGCTCGTCGTCGACGGCAATCCGCTCGCGTCGCTCGACTGTCTGCTGGGGCAGGGCGAGCGGATTCCGGTGGTGATGAAGGGCGGTAAAATCCATGCCTTTGATTTGCAGGCGTGACGAGCCGACCGCTCCTGCGGGAGCGGAAAGCGCCGGCGGCCCATGCAATCCGGAGAGAACGGATGGACTTTCGGCATATCGACGCGTTCCGGGCGCTGATGCTCACGCGCACGACCACCCGCGCCGCCCAGGTCATCGGCACGTCGCAATCCGGCATCAGCCGCCTGATTACCGATCTGGAACGCTCGATCAATCTGACGCTGTTCGATCGCAGCCGTGGCCGGCTCGAACCGACCATCGAAGCGCTCGCGCTGTTCGAGGAAGTCGAGCGGCGCTACGCGGGCCTGAACAACATCCGCGAGTTCGCGCTGAGCTTGCGCAATCCATCGACCGCGGTGATTCGGGTGGGTTCGGTGGTGTCGTTCGGGCTCGGTTATTTCGCGCGCGTGATCGCGAACTTTCATCGCCGTCATCCTGCTGTGCAGATCGCACTGACGACCGCCGCGTCCGCGGTGATTCGCGACCAGATCGTGTCGCGCCAGCTCGCGCTTGGCCTCGTCACGAATACGGTCGACGTGGCGGGCACCGATTCGACCGCATTCGCGCAACTCGATGCGATCTGCGCGTTGCCGGCGGGCCATCCGCTCGGCAAGCGCAAGGTCATCAGGATGGCCGATCTGCAGGACCAGCCGATCGTCTCGTACGACCTGCCCGATCTGGTGCGCTGGGGCATGGATCACGTTTTCGCGACCGGGCAGTTGCAATCGCAGGTCGTGGCGATCGCGCCGTATTCGGTCAACATCGCGACGATGGTCAAGGAAGGCCTGGGCATCGGCCTGCTGCATCCGGTATCGGCATACGACTTTCTCGACTCGAATCTGATTCTGCGGCGCTTCGAGCTTGCGATGCCTTTCTATACGCTGAGAATCACACCGCACGGCGCGGCGCCGGCCCCGCATCTCGACGAATTGTCGCGGGTGATGGAGGAGTCGCTCGACGAGGTGATGGCGGCGGTGAACGCGCGGCTGGACTCGACACGCTGAGTCGCCCGCGAGAATCGGTTGTTGCGTCGTACCGGTGCATCAACGTGCCGCACGCGCGCATGGCGGCGTCTTCAGCGAACCACAACATAGAACGATAGTCGGATCGGGCCGCCGAGGCTCGACTTCGTCTTTTTCAGATTGCCTATCTCCTGGAGCGAGTGCATGAATAACATCAACAACCGACGCCGCCGTTTCCTGCAATCGACAGGTGCGCTCGCCGCCGCATCCGCGCTTGGCCCGTTCGCGTCGAAAGCGAACGCGGCGGGCGCCTGTACCGGCCAGATCGTGGTGGGAACGTGGGGAGGGGACTATCAACGCCTGCTGCAACAGAACATCGACCCGCTCGTCACGCCGGGCGGCGGGACGGTCACCTACGCGGTGGGCAGCGCGCTCGCGCGGCAAACGACGATGCGCGCCGAAGCGCACGGCCGCCGCGCGACGATGGATATCTCGCTGCTGCGCGACAACGACATGTTCCAGATGTATTCCGAAGGCACGACCGCGAAGCTCGACGAAGCATTGCTGCCGAATCTCGCCAACGTGATTCCGCAGTTCCGCCGCGGCTACGCGGTGCCGCATATCTTCAGCGCGCTCGTGCTGGTCTACGACACCGACCGCGTGCGCACGCGCCCCGACGGTCTGGCCGCGCTGCTCGACCCCGCGTTCAACGGAAAAATCGGCCTCGTCGACGATCAATACGACTATCTGACGCTGGCGGGCGCGCTTGCATCCGGTGGCAAGGCCAGCGATCTCGCGCTCGGGCAGAAGTATCTGCGCGCGCTGCGCGAAGCGTCGCCGCGCATCTATCCGTCGGTCGATGCGCTGGCCTCGGCGCTCAAGAGCGGCGAGATCGTCGTCACCGTCACATGGAAGGCGCGCACGCTGCAATGGAAAAAAGCGGGGCTCAACGTTGACTACGTGTTTCCGAAGGAGGGCGCGTTGCCGGCCACGTTCGAAGCGGCGGTGACAGCGGGCAGCAAGCAGGCCGGGTGCGCGTTTCCGTATCTGAACGCGATGCTCGATCCGCGTGCGCAGCGCGCGTTCGCTGAAACGATGGGCTATGCGCCGACGATCAAGAATGCCGACTTGCCGCCGTCGTTGCAGCAGGCGGTGGGCTTTTCGGGCGCCGAGCTCGAACGGATCGTACCGGTCGATTTCGCGCTGCTGATGAAGCACAAAACCGACATGCTCGACTTCTGGAACAAGGATTTCCGCGTCGGACTGTAATCGGCTCTCGTCTCTTTTCTGGCCACAGCACATGATTATTCTGACTAACAACGAAGGCAAATCCGGCATCGGCCGGACTGCGCAGATGCTGCGCGACGGCCGCGCCGGGCTCGACGCGGTCGAGGCCGGCATCCAGCTCGTGGAAGATGACGACGAAGTGCGCACGGTCGGCCGTGGCGGCTGGCCGAACCTGCTCGGCGAGGTCGAACTCGACGCGTCGGTGATGGATGGTTCGACGTTGCGCACCGGCGCTGTCGGCGGGCTCAAGGGCTTCCGGCATCCGGTCAGCGTCGCGCGCGCGGTAATGGAGCGCCTGCCGCATGAACTGCTGATCGGCGAGGGCGCCGCGCGCTTCGCGGCCGAAACAGGTGCCGAGCGTTGCGACCTGCTCGCGGATCATTCGCGCAAGGCCTACGCGCGCTGGTTCGACGCCGAAGTCAGCGCGGCCCATAAAGCCGCGTGGCCCAACGTGCCGCTGGAACGCTACTGCCAGAACGCGGTCGATCCGGAGATCGGCAAGGACACGACCGTTTTTCTTGCAATCGATGGCGCGCGCAACGTCGTGACGGGCACCAGTACGTCGGGATGGGGCTGGAAGTACCCGGGCCGCCTCGGCGACAGCCCGCTGATCGGCGCCGGCTCCTACGCCGACAGCCGCTACGGTGCCTGCGCATGCACGGGCGCGGGCGAAATGACGATCCGCGCGGGAACCGCGCGCGCGGTGGTGCTCTATATGAAGATGGGGATGAGCGTCGAGCGCGCGGTGAATGAAGCCGTCGACGATATGCGCGCGTTGAAGGGCGGCTTGATCAGCCGGGTCACGATCCACGCAATCGATGCTGCCGGCAATCACCGCGTGGTGGCGGTCAACGGTCTGCCGGCCAATCACTATTGGCTGTGGACGCCCGGTATGGCGCAGCCGGAGCGCCGTCCGTGCGAACTGATCCAAATTTCGGCGGGCGAGCCGCAGAGCAAGCGGATCGCGATGCAGGTCTATACCGATGTTTGAGTTCGCGTTGGCTGACCAACGGCCGGTTTCGCGCGTGGCGCGGCACCGGCCGGTCGCGTAGGAGCTTGGTTTCAACGGGGCGCCAGATTCAGCTAACCCGCGTCGCCAGAATTGGCCATTCGCATTGCTGGCTTCCCCACGACATCATGGTGCGCACGTCAAACCGGGCGGGGTGAGTTGCGCGTCGAACTGGATCCCGCGATCACCGTTAGCGACTCACATTCGCCAGCGTCTGTTCAGACAGCTTCAAATGCTCGCGTAATACAGGCACCGCACTGGCGGCAAGTGCGCGTACCTCCGGGTCGCTGCCTTGCTGCGCCTGTTCGCTGAAGTGTTTGATGTCGTCCTTATGGTCCGAGACGTTGTGCTCCATGAAGACCTTGTCAAACGTGTGCCCCGTCAGTGGCGTTAGCGCGGCCTGAGTCGCCTTCTGGGTGATCGATATCCCCGTGGGCAACTCGTAGCCCTTTTTGCGCGCGAGGCTTTCGATACGGGCATCGAGCGCTCCGTGGTCGCTGATCATGCGTTTGGCGAACGCCTGCACCGATGTATCCGATGACGTGCGTAGCGCGAGCTGACAGGATTGGATCTCAGCGCGACCATCCTGGATCGCGGACGCAAGAAAATCGGCCGGTTTATCCACATCGTCCGCCTGCGCCAGATTTGCGCCCGCTACCAATACCAGGCAGGCGACCGCGTTGGCCGCAAAGGTGGCGAACCGGACGCGCTTGCAAAGCCGCGGTGCCCGCATCGTTGTCCGCATGTTGCGGGGCTTGGATACATCAATATGCGTTCGCATCAGCCGCTCCTGTGCATGTGCCGGTTCCATGCTTCAGCAATGGGCGTGCCGCAAGAGCCTTCATCGTCATGAAACCGACACACCCAACAGGTGCCCAATCCCGAACGTGAATGCCGCGGCGACGAGCCCGATGACGACCTGCCGAACCGCGGAATACATCGCGCTCCTGCCGTTGAACAACGAGGTGAACATGCCGATGGCTGCCAGCGCGATCACACTGAAGGCAATGCACTGCAGAATTGCCGGCTGGCCAGTCGACCACAGGAACGGCATCGCGGGAAATATTGCTCCGGCCGAAAAAAGACAGAACGACACCGCCGCGGCCGACCAGGGATTTCCGCCCAGTTCCGCCGGGTCGAGCCCAAGTTCCTCGCGGGTCAGCGCATCGAGGGCCTTGTCCTTGTCTTTCATGATTTCCGCAGCAACCCGGCTGGCCTCCTCATAGTCCAGCCCTTTGGCCCGATATATCAGACGAAGCTCATGCTGTTCCGCGTCGGGAGTGTGCTCGATCTCGTCCGCCTCTTTCGCAATCTGTGTCCTCGCGAGTTCGCGGGCATTGGTTACCGACAGCCATTCGCCCAGTGCCATCGAGCAGGCACCCGCGACAATCCCGGCAAGCGCGGTCAACAGGATCGCCTTGCTTTGGGTCCCGGCTCCGGCAACACCCATGATCAGGCAAAAATTCGACACCAGACCGTCGTTAGCGCCGAGTACCGCGGCGCGCAGGTCGTTGCCGGACGATACGCCCCGGTGCCACGACTCGGCCTGCGCGATCTCGGCGCCCTTCGTTGCCTCGGGCTTGCCATCATTTGCCAACCGCTGCACCACGCTCGCGTGGTGACGTTCGTCCTCCGACATCTTCGCGGTGTCGGGACTGCGGGCATATTTGTTCCGGTCGGCGAACTCGGCGGCAGCAAGTGACGGGAGGACAAATCGCGGCCCGAATACATGGACCAGCCCCTTCAGCAGCACCGTCTTCAGCACTGGTCTGGTGCGAACACGCTGGTGATTAGCTCGGAGCTTGTCTGCCCAGACCTTCGCGTGCTCGTGTTCGGACGCGGCTAGTTCGCCAAACGTCCGCTTTCTTTCGGGATCTGTTTCGACTCGCGCGAGCGTCTCGTAGACGGCCGCGCCATGCAGTTCGTCCGCGAGATTGATCCGATAGCGCTTCAGTTCCTGCTTCGATGCCATATGCGATGAGTCCGATAGACGCTGAAGCATACTGCTGCGTCTGGCGCGTCGCGCCGATAACCTCACATTCCGCGATGACCGCGAGTGGAAATCGTTTGCGTTATCTCCCAAGTCATTTAACGCGTTCCGTTTGCTGTCGCATACATAGACGGACAAGCGTTAACGTACTTCAGGAAACCTTCAGCTTGCGCGGCGATATTATGCGCAAACGCGGCGGCCGCGTCCGGGCGCGACTGTCGGGCTGCTTGACGCGCGATACGGCCCGCGTTGCCCGCGCAGATCGGAACACCGCTGCTATCGGGACGATGTTTGGACAAAGGGGGCGCTTGCATGTAATGGCTCGCCAGGCAACCGAGCGCAACGCGGCCCATACACGTTGGGCGCTTTCTTGCAGTTCCGGTCCAGGATTGACTATTCTTTCCCACAGCAACAGACGACGGCAGCCCATCGCCGCGATAAACCCGTGATACCACCGACCGATGCAGCGCGACCCTATCTCTAAAGCCTCCTCAGCGGCCACGCGAATCGCGGCCGGCGACGACAGGACGACGTATGACCGCATCTCCGTTGCGCTGCACTGGATTACCGCGGTCCTTGTGCTGACGCTATTCCTGCTTGCGCAAATCTGGGGCTTCACCCCGCGTCCGACGCGGCACGTGCTGATCGCCGCGCACATGTCGCTCGGCATCCTGCTCACGGCGGTGCTGATCGCGCGAATCAGCTGGCGTTTGTCACCTGGACATCAGGCGCCGCCCGCAAACGCCGGGTGGGTGGAGCATGCCGCGACGACGGTCCATTACCTGCTGTATGTATTGCTGGTTTCTCAGGCGCTGCTGGGATTCGTTCTGCGTTGGTCGGGAAAAGAATCCATGAGCTTTTTTGGACTGCAGATCCCGCCGCCATTCCCGCCGTTTAGCAAGGCGGCTCACCACAACGTTGGAGAGGCACACGATCTGGTCGGATGGACGATCATCGTGTTCGCAGCGTGCCACGCGGCTGCGGCGTTGTTTCATCACTTCTTTTTGCGCGATAACGTGCTGATCCGCATGCTACCGGGTCTGAAGCACAGAGGCGACACATAACCTGTGCAAGATCTCCGGTGACGCCGACGATGCCGGCTCGCGTGGCCTACGGCGTGGCCAGTTGCAAGGCCAGTTGCAAGGCCAATGGCGCGCTAACACCGCGGCAAGTTCGAGCTAACCGCTCAAGCGCTGTCACCGCGCCAAACCTGGCCGGTGACCATTCCACGAATACCTATCCTGCAAGGACCGCCCGTTGAACCTGTCGTTTCTGATCTTTCTAAGCGTGTTGCAAGGCGTCACCGAGCTGTTTCCGGTCAGCAGCCTAGGACACACGCTGCTGGTGCCCGCGCTGTTCGGCATGCACATCGACAGGCATGCGCCGCAATTGCTGCCATTCCTCGTTGCGCTTCACCTGGGCACAGCGTTCGCGCTGCTGTGGTACTTCCGTAAACGATGGTACGCGCTGGTGCACGGCTTTTTCGCGTCGTTCGGCGGCCGGCGCAACGACGACGCGCACATGATGTGGGCGCTGATCATCGGCACGATCCCGGCAGGACTGGTTGGCCTGGTGCTGGAAAAGCGCCTCGAGCTGATCTTCCACGACCTGCGCATCGTGGCGGTCGCGCTGATCGTCAATGGGGTGCTGCTGTTGGCCGGCGACCGCCTGCAACGGGTGCGCGCGCCACAGGCGCCGGAGAAGATGACGTTCCGCCAGGCGTTTTTCGTCGGTCTCGCGCAGATCGGGGCGCTGATTCCCGGTTTCTCGCGCAGCGGCCTGACGATGATCGCCGGCAACGCCGCCGGCCTGACTGCGGAGAAGGCCGCCGAGTTTTCGTTCCTGCTCGGCACGCCGATCATCCTCGCGGCAGGCGTGCTCGAATTGCCGAAGCTTTTCCATGCGCCCGGCCAGCTCGCCGACGCGCTGCTGGGCGGCGTCCTGACCGCAATCGCCGCGTATCTGAGCGTGCGTTTCCTGATGCGCTACTTCGAAGGGCGCGGACGGCTCGCGTCTTTCGGCATCTATTGCGCGATCGCTGGCGTGGTGTTTCTCGGCTGGTTCACGCTGCATCCATAACCGGGCTGAGTTGGTTCGACGTCGCCCGGGACGCTTCCGCGCGCGGGCATCGAGCGTCGTTACCGGGCGCAGCGTGAGGTTGCCGCGATAAGGTTCTAAGCCGGTGCGGGCGTTTGCCAAAGCATCGCAATCTGTTGCGAGTCCTCTGATAGCCGGTTCGCGCTCGAAACTCGCCGAACCGGCGCCGTGCTAAATCTCGTTCCCTTCAGCAGACCTCTGGCAGGCAGGCTTGTTGCTACGCGTATGCACCGATGCATCGAATAACGAAGGCTGACAGACGGGACGCGACATGCACTTGCCGAAGCATCTGATGGTATTACCGGTCGTTGTTGCACTTGCCGCATGTGCACTGGGTCCGTCCGCTTCCGTGGACACCGGTCTAGGCCCGTCTCCGGTTATTGGCCCACCGGCGGGGTCGTCGATTCCGACGGTGAATATCGCGCCCGTGCAATCGCCCCCCGCGGAATTCGCGCCTACCGCCCCCAGCGGATTTGCCGTGACCAAGTTTGCCGGCGGGCTGTCGCATCCGCGCTGGCTATACACGTTGCCGAACGGTGACGTACTGGTCGCCGAAAGCGACGCTCCGCAACAGCACGATGAAGGAAGCGGCCTGTCGGGGTGGATCCGGCGGCAGGTGATGAAGCGCGCGGGTGCAGGCGTGCCGAGCCCTGATCGCATTGTGCTTTTGCGCGATACGCAAGGCAGTGGCACCGCCCAGATGCAGACCGTGTTTTTGCGCCACTTGCATTCGCCGTTTGGCATCGCTTTGATCGGTCACGATCTTTACGTGGCCGACACCGACGCGTTGCTGCGTTTCGACTATACGCCGGGTGCAACGGCGATCGACGGCCCGCCGCTGAAAGTCGCTGACTTGCCGGCCGGTGCGATCAATCATCACTGGACCAAGAACGTCATCGCGGATCATTCTGGCAAGCATCTGTACATCACCGTAGGCTCGAACAGCAATGCGGGCGAGAACGGCATTGCAGCGGAGGTAGGCCGGGCGCGAATTCTCGAGTTCGACGTGCAAAGCGGCAAGTTGCGCGCCTATGCGACCGGACTGCGCAATCCGAACGGCCTCGCCTGGCAGCCGGACAGCGGCGCTTTATGGACGACGGTCAATGAGCGCGACGACCTTGGCAACAACCTGGTGCCCGATTACATGACGGCGGTAAAGGACGGCGCGTTCTACGGCTTTCCCTACAGCTATTGGGGGCAGCACGTCGATACGCGCGTCACGCCGCAACGTCCCGCGCTCGTCGCGACAGCGATTGCGCCGGACTATGCGTTGGGCAACCACACCGCGTCGTTCGGACTGGTCTTTTACGACCGCGATCTGTTCCCCGCTCATTACCGCGGCGGCGCTTTCATCGGCCAGCACGGCTCGTGGAATCGCAAGCCGCACACCGGCTATAAGGTGGTATTCGTGCCGTTCGTGGATGGCAAGCCGGCCGGACTGCCCGAAGATTTCCTGAGCGGTTTTCTCACGCCGGACGGCCATGCGGTAGGACGGCCGGTCGGCGTCGCGCTCGATGCGCGCGGCGCGTTGCTGGTAGCCGATGACGTCGGCAACGCTGTGTGGCGAGTCGCGCCGCGCCGCGATAACGCGTCGGCTCTCTTGCCATCCCCGCGGGAGTAGTCCCCGACACCAGGGCCGATATTGTGATCGCGGGCAACGCCTGCGACTCGGTACCGGTCCCGCCGTCCGTGCGTCACAAATTGTGGTGAATGCCACTGACGAACATCAACTGGTTGCAACGGGAGGTCGGATACTGCCAACGATTGGATCGACGGGTCCCGATGAGCGACAATCCAGCCATCGTCCCTCTCTTGCCGATCGTTATGAAAATC
>NZ_DASXHN010000482.1:0-5901 GCF_036488505.1 Paraburkholderia sp. | reverse complement strand
CCGGATCCAGGGCCTTGAAGCGAGCGCAGACGTTCGCAACCAGGGCACCGTGATCTCCGTGACCGACGGTATCGTGCGTATCCACGGCCTGTCGGAAGTGATGCAGGGCGAAATGCTCGAATTCCCGGGCAACACCTTCGGTCTGGCACTGAACCTCGAGCGCGACTCGGTCGGCGCGGTGATTCTGGGTGAGTACCAACACATTTCGGAAGGCGACATCGTCAAGACGACGGGCCGCATTCTGGAAGTGCCGGTGGGTCCGGAACTGCTCGGCCGCGTGGTCGACGCACTCGGCAACCCGATCGACGGCAAGGGCCCGATCAACGCGAAGAAGGCCGACGCAATCGAAAAGATTGCTCCGGGCGTGATCTGGCGTAAGTCGGTTTCCGAACCGGTCCAGACCGGTCTGAAGTCGATCGACGCGATGGTGCCGGTTGGCCGTGGCCAGCGTGAGCTGATCATCGGCGACCGCCAGTGCGGCAAGACCGCAGTCGCAGTCGACGCGATCATCAACCAGAAGGGCAAGAACCTTTTCTGTATCTACGTCGCGATCGGCCAGAAGGCTTCGTCGATCATGAACGTGGTGCGCAAGCTGGAAGAAACCGGCGCGCTGGAATACACGATCGTCGTGGCCGCTTCGGCATCGGAATCGGCCGCGATGCAGTACCTCGCACCGTACGCCGGCTGCACGATGGGCGAATACTTCCGCGACCGCGGCCAGGACGCGCTGATCGTTTATGACGACTTGACCAAGCAAGCTTGGGCATACCGTCAGATCTCGCTGCTGCTGCGCCGCCCGCCGGGCCGCGAAGCCTCCCCGGGCGACGTGTTCTACCTGCACTCGCGTCTGCTGGAACGTGCCGCTCGCGTCTCGGAAGAGTACGTCGAGAAGTTCACCAACGGTGAAGTGAAGGGCAAGAGCGGTTCGCTGACGGCACTGCCGGTCATCGAAACGCAGGCAGGCGACGTCACCGCATTCGTCCCGACGAACGTGATCTCGATTACCGACGGCCAGATCTTCCTGGAAACCGACCTCTTCAACGCGGGTATTCGCCCCGCGATTAACGCCGGTGTGTCGGTGTCACGTGTGGGTGGCGCGGCTCAGACCAAGGTCGTGAAGAAGCTGTCGGGCGGTATCCGTACCGACCTCGCGCAGTACCGTGAACTCGCAGCATTCGCGCAGTTCGCCTCGGACCTCGACGAAGCGACCCGTAAGCAGCTGGAGCGCGGCCGCCGCGTGACGGAACTGCTGAAGCAGCCGCAGTATCAGCCGCTGCAAGTGTGGGAACTGGCTGTTTCGCTGTTCGCAGCGAACAACGGTTACCTCGACGACCTCGAAGTCGCTCAAGTCCTGCCGTTCGAGAAGGGTCTGCGCGAATCCCTGAAGACGAGCCATGCTGACCTGATCAAGCGCATCGAAGAAACCAAGGAACTCTCGAAGGACGACGAAGGCCTGCTGCATACGGCCGTCAAAGACTTCAAGAAGTCCGGCGCTTATTGATCCGCGAGTGATCCGCAAGGCATAAACGGACCTTGAAGCAGCGCGGGCCGCATCAGAGCGCCCAGCGCTGCTTCGATCGCTGTGCATGGGACCCAAGTAAGTGTTAAAGCGCTAACTCGGGCCGACAAGGAGCAAGCAATGGCTGGAATGAAGGAAATTCGCGGCAAGATCAAGAGCGTGCAAAACACGCGCAAGATCACGAAAGCGATGGAGATGGTGGCCGCCTCGAAGATGCGCCGCGCTCAGGAGCGCATGCGCGCTGCTCGCCCGTACGCCGACAAGGTCCGCGATATCGCTGCGCACATGAGCCGTGCGAACCCGGAGTATCGCCACCCGTTCATGGTGTCGAACGAAGGCGCGAAGGCGGCCGGCATCATCCTCGTTACGACCGACAAGGGTCTGTGCGGCGGAATGAACACCAACGTGCTGCGCGCATCGGTGCAGAAGTTCAAGGAACTGGAAGGGCGTGGCAAGACGATCGAGGCAACCGCGATCGGCAGCAAGGGCCTGGGCTTCCTGAACCGTCTGCGGGCGAAGGTCGTGTCGAATGTCGTGCATCTGGGCGATACGCCCCATCTGGAAAAGCTGATCGGCGCGGTAAAGGTCCAACTCGACCTGTTCTCGGAAGGCAAGATTTCGGCGGTGTACCTCGCGTACACGCGCTTCGTCAACACGATGAAGCAGGAGCCGGTGATCGAGCAGCTGTTGCCGCTGTCGGCGGAACAGTTCGAGCGCGCGGAAGAAGACGGCGCGACGCCGAGCACCCAGTGGGACTACATCTACGAGCCGGATGCACAAGCGGTGGTGGACGAACTGCTGGTGCGCTATGTCGAAGCGCTGGTCTATCAGGCCGTCGCGGAGAACATGGCATCGGAGCAGTCGGCCCGGATGGTGGCGATGAAGGCCGCTTCGGACAACGCGAAGACGGTCATCAACGATCTGCAGCTCGTGTACAACAAGAGCCGTCAGGCCGCGATCACGAAAGAACTGTCGGAAATCGTCGGTGGAGCGGCGGCAGTCTGACCCCGGTCAGCTGGTCGTTTCATGTGCGCCTGCGAGGCGCGCCCATCGAAGACCTGCGCCTTTGCGCGAGTGAAGAATTGAGTATCTAAAGGAAAAGCGATGAGTACAACTGCTTTGGTAGAAGGCAAGATCGTACAGTGCATCGGTGCGGTGATCGACGTGGAATTTCCGCGTGCATCCATGCCGAAAATTTACGACGCGCTCATTCTCGAAGGTTCGGAGTTGACGCTCGAAGTCCAGCAGCAGCTGGGCGACGGCGTGGTCCGTACCATCTGTCTGGGTGCTTCGGACGGTCTGCGCCGCGGTACGATCGTGCAGAACACCGGCAAGCCGATCAGCGTGCCGGTCGGCAAGCCGACCCTGGGCCGCATCATGGACGTGCTGGGCCGTCCGATCGACGAAGCTGGCCCGATCTCGAGCGACACGACGCGCTCGATCCACCAGAAGGCTCCGGCGTTCGACGAACTGTCGCCGTCGACCGAGCTGCTCGAAACCGGCATCAAGGTTATCGACCTGATCTGCCCGTTCGCGAAGGGCGGTAAGGTGGGTCTGTTCGGTGGCGCCGGCGTGGGCAAGACCGTGAACATGATGGAACTGATCAACAACATCGCGAAGGAACACGGTGGTTACTCCGTGTTCGCCGGTGTGGGCGAGCGTACCCGCGAAGGGAACGACTTCTATCATGAAATGAAGGACTCGAACGTTCTCGACAAGGTCGCGCTGGTGTACGGCCAGATGAACGAGCCGCCGGGCAACCGTCTGCGCGTCGCACTGACCGGCCTGACGATGGCTGAGCACTTCCGTGACGAAGGCCTCGACGTGCTGTTCTTCGTCGACAACATCTACCGTTTCACGCTGGCCGGTACCGAAGTGTCGGCACTGCTCGGCCGTATGCCGTCGGCAGTGGGCTATCAGCCGACGCTGGCTGAAGAAATGGGTAAGCTGCAAGAGCGTATTACGTCGACCAAGACGGGCTCGATTACGTCGGTGCAGGCCGTGTACGTCCCTGCGGACGACTTGACGGACCCGTCACCGGCTACGACCTTCGGCCACCTGGACGCAACCGTCGTGCTCTCGCGTGACATCGCTTCTCTGGGTATCTACCCGGCGGTGGACCCGCTCGATTCGACCTCGCGGCAGATCGACCCGAACGTGATCGGCGAAGAGCATTACTCGATCACGCGCGGCGTGCAGCAAACGCTGCAGCGCTACAAGGAATTGCGCGACATTATCGCGATTCTGGGTATGGACGAACTGGCGCCGGAAGACAAGCTCGCCGTGGCGCGCGCTCGTAAGATCCAGCGTTTCCTGTCGCAGCCGTTCCACGTCGCTGAAGTGTTCACGGGTTCGCCGGGCAAGTACGTGCCGCTGAAGGAAACCATCCGTGGCTTCAAGATGATCGTTGAAGGCGAGTGCGACCATCTGCCGGAACAGGCGTTCTACATGGTCGGCACGATCGACGAAGCCTTCGAAAAGGCCAAGAAGATCCAGTAAAGGTCGGGTGTAGGTAAAGGCGCGGCAGGTTTGTACCGGCTCAGTAGTAGGTCACTCGTAACTGTCCCGCCTCTCACTACGCTCAACCCAGCCTTGTATGGGACGAGAGTGAACGCTAAAGCGCTCGCTCTCGTCGACAGGAGTCGACACTTATGGCAACAATCAAGGTAGACGTCGTCAGCGCGGAAGAGCAGATCTTCTCGGGCCAGGCGAAGTTCGTCGCGCTACCGGGCGAAGCGGGTGAACTGGGCATTCTGCCGGGCCACACCCCGCTCATCACACGGATTCGTCCGGGTGCGGTGCGCATCGAAGCCGAAAACGGCGAAGAGGAGTTCGTGTTCGTCGCTGGCGGCATCCTCGAAATTCAGCCGGGGGCAGTGACGGTTCTCGCCGACACCGCGATCCGCGGCAAGGATCTCGACGAAGCGAAGGCTGAAGACGCACGCAAGCGTGCGGAAGAGGCGCTGCAGAACACGGGTTCGAACCTCGAGTACGCAACCGCGCAAGCGGAACTCGCGTACGCGACGGCCCAGCTCGCGGCAATCCAGCGTCTGCGCAAGCTACGCGGTCAGCAGTAAAGGCATATGCAGCAGAACAAAGCAGCCCTCGCGGCTGCTTTTTTTTGACATCAAGTTGACGTTTACGGAAACGTCGCCGCGATCCGTGGCATGACCGGACCGAAGAAGTAGCAATCGCTATCCGCGCGAATGCGCTGCGGGTAAGACTTGATGCCCGCCCGACTCATGCCAGTGCACAATCGATTTCAAACTCATTTCGATCGAGCGCGCTCGCGCTCACGGAGACGACACCATGGCAGCGCATATGTCGGGCGACGATGCACTCATCGAACCGAAGGACGGACTATCGTACGTTCGCGGTTCGACCGAAATTCCGTTGAGCGAAGCGACTGTGGGCGAGTTTCTGCGCGACACCGCGGCACGCTTCCCCGACCGGCCCGCCGTGATGTTCCGCGAGCAGCGCATCCGCTGGACGTGGACTGAGTTCGCGAACGAGGTGGACGTGCTCGCGTCCGGGCTGCTCGCGCTTGGTATCGGCAAAGGCGATCGCGTCGGCATCTGGTCGCCGAACCGCGTCGAGTGGCTGCTGACCCAGTTCGCGACCGCGCGCATCGGCGCGATCCTCGTCAACATCAATCCCGCCTACCGGCTGGCGGAACTCGAATACGCGCTTAACAAGGTCGGCTGCAACGCGATCATCGCCGCGGAGCGCTTCAAGACCTCGATGTACCTCGAGATGCTGCAGGAGCTCGCGCCCGAACTGGCGAGCCACGCGCCCGGTGAACTCCACGCCGCCAGGCTACCCGAATTGCGCTACGTGATCCGCATGTGCGACACAGAAGCGCCCGGCATGCTGAGCTTTTCGGATGTGATCGAACGTGGACGCGTGGCGCTTGACGTCGCGCGGCTTGACGCGATCGGCGCCACGCTGTCGTGCCACGAGCCGATCAACATCCAGTTCACGAGCGGCACGACGGGCAACCCGAAAGGCGCGACGCTGACGCACAGCAACGTTGTGAACAACGCGCGTTATATCGCGATGGCGATGCGGCTGAGCGAACGGGACGGCCTGTGCATTCCGGTGCCCTTGTACCACTGCTTCGGGATGGTGCTGTCGGTGCTCGCATGCGTGTCGGTCGGCGCGAACATGGTGTTCCCCGGCGAGGGCTTCGACCCGGCGGCGACGCTCGCCGCGACCGCGGAGGAACAATGCACCGGGCTGCACGGCGTACCGACGATGTTCATCGCCGAGCTCGAGCATCCAGATTTCGCGTCGTACGATTTGTCACGCCTGCGCACCGGCATCATGGCGGGCTCGCCATGCCCGATCGAAACGATGAAGAAGGTCGTCTCGAAGATGCATCT
>NZ_DASXHN010000472.1:0-11989 GCF_036488505.1 Paraburkholderia sp. | reverse complement strand
CTTGATGCGCGCGATGAAACGATCCCGCGCCGATGTGCAGGATCACGTGTGCGGCCGCGCCGCTGCCTTGCCCGCTGTTCATGTGTGTCTCCTAGGTCGGGCAGAGTGAGCGCTCGTCCGCTGCTGCTGCCCGCATGCAACCAGGTTGCAATCGTTCGCGCTCGAAGCGCGCGTTATGTGCGTCGAGCATTTGCTCTGTATGTGAGCGAATGATCGTACCGGGTGGGGCGAAAGTCAAGGCGAAACGCGTACCGCAGCGAGCATCCCAGCCGTACGGACGGTTTTTGCATTGCATCAAATTTGACCTTCCGAGCGTCGGGGCTAACCCGAATGCAAAAAAGTATCGATCAGCGGTCTCTTTTCGAGTGGTGGCTCGCGTGTTTCGCGGTTACTTTTAGCTTTAACAAGCTCGAATTCGGCGGCGCGCATATCGTTCACAGCGCGACCGCCTCATGGAGGCAGACAGTGGAACCTGATCTCGAAATCGTGGCCGTGCGCCCCGACGAATCGTTCAAGGTGTGGTCGCATGGCTATCCGTACCGCACGGTGCGCTGGCACTTTCACCCCGAATACGAGATTCACCTGATCGTCGCGACCACCGGCAAGATGTTCGTCGGCGATTACATCGGCAGCTTCGCGCCCGGCAACCTCGTGCTGATGGGGCCGAACCTGCCGCATAACTGGGTCAGCGACGTGCCGGAAGGGCAGAGCGTCGCGCAGCGCAATCTGGTCGTGCAGTTCGGTCAGGAGTTCGTGTCGAACTGCGTCGACAGTTTCCCGGAGTGGCGCCAGCTTCAGGCACTGCTTGCCGACGCGCGCCGCGGGCTGTCGTTCGGCCCGCAGACCGCCGCGCAGATCCAGCCGCTCTTTCTCGAACTGCTCGCCGCGCGCGGGCTGCGCCGGCTCGTGCTGTTCATGTCGATGCTCGACATCCTGATGAGCGCGCAGGATCGCGACACGCTGGCGAGCCCCGCATATCAGGCCGATCCGGCCAGTTTCGCGGCGACCCGCATCAATCATGTGCTGTCGTATATCGGCAAGAACCTCGCGAACGA
Source organism: Paraburkholderia sp. (assembly GCF_036488505.1). GTDB lineage: Bacteria > Pseudomonadota > Gammaproteobacteria > Burkholderiales > Burkholderiaceae > Paraburkholderia. The sequence continues at coordinate 10,934 of NZ_DASXHN010000472.1, read as the reverse complement.
GTTGCGCGAATCCGAGCTCGCGCAGCTGGCGGGGCAGAGCGTCAGCGCGTTTTCGCGCTACTTCCGCCGCCATACCGGGCTGCCGTTCGTACAGTACGTGAACCGGATGCGCATCAATCTCGCGTGCCAGTTGCTGACCGACGACACACTGAGCGTGACCGACATCTGCTTCAAGGCGGGCTTTAACAACCTGTCGAATTTCAACCGGCAGTTTCTCGCGGTAAAGGGAATGGCGCCGTCGACCTTTCGCCGCTACCAGCAACTGAACGATGCGAGCCGCGACGCTTCCGAACAGGCGGCCGCGCACGGCAGGGGCATCGACAACGCACCGGCGATCGTGCTTGCGCCGGGGCTGCCGCGCGGCGGCGCCGCTCATCCGCTCACGTAGTCCGTTCATGTAGTCCGCTAATCGGGTCCACTCGCGTTTCAACACGCATCGCGCTGTGCGCACACAGCGCGACGGGCGTGCTCACTTCAAAAAAAGGAGACAACCATGAAGCAATTCGCTAACCAGCCGCTGCACCGTGCTCTCAGGTCTGCTTGCCAGTCCGCGTTGAAGTCATCCGGGCGGCCGGGTTCGCCGCGCACGCTTGCCCGCCGCGTTGCCACGCTGGCGTTCGGTCTGTCACTGGTCGCGATGTCGGCCGCTCAAACCGTGCAAGCCGCGCCGCTGAAAATCGGCATGACCTTCCAGGAACTGAACAACCCGTACTTCGTGACGATGCAGAAGGCGCTCAACGATGCGGCCGCGTCGATCGGCGCGACGGTGGTGGTCACCGACGCGCACCACGACGTCAGCAAGCAGGTCAGCGACGTCGAAGACATGCTGCAGAAGAAGATCGACATCCTGCTCGTCAATCCGACTGATTCGACCGGCATCCAGTCGGCGGTCACGTCGGCGAAGAAGGCGGGCGTGGTGGTCGTCGCGGTCGATGCGAATGCCAACGGCCCGGTCGATTCGTTCGTCGGCTCGAAGAACTACGACGCGGGCGTGATGGCCTGCGAGTACCTGGCGAAGTCGATCGGCGGCAGCGGTGAGGTGGCGATTCTCGACGGCATTCCGGTCGTGCCGATTCTCGAACGCGTGCGCGGCTGCAAGGCGGCGCTCGCGAAATCGCCGGGCGTGAAGCTGGTCGACACGCAGAACGGCAAACAGGAACGCGCGACCGCGCTATCCGTGACCGAGAACATGATTCAGGCGCATCCTAATCTGAAGGGCGTGTTCAGCGTGAACGACGGCGGCTCGATGGGCGCACTGTCGGCGATCGAATCGTCGGGCAAGGACATCAAGCTGACCAGCGTCGACGGCGCGCCTGAAGCGATCGCCGCGATCCAGAAGCCGAATTCGAAATTCGTCGAGACGTCCGCGCAGTTTCCGGCCGACCAGGTGCGCATCGCGCTCGGCATCGCGCTCGCCAAGAAGTGGGGCGCCAATGTGCCGAAAACGATTCCTGTCGACGTGAAGATGATCGACAAGAGCAACGCGAAAGGCTTTAGCTGGTAACGGCGCATGCGCTGAGTGTGGCGGTTGCCGTGCGCGGCCGATGCGCACGGCGACCGGCTGCCACGCAAGCCGCGACAGGAACACGCGATGGACACGATTCTCAAGCTCGACAACATCAGCAAAAGCTTTCCCGGCGTGAAGGCGCTGCAAGCGATTCACCTCGACATCGCGCGCGGCGAGATTCACGCGCTGCTTGGCGAGAACGGTGCGGGCAAGTCGACGCTGATGAAGATTCTGTGCGGCATCTATCAGCCGGACGAAGGCACGATCACGCTCGATGGCGAGCCGCGCCATTTCGCGAACTATCACGATGCGGTCGCCGCGGGCATCGGTATCGTGTTCCAGGAGTTCAGCCTGATTCCGTATCTGAACGCGGTGGAGAACATGTTTCTCGGCCGTGAAATGCGCACTCGCTTCGGCATGCTCGACCGTACGAGGATGCGGCGTGCGGCGGCGGCCATTTTCGCGCGGCTGGGCGTCGCGATCGACCTGTCGGTGCCGATTCGCGAACTGTCGGTCGCGCAGCAGCAGTTCGTCGAAATCGGCAAGGCATTGTCGCTCGATGCGCGCGTGCTGATTCTCGATGAACCGACCGCGACGCTGACGCCGGCCGAAGCCGCGCATCTGTTCACGATCATGCGCGAGTTGAAGCAGCAGGGCGTCGCGATGATCTTCATCTCGCATCACCTCGAGGAGATTTTCGAGGTATGCGACCGCATCACGGTGCTGCGCGACGGCCAGTACGTCGGCATGACCGAGGTCGCGCAATCCGACGTGAGCCGGCTCGTGCAGATGATGGTGGGGCGCCGCATCGAAAACAGCTTTCCGCCGAAGCCGCCGCCGCGCGCCGACGCGAAGATCGTGCTCGACGTCGTGCGCCTGCAGTTGTTCAAGGACAGCCCTGAACTCAGTTTTACGCTGCGCGAAGGCGAAATTCTCGGCTTCGCGGGGCTGGTCGGCTCAGGGCGCACCGAGACCGCGCTCGCGGTGATCGGCGCGGAACGGGCCTACGCGAAGGAGATTCGCGTGAACGGCGCGGCCGCGAAACTCGCCGATCCCGCCGATGCGTTGCGCGCGGGCGTCGGCATCCTGCCCGAGAGCCGCAAGACCGAAGGGCTGATTACCGACTTCTCGATCAAGCAGAACATCTCGATCAACAACCTCGGCAAGTACCGCTCGCTGCGCTTCTTTATCGATCAGCGCGCCGAGGCGCGCGCGACCGCCGACATCATGAAGCGCGTCGGCGTGAAGGCGCCGACGATGCACACGGAGGTCGCGACGCTGTCGGGCGGCAACCAGCAGAAGGTCGTGATCGCGCGTTGGCTCAATCACCACACCAACATCCTGATCTTCGACGAGCCGACGCGCGGTATCGACGTCGGCGCGAAGGCCGAAATCTACCTGCTGATGCGCGAACTCACCGCGCGCGGCTATTCGATCATCATGATCTCGTCCGAGCTGCCTGAGATCGTCGGCATGTGCGACCGCGTCGCCGTCTTCCGGCAGGGCCGTATCGAAGCCATGCTCGAAGGCGACGCGATCGAGTCGAACGCCGTGATGACCTATGCGACCGCCGGTTCGCTCGGAGCCAATCATGAACACGCCTAATCCGTCTTCATCGCCGAAACCGTCCACCGTGGCGAGCGATACGCCCGGCGCGCCGGTGCGCTTCAGCTGGGCCGCGCTCAAACGTTCGACGCTGTTCTATCCGTTCATCGGTTTGCTGGTCGTGTGCATCGTGATGGTGTTCGCGAGCGACAGCTTTCTGTCCGCCGCGAACATCGAGAACGTGCTGCGCCAGGTGTCGATCAACGCGATCATCGCGGTCGGCATGACCTGCGTGATTCTGACGGGCGGCATCGATCTGTCGGTGGGCTCGGTGATGGCGCTGTCCGGCACGCTCGCGGCCGGGCTGATGGTGGCCGGGATGAACGCGGTGGCCGCGCTGGCGGTTGGCATCGCGGTGGGTCTCGGCTTCGGCGCGGCCAACGGCTTTTTCGTCGCGTTCGCCGGTATGCCGCCGATCATCGTCACGCTCGCGACGATGGGCATCGCGCGCGGTCTTGCGCTGATCTACACGGGCGGCTATCCGATCGACGGGCTGCCCGACTGGGTCAGCTTCTTCGGCAGCGGCAAGATTCTCCACCTCCAGGCGCCGGTCGTCATCATGGTCGTCGTCTACGCGATCGCGTGGGTGCTGCTCGAACGCATGCCGTTTGGGCGCTACGTGTACGCGATTGGCGGCAACGAACAGGCGACGCGGCTCTCAGGCGTGCGGGTCGCGCGCGTGAAGCTGCTCGTCTACACGATCGCGGGCCTGACCTCGGCGTTCGCCGCGATCGTGCTGACCGCGCGCCTGATGAGCGGCCAGCCGAACGCGGGCGTCGGCTTCGAACTCGACGCGATCGCCGCCGTCGTGATGGGCGGCACGTCGATCTCCGGCGGCCGCGGTTCGATCATCGGCACGCTGATCGGCGCGCTGCTGCTCGGCGTGCTGAACAACGGGCTGAACATGGTCGGCGTGAATCCTTACGTGCAGAACGTGATCAAGGGCGGAATCATTCTGCTCGCGATCTATATCAGCCGCGACCGCAGAAAGTAAATCTCCCAAACTCTCTCCAACTGGCAGGACCATGCAATGACGACTCAAATCGACAATCCGACGATGACCGCCATCGTCTGTCATGCGCCGAAAGACTATCGCGTCGAGCAGGTGAAAAAGCCCAGCGCCGGCGCGCGCGAACTCGTAATCCGAATCGCCGCGTGCGGGATCTGCGCGAGCGATTGCAAATGCCATTCGGGCGCGAAGATGTTCTGGGGCGGCCCGAGCCCGTGGGTCAAAGCGCCGGTGATTCCGGGCCATGAGTTCTTCGGCTATGTCGAGGAACTCGGCGACGGCGCAGCCGAACACTTCGGTGTGAAGAAAGGCGAGCGTGTGATCGCCGAGCAGATCGTGCCGTGCGGCAAGTGCCGCTATTGCAAATCCGGCCAGTACTGGATGTGCGAAGTGCACAACATCTTCGGCTTTCAGCGCGAAGTCGCGGACGGCGGCATGGCCGAATACATGCGCATTCCGCCGACCGCGATCGTCCATAAGATTCCCGATGGCATTTCGCTCGAAGACGCGGCGATCATCGAGCCGCTTGCGTGCGCGATTCATACGGTCAATCGCGGTGATCTGCAGCTAGATGACGTGGTTGTGATCGCGGGTGCGGGTCCGCTCGGTCTGATGATGACCCAGGTCGCGCATCTGAAAACGCCGAAAAAGCTCGTCGTGATCGATCTGGTCGAAGAGCGCCTGGCACTGGCGCGCGAATACGGTGCGGACGTGACGATCAATCCGCAGAAGGATGACGCGCTCGCGATCATCCATTCGCTGACTGACGGCTACGGCTGCGACGTCTATATTGAAACGACCGGTGCGCCGATCGGCGTGAACCAGGGGATGGATCTGATCCGCAAGCTCGGGCGCTTCGTCGAGTTTTCGGTGTTCGGCGCGGATACGACACTCGACTGGTCGGTGATCGGCGATCGCAAGGAACTCGACGTGCGCGGCGCGCATCTTGGGCCTTATTGCTATCCGATCGCGATCGATCTGCTGGCGCGCGGGCTGGTTACATCGAAGGGCATCGTTACACACGGCTTTTCGTTGGAAGAATGGGACGAGGCGATTGGAATCGCGAACTCGCTGGATTCGATCAAGGTGCTGATGAAACCGCGCGCGTGAAGCTCGCGCATGCGAATGCCGAGCATCAGCTGTCAATGGAGAGTCTATGAACTACGTGATCGGCGTCGATATCGGCACGCAGAGCACCAAGGCGCTGCTGGTCGATCAGCATGGCGGGATCGTCGCGCAGCACGCGTCGAGCTATCAGCCCGATACGCCGAAGCCGCTATGGGCGCAACAGTGGCCCGCGGTGTGGGTGAAGGCGGTGATCGAGTGCGTGGCCGCGTGCGTGCGCGATGCGCAAGCGGCCGGCGTCGCCGCGAGTTCGATCAACGCGCTGTGCGTGAGCAGCCTGTACGGCGGATCCGGGATTGCGGTCGACAGCGAGATGCGGCCGCTCGCGCCATGCCTGATCTGGATGGACCGGCGTGCGACCAGCCAGGTCGAGTGGGTGCGCGAGCACGTCGATGTCGAACGGCTTTGCACGATCACCGGCAACGGCGTCGACAGCTACTACGGCTACACGAAGATACTGTGGCTGCGCGAAAACGAGCCCGACGTATGGGCGCATACGCGCTATTTTCTGCCGCCGAACGCGTACGTGATTTACCTGCTGACCGGCGAGGTCGCGGTCGATCACAGTTCGGCCGGCAATATCGGCGGCGTGTACGACATCGCCAAACGCGACTGGTCGGACGAAGCGCTCGACATGCTCGGCATTCCCGCGACGATGATGCCCGATCGCCTGGTCGAATCGTCGGAAGTGGTGGGCGGCCTGCTGTCGCAATGGACGCCGCAGCTCGGACTCGACGCCGGCACGGCGATCGTCGCGGGCGGCGTCGATGCGGCGATGGCGACGTTTGCGGCAGGCGTCACGCGCGCGGGTCAGCACGTCGCGATGATCGGCACCAGCATGTGCTGGGGCTATATCGATCAGGATGTCGACGCGCGCCATGGTCTCGTCAGCATGCCGCATGTGTTCAACGGCCAGCACGACATCTATGTGTTCGGTGGCGCGATCACCGCGGGCGCGTCGGTTGCATGGTTCCGCGAACAGTTCTGTCACGCGGAGATCGAGGCCGCGCGCGCGACCCCGCATGGCGATGCGCATCGCTTGCTCGAAGCGTCGGCCGCGCAGGTGCCGGCCGGCGCCGATGGCGTGCTGTTTCTGCCGTATCTGATGGGCGAGCGCAGTCCGGTGTGGGACGCCAAAGCGAGCGGCGCATTCGTCGGCCTGAGTCTTTTTCATACGCGCGCGCATCTGTATCGCGCGGTGCTCGAAGGTGTGTCGTTCGCGCTGAAGCACAACATCGAGGCGGGGCGCAAAGGCGCACCTTCGCTCGACGACAAGCTGATCGTGGTCGGCGGCGCCGCGAATTCGGACCTGTGGATGCAGATCATCGCGGATGTCACCGGCTATCCGGTCTACACGATCGAGCAGGACGTCGAGGCGGCGATGGGCGCCGCGCTGCTCGCGGCGTTCGGCGTCGGGCTGGTATCGCGGGAGGTTGCGCAGGGCGGCTGGGTCACGCTGATCGAACGCGCGCAACCGGAGGCCAAGCGCATGGCGTTATACGCGCAACGCTTCGGCGTGTACACGGATCTTTATCCGGCGTTGAAGCCGGTCATGCATCGGTTGCAATCATCATGAACGCCACTTTCGATTTTTCCGGCCGCTCGATTCTGGTAACGGGCGCCTCCAGCGGCATCGGCCGCGCGACGGTCGAAGCGTTGTGCGCGAGCGGCGCGTCCGTCGTCGCGGCGGCGCGCAACGTGAACGAACTCGCGCGGCTCGCTGAGGAAACCGGTTGCGAGCCGTTGATGCTCGACGTCAGCGACGAAGCGGCGATCGACGACGCGTTCGCGTCGCTCGAGCCGTTCGATGGCCTGGTGAATTGCGCGGGCATCGCGTTGCTCGAGCGCGCTATCGATACGACGGCGGCGAGCTTCGATCGCGTGATGGCGGTGAACACGCGCGGCGCGGTGCTGGTCGCCAAGCACGTCGCGCGCGGGATGCTCGATGCGCGGCGCGCGGGCAGCATCGTCAACGTATCGAGTCAGGCGGCGCTCGTCGCGCTCGACGAGCATCTGAGCTATTCGGCGTCGAAGGCCGCGCTGGATGCGGTGACGCGCGCGCTATGCATCGAGCTGGGGCCGAGCGGGATTCGTGTGAACAGCGTGAACCCGACGGTCACGCTGACGCCGATGGCGGTGCAAGCGTGGAGCGATCCGGTCAAACGCGATCCTGCGTTACAGGCGATTCCGCTCAGGCGTTTTGCGGAGTCCGCGGAGGTTGCCGCACCGATCATGTTTTTGCTGAGCGACGCGGCGTCGATGATAAGCGGCGTGTGCCTGCCGATCGATGGGGGTTATACCGCGCGGTAGAGGGGCGGGCGCTGTATCGGTTGGCAGGTGAAATGGAAGTAGATGGAAGCCTGCCGGACGGGCGGGGCCGTTCGGCCGGAAGAAGCACAGGCTACTCGTTCAGAAGAAGGCGCTTAACCTCGTCAAGAAAAGACTCCGTGGTGTGCACCCACAGCGTCGGATTGAACTGGCTGCCGAATTCATCCTCAAATGCGGCGTCAAGATTTCCAGCGTGGTCGCACTTGAATTGGTCTATCTCGGCCACCGTCGCGTTAATCTCTTCCGGTGTGCATTCGCATGTAAATGACGAAACCAGTTCTTCAATTGTGTTTCCAAACAGGTCGAAATCCTCGTGAAATCGGCCGCAAATCAATTGATACAAGTTTTCGTATCTCATAGATCAATCTCCAGGAGAAACCAGCGTTCGACTATAGATGTGTGGATGTAGTACGGCATCCGTTATGCGTTTCGTACTTCAAGACAACCTTCACTTCCCGGTGCGGCCGCATGATCAGCGGTGTGTATCTGCCGATCGATGGGGGTTATACGGCGCGGTAGAGGGGGCACGCACCGTCGGTTGCACGGCGGAGTGAAAGTACCAGGAAACCCTCCCAACGACGGGGCCGTCCGATGCAAAGAAACGCAGGCTACTCGCTCAGCAGAAGGCGCTTAATCTTGTCGAGGAAAGCCTCAGTGGTTTGCTCCCGCGCGGTCGGATCACACTGGTGGCCAAATTCCTTCTCGAAAGCCGCGTCAAGGTTTCCAGCATGATCGCTCTTGAACCGGTCTATGTCGGCCACCGTTGCGTTAATCATGTCTGGCGTGCATCCGCTTGCGCAAGCGCGGACCAGCTCTTCAATTGTGTTTCCCCAGTAGTCGAAATCCTCATTGAAGTAGCCGAGGATCAATTGCCCCAGATCGTAATATTTCATTCATCTATACCCATAAGTCGCCTGTCGAGCACAGCCGCGAAGATGTAGTACGGCATCCCGTTATACGTCCCGTACTTCAAGACAACCTTCACTTCCCGACGCTGGCCTCGATTCCACTCCGCTTTGCCGAGCCAGTGGAAGTCGCCGCACCTATCTGGTTTCTAGTGAACGGTGCGGCGGCGATGATCCGCGGCGTATGCCTGGAGATCGATGGAGGTGACGCCGCGCAGTGGGGCTGCCACTGTCAGTTATCGGGTGAAGTGACAGTACATGAAGCCTTGTCAGACGTTGTGCGGTCGTCCGGTAGGAGTAAGCACAGGCTACTTGCTCAGAAGAAGACGTTTAACCTCGTCAAGAAAAGATTCCGTGGTGTGGCCCGACAGCGTCAGATCGAACTGCATGCCGAATTCTTCAAAGGCGGCGTCAAGATTTTCAGCATGATCGCTTTTGAATTGGTCTATCTCGGCTACCGTCGCGCGAATTATTTCTGGCGTGCATCCGCTTGCACAAGCCCGAACCAACTCTTCAATTGTGTTTCCCCAGTAGTCGAAATCCTCGTTGAAGTAGCCGCCAATCAATTGATCCAGATTGAAGTATTTCATATATCAATATCTACGCGAAATCAGTCACCGAGCATAGCCGTGAGGATGTGGTACGGCATCTCTTTATATGTTCCGGGAAGTACAGGCTATTCGCTCAGAAGAAGACGCTTAAGCTCGTCAAGAAAAGAGGCTGTGGTGTGCCCCCACAGCGTTGGATTGAACTGCCTGCCGAATGCCTCCACGAATGCGGCGTCAAGATTTTCAGCGTGATCGCTTTTGAACCGGTCTATGTCTGCCACCTTCGCGCGAATCATTTCTGGCGTGCATCTGCTTGTACAAGCCCGAACCAACTCTTCGATTGTGTTTCCCCAGTAGTCGGAATCTTCGTTGAAGTAGACACCGATCAATTGATCCAGATTGTCGTATTTCATCTACTGACACTCACTCGAAATTAGTCGCCGAGCATGGCGGTGAGAATGTAGAACGGCATGCCGTTATACGTTTCGTATTCGAGACGACCTTCACTTCCCTGCATTGGCCTCGATCCCACTCCGCTTTGCCGGGCCTGAGCGGTTGTCAGTGCGGAGAAAGACAGGCTACTCGCCTAAAAGAAGACGTTTAATCTTGTCGAGAAAAGCCTCGGTGGTTTGCTCCCACGCGGTCGGATTGCAGTGGTGGCCAAATTCCTCCTCGAAAGCCGCGTCAAGATTGCCAGCATGATCGCTCTTGAACCGGTCTATGTCGGCCACCGTTGCGTTAATCATGTCTGGCGTGCATCCGCTTGCGCAAGCGCGGACCAGCTCTTCCATTGTGTTTCCCCAGTAGTCGAAATCCTCATTGAAGTAGCCAAGGATCAATTGCCCCAGATCATAATATTTCATGCATCCATACCCATAAGTCACTTGTCGAGCATAGCCGTGAGGATGTAGTACGGCATCCCGTTATACGTCTTGTACTTCAAGACTACCTCCACGGTACTGCTATCTACCAACGTGTCGGTCTTCTTGACCAATGCATAACCTACTTTTCTTCCAACGTTCTTTCTCAGCGTCAAATTTCGGGTTGGTGCTTTCGTCCATGCGTGAATCTCCAACGCACTTGCGCGCATCGTTTCCGATATGGCCCACTCCGCCTGCTCAAGATTGACGAAAGACGAAACTATTTCCTTCTTCGGCTCCAACCTGAGCCTCTCCCGCAAGTGCGCCTCAGTCCTCCCCACATGTTTCAAAATCGTATGTCCGCCGATCTGACTGCCCGCCTTCGCCTCGTGCATGTGCAGATTGATCCGGCCCACCGTGATACGAGCAGCGCGTGCTGCCCTGATCGAGCCGGCAAAGCCGAATGGCACCGCGATATCGAGCGACAGGCCGATATTGTTCGCGATGTCAGGGCTCGCCTTCATCGCTTCAGCAAGCTTCGTCGTGCCCTGCCGGGTCAGCGTCGCGGTGTCCCCGCCCGTCCAGACCTGCCGCAGGCCTGCTGCCGCCGTGTCCGAGCCATGTACCCCAAACACGATACAGCCGGCTTTGCTTGCCATCGTCGGCTCAGGCAAAACGCAGAGCGCAGCCGCACCGACCATTTCCAGCACGCCGCCGACGACCTCCAGTCCGCCCCACAGCCGGTTGGTGAGCATCTCCGTGTGGCTGATCGACTGGCGTGATAGCACGGCCGCGAGTTGCGGGGCACTCAGTACAATCTTCACGCCTTCTTCGTTATCGGCACCCGACATATCGAAACCCTCTTCTGTTTTTTGGGGGTTCCGATGCTGCCATGCACACTATCTCTCAAAATTCGGATAACTCCGAATCTGCCGCCGTCCGATTCGCGCGGTGCTTGTGTTGCATCAAGTGGGAAGAGCAGCGGTATTACGTTTTCATCCGCGACGATGCCAGCTTTGCCGCGGAGTGCGTGACGCGCGTTAGCCG
>NZ_DASXHN010000383.1:0-9006 GCF_036488505.1 Paraburkholderia sp. | reverse complement strand
AACATCACCGCGGTGGTCGTCGAAGCGCACGATCCGAATGCGTCGGAGAAGACCTTGCTGAACCCCGCGCCGTGACAGCTTCTCGTTCAGATGTGCCGTTCAATCGGCGTTCCATTCAACCTTCGGCGTCTTCCTCGTCGCGCTCGTTGGTGCCGTTTGTCGCAGACGGCGCATTACGGTTGCGAAAATCCTTCGAATGCAGACCGTGCTTTTTCAATAGCATCTGCAAGTGCGAGCGGTTCATATCGATGCGTCGCGCCAGTTCCGCAACGGTGCCGCTCGTTTCACGCAGCCCACGTTCGAGAAATGCCTTTTCGGCATCGTCGCTCGCAGCACGTTTGGCGTCGCTCAACGACATCAGGTTCGCGACGCTGATCGGCTGCTGGCCGCCCGGATGCGTGCCATTCGATACCACAGCCACCGAGCCGGGCGCCGCCGGACGCATGTCGAGCGGCAAATGCTCGACGTCCGCCATATCACCGGCCAGACAGGAAATGCGGTACATCACGTTGCGCAATTCGCGGATATTGCCGGGATATGCATAGCTCAGCAGGAAGTCGCGTAAACGTGGCGTCAATCTGACCGGCCTGCGTTTCAACGTGCCGGCCGCCTCGTCGCCGAACCACGCAATCAGCAGTGGAATTTCGTCGCGCCGTTCGCGCAGCGGCGGCAGCGTCACGTGAATCACGCTAAGCCGGTAGAACAGATCTTCGCGGAACTTGCCCTCTTCGCTGAGCTTGCGCAGATTCCGGTTGGTCGCCGCGACGATGCGCGTATCTACGGCGATCGTCTCATCGGAACCGACGCGCTGAATTTCATGCGCTTCGAGCACACGCAGCAGCTTCACCTGCCCGGCGAGCGGCAATTCGCCGATCTCGTCGAGAAAGATCGTGCCCGTATGCGCGCTTTCGAATTTGCCTTTGCGATCGTTCGACGCGCCGGTAAACGACCCCTTGCGATGCCCGAACAGTTCCGATTCGAGCAGATTTTCTGGAATCGCGCCGCAATTCACCGAGATAAACGGCTTGTCCGCGCGCGCGCCGTTCGCGTGAATCACCTTCGCCATCAATTCCTTGCCGGTGCCGCTTTCGCCGTCGATCAAGACCGGCAAATCGGTCGGCGCGGCTTTCTCGGCGATTTCCAGCGCTTCGAGCAGATGCGTGTTGTCGCCGAAGGTGCCCTCAAAAATGAAGCTGCGTTCGAGCAGTGCCTTGCGGCGCGCACCGCGCGACTGATCGGCGCTCTCTTGCGGCTCGGCAGCGGACGCCGCCTGCACGAAGCGCTCCTTGTGCGACAGCTGCATCACCTCATCGCGCAATGACGTGACCTGCCTGAGCAGCTTGTCGATATCCGCGCGTTCGAGCCGCGACGACCAGCGCAGCGTGGAACGCAGAATCTCGATCCGCTCGATCAGCCCCGCATACGATATCGCGGGGCTCGCCTCTTCAACCTGGTCGAGTATCTTCATCATGATGCGCTCAATTGTTTCTGCACCAGCTGGTAGTACATGCCGCCGCGCTGGAGCAATTCGTCGTGACGGCCTTGTTCGACAATCGCGCCTTCATACAGCACCAGAATCTTGTCGGCGCGCATGATCGTGCTGAGCCGGTGCGCGATGATCACCGCGGTGCGCCCCTTCAGAATGTCGTGCATATTGCCGAGAATATTGCTTTCCGACTGGGAGTCGAGCGCCGACGTCGCTTCGTCGAACACCAGCAAACGCGGATCGTGATAAAGCGCACGCGCAATGCACAGGCGCTGAATTTGCCCGCCCGACAGACCGACGCCGCGCTCGCCGACAATCTGCTCATAGCCGAGCGGCATCTTGCTGATAAAGCCGTGCGCGTCGGCCATTTTGGCGACCTCTTCGATGCGGCGCCGCTCGGGCGCATCGTCGCCGCTCGCAATGTTCTCGGCAATCGTGCCGGAGAACAGCAGATTGCTTTGCATCACGTAGCCGATCTGCGCGCGGAAGTAGGCTTTGTCGATCACGCCGGCATCGTAGCCGTCTATCGTCATCTTGCCCTCGCTCGGCTCGTAGAAACCTACCAGCAGTTTCGCGAGCGTGGTTTTGCCCGACCCGCTACGCCCGACGATCGCCACCAGTTCACCCGGTTTGATATCGAAGCTGATGTTCTCCAGCACATAGGCCGATTCGTCGTCGCCATAGCGAAAATACACGCCGTTCAGGCTGATTTCGCCTTGCAGTTCCGGCAGCATCACGCGCGACGGCAAGTCTTGTGGGCGCTGCTCCGGCTCGATATCGAGCACGTCGCCGAGCCGTTCCATCGCCACGCCGGCATCGTTGAGCATGCTCCACAAACCGACCAGCCCCATCAGCGGGCTCAATACGCTGCCCATGAACGCGTTGAATGCGATCAACTGGCCGATCGTCAGTTCACGCGCCAGCACCAGATTGGCGCCGACCCACAGAATCGCGATCGTCGTCGCCGCATTGAGTAACTGGCTGCCAAAGCCAACCAGAATACTGAACGCATGCGCGCGATACTGCACCTCCAGCGCCTTCGCGTACTTTTTCTCCCAACGCAAGCGCACCGGCCGTTCGATCCCCATGCCTTTGACGGTCTCCACACCGGAGAGCGCTTCCATCAGAAACGATTTCGCCTCGGTCGACGCCGTGAACACTTCCCGCGCATATCCCTTGATCTTCGGTGTGGCGACCAGGGTCAGCCCCATGATCGGGATGACAAAGGCGATCAGAACGAGCGTCATCTTCACGTTATAGACAAACATGATCGTGAAGTAGATAAAAATCATCAGCAGATTCAGTGCGGTCGTTACCGTGGATTCGGTCAGAAACGCGCGAATCGTCTGGTTCTCCTGAAAGCGCGCGAAGATATCGCCGGTCTTGCGCTTCGCAAAGAAAGAGAATGGCAGCGAGAACGTATGCTTGAAGAATTGCGACATCATCGCGAAGTCCATGTTGCGCACCATGAAGTTCGCCAGATACGCACGAATCGTGGACATCAATTGCGAAAACACGTTCGAGATAATCAGCCCGCCGATCAGCAGATGCAGCAGGCTGACGTTCTGATGCACGATCACGCCATCGAGAATATTCTGGATAATCAATGGCGGAATCACGCCCAGCACCTGAATCACGAAAGTCGCGAGAAACAGGTGCCCGAGTATCTTCCGGTACGGCTTCAGATAACCGACGAAGCGTATCCACGGCGAACGCGCGGCGGACATCTGCAACAGATGCGCGCCGCCGGTGAACAACAAACACGTGCCGCTCCAGCCCCGCTCGAAGTCCTCGACCGCCAGCTTTCTGAAGCCGAGCGCCGGATCGGCGACCCACACGTAGTCTTTCGACAGGCCATACACGACCACGTAGTGATAGCCCTCCCAGTGCACGATGAACGGCAGATCGAAACCGCGCAACGAATCGAACGTGCATTGCACGCCGCGCGTCGTGAAGCCGAGCGATTCGCCCGCGCGCGCGAGACTGTCGAGCGTCGCGCCTTGCGTGGTCACGTTCGCGAGTTCGCGCAGTTTGCCGAGCGTGATCGGAATGCCGTAGTGGCGGCAGACCATGGCGAGGCATGCGGCGCCGCAATCCATCTCTTCGGCTTGCTCGACGAGCGCAAAGCGCCTGATGATCTTTTCGCCCAGCTCCGGTTTGCTCTGCAGGTCGAGCATCAACGGCAGCTTGCGGCGCTGCTCGAGCCGCTTTTGCCGCTGCAATTCGCGGTCGCCATAGCGAATGCGTTCGTCGAGTACCTCGCGCAGTTTCGGGTTGCGTTCGAGAATGAAATGAACCGTGCGTTCGGGAATCACCAGTAAGCGCGTGTCGGTCGTTGCGACCACGGAGGCCATTTGCTCCTGCCGCATCAAGCACGCCTTTTCGCCAAATATCTCGCCTTCGCCGAGGGTCGCGAGCGTGTAATCGCGTCCGTCGTCATGGCGGACGATCCGCACCGCGCCTTGCCGCACCACGTAGAGCCGCCTGTCGTCGCGGCTGTCCTGCTTCAGAATCTCCTTGCCAGCGGCAACACGCTTTACGCCGACACTGCGCACGTATTCCTCGAGTTCCGCCTTGTTGATCTTGCCGCGCAAATCGAACAGTTGCGCGACGAAGCCGCCCGCCGAATTGATCGCCACATAGCTCGCGACGAATGCCAATGCGGCCTGATTGGCGGCCAGCACCGGTTCGAACGCGGCGCGCGGAATGAACAGCAACTCGGTTTTTGCCGACGCCCGCACCGACGCTTCATGGACATAGGTGCGCAATATCGCGATGTCGGCGAATATCTCGCCCGCTTTGCGCACCCCCATGCTGGTTTCCTTACCGTGTTCGTCGGTAAAGATGCGCACCGACCCGGAGCGGATCACATACAGACCATCGGCCACGTCGCCCGTCGAGCAGACCGTTTCACCGAACGAATAGAAGCGTGCCTGCGCAAATTCGGCGAGGCGCTCGATCTCATCGCGCGAGAACGGCGACAGGATTTCCACCGACGCAAGAAACTCGGCGGCGGAAGGCGCTGAAGGGGCGGTCCGCGGTGCATCCATGGCTGTAGGTTTCCCGGTTCGACGAGCGCGTTAGCGCGCTTCGATCACATGCTCCTGCGCGCGCGCGATCAGCCAGCTTTCGCGCAGCAGACGCCGGATCTCGGTCGACACCTCCGCGTCGAGCGTGGCCGGATACCTGGCCGTCACCGCGAAGATCTCGAAACACGAGCGGTCCGCCGATGGAAATGGCCCCAACAGATCGCTCACCGCCGCGTTGAAGATCTTCGCTTCGATATCGGGCTTCAGCGAACCGCGCAGTACCTTGCCGATCACGCCGCCCGACTCGCGCGTATCGGCAATCGAATGCTCGCGCGCCATCTCGGCGAAGCTATCGGGGTCGTCGCGCAGATACGAAATCATTTCCTTCGCCTTGCCCTCGTTGTCGAGCACGATATGGCTTACCTCGACAGCGTCGAACTTCGGCGAATTCAGCGCGAAGTAATCGCGAATCGCCGCGTCATTGCCGATTTCGTCGAGCATCTTCTCCTGATACAGCCCATCGGTGATGAACGCTTCGAATTCGTCGAGGCTGACATGCAGCGCATCGAGGTAATGATTCATATCCGCCGCGCGGTGCAGTCCGCGCACACGGCGGAACTGATCGGCGCGCTGCTGGATCTCGTCGGCGCTCACGGCGATGCCCTGCTTTTTCGCCGCATGCACGGTGAGCTTGTCGCGCACGATCTGCTCGATCAGGCTCTCGAATTGGCCGGTCAACTTCAGCAGACGAATGAACTCGTCCACATCCACGACTTCGTCATCGATACGCACTATCGCGGTCATTTGGTCCGCTCCTTTGACTGATTTGGATTTGGCGCGCTCAACCCGCCACCTGCCTGAACGGATCGAGACCGAGATCGATCAGGCGGCGCTCGCGCACCACGATTTCCGCATTGGCCGTCATACCGTAGCGCAGCGGATAGCGCGTGCCCGCCACTTCGTAATAGTCGTTGTCGAGCACGACGCGGCCCTCGTAGACCGGTTGCTTGTCCTGCAACGAGGGCTTGGTGGCCGGCGAGATATAGGCCAGCGTGCCGCTGATGAGCCCGTAGCGCTGGTACGGAAATGCGCTGAATTTCATCTTGACCGGCAGGCCCTCGTGCAAGAAGGCCCGGTCGTGTTCGGCGATTTCGATTTTCAGCACGGGCCGCGCATCTTTCGGCGCGATGCCGCCGAGGGGCGCATTCGCCTGAATCTTGTCGCCGCGCTGCGTCGACGTCACATCCGTAATCACGCCGGAGACCGGCGCAAGAATCAGCAGGAAATTGTCTTTGTCGATGTTCTCGAAACGCACGCGCGCGGCGGCATCGGCTTCGAGACGCGCGCTTTGCAGTTGCACGCGCAATTTGTCTTCCGCGTCGGTGATATCGCGCACCGCCGAATCGTATTGCAGTTGCAGATCCGCACTTTGCTGGCCACTGGTGGCGAGCTGCGCATTGGCTTGCGCGTATTCGTGGCTCAGACGGAAATCGAGTTCCGCGAGCTTCGACTGCGCGACACGGTACGCGTTATCCGCTTCGAGCGCGGCCGTGCGCTTCTGCTCAACCTGCAACTCGGCAATGCCGCCGCCGCCCGGCTGCGCGAAAAGCCGCGAATAGCGGTCGAGTTCCTGTCGCGCCGCTTCACGCGCGCGGCGCGCATTATCGAGCGCGCTGCGCGCTTCGTCGAGCTCGGCCTTCTGTCCTTCAGCCAGCTTCGTCGTGCCTTCGGACACGCGGTTCTCGTGCAAGCGTTCCTCGACATCCAGTTGCGCTTTCAGCGAAGCGGCCTTGCGTTCCATCAAGGCCTTTTTCTCGGGAAACTGCTTCCAGTCGCGCTCGGCATCTTCGAGCTTCAGTTGCGCCTGCAACGCATTGCTCGCCGCCTCGATCGCGCCGCGCGCATTGAGGCGCGCGAGCACGTCTCCCTTTGAAACCGGCTGGCCCTCGGCGATATAGAGGTCCGCCAGTTCGCCGTCGATCGGCGCATAGATGCGCCGCACCTCCGATTCCGGCGACAGCGTTCCGGGCGCGCTGACGACCACATCGGCGCGACCGACGAACGACCACAACAAGCCAGCCACCACCAGCGCGAGCATCGCCCAGATCAGCATGCGCGCAATCCGCACCGGCTCGGAGGTCAGGATCGCGATGCCTTCGACGCTGTGATCCTCCAGCGCCTCCGACAACGGTCTAGGGTGAGGGTCGCGCTTCACTCTGGTCGCCTCCTATCAACGCGAGCTTCGCTTTCAGCAGCCCCGGGTCGAGCACCATCCGCAATTCGGTCAGCGAGCGACGCTGCAAACTCGCTTCCGCGTCGATATCCGCGAGCAGTTGGTCGAATTCCGCCGGATGACTCGCGTTCAGTTGCGTATAGATGCGCATGCCTTGGCGCGCCGCCGTCTGCGCGTCGGAAAGCAGCCTCGCTTCGCTGCGAAAGCCCGCCGAGATACCTGCTTCGAGCCGTTGCGTACCCCCGATCGGGCCGCTCGCCCGGTACGCTTTCCACAGGCTTTGCGCGCGCAGCAACAACTCCTGCGCATGCGCGATCGCCTTGTCGTGCAAAGCCGCGACGTCTTTCTGGATCGACTGCACGAACCACGCATCCGCTTTCGGGTCGAGACTCGCGTACAACGACAGCAGATGCGGGGCATAGTCGTTGCCGCCGCGCGTCTTCTGCAAATCGTTGTACTGGTCGGACAAAGCCTTCTTGTGCGCCGCTTCGGCCTCCAGCACATCGGACCACGGACTCGGCGGCATCGACTGCAACCCGGTCAGCGCGTCGCGGATATCGCCGCGTTGCCAGGCCGCGTCGACCGCTTTTTCGCGCTCGACGATTTCCGCCGACGGCAAACGCGTCGCGGCCAGTTGCTGGAATTGCGCCTGAAACAGCGGGGTGCTAAAGCGCGCCGTTCGCATCATCGCGAGCAACGACGTCAATTGCCGACTTAGCGCCGCGTTCAGCAGCGCGGTGTATTCACGCAAATCCTCGCGGACCCGGTCGAGCCCGGCAAGGCGCGGATAACGCTGCGCGTAATCGTCGAGCACCGGTGGCAACGCGTCCGGTTTGTCGCGCGCGAGTTCGGTGCGGATCACGCCATTGAGCCGGTCGATCGCCGCGACGTACACCGAGTCGTCGCTTTCGAGCTTGCGCAGATGACTGAGCGCCTGCGCATAGGGTTCCGCAAAGCTCGGCACGTAGCTCGCAATCCGGTCGAGCGCGCGTTGATGGCTTCTCGCGTCGTCGTCCCAGCGTTGCAGCAGAGAGTTGATTTTCGCTTCGTCCGCGTACATGCGGATCGGCGCGTCCACCCCACCGCGCGCCGCGACGAAACGTTCGAGATCGCCGACCCATTGCAATTCGCCGACTAGTGCAGTCGAATCGGGATTGTTCGCGCTCGCCGCTCTCATATCGTTGAGCCGCGCGTCGGCCTGGTCGAATTGCGCTTTTTCCAATGCATTGAGCCAACCGGGAAGTTGCGCTTTCAATAGCGCTTCGCTCGCGAGCGCGCGGACTTTCGTATCTGCAGGATGGCTGGCCAGATAGCCGCTCGCCACCGCGACCGCGCTCGTGTAATCGCCGCTGGCAAGCAGGTTCCTCAATTCGCGCTCCGACGACGCGCGCAGATAGAGCGTCACGCCGAGCGCGGCCAATACGACGACGCCTACGCCGCTCCATGCCGCGATACGGCGCAGGTTCGTGCGTTCGCCGTCCGCGAGTGCGTTGCGCAGTTCGCCGGCCACGAGGCGCCAGCGGCGCGGTTTGTTCCTCGTCGCGCCGCTGCGTGTTACGCCGGCGGCATTCGGCATACCGTTCGTGCGTTCGGTGCCTTTCGAGCCTTTGCTGCCCTTTACGCCCGCCCCGCCATCTGCGCCAACGCCGGCAGCATCATGCTTCGCCTTGACGGACGCCGGCTGTGCCGCGTCGTTCACCTCGTCCTCGCGCTGCAGCGCCGGATCGATGCAGAAGATCTCGAGGAACGAATGCGCGGCGCCGACGAAGGTGGTCTTATCGGCATCGGCGGCACTGTCGGCGGCCGGGTTCAGGCTAAGCTGGGTCACGGTGGGTTCGACATCGGGCGCCTTCTGTAGCGACACCCTGTAGACGAAGTGGTCGCCGCCAAATGCAACGATGTCACCCTCGACGAGTGGCTGCGCCGATTCGTCGAGCCGCTTGCCATTCACGAAGGTGCCGTTCGTGCTGCCGAGATCTTCGACATACAGCTCGCCGCCCTTCAGGAAGACATGCGCGTGACGCCGCGAAATATAATTGACCTGGTGCGGATAGCGGTCTTTGTAGCGCGCAAAGACGTCGTCGGTTTTACTGACCAGAAAGGGGAATGCCTGCACTTCGACGGGCTGTAAGCCGAGATCGTCGCGCTGCGGTACGAGCAGGAGTTGGGGCGTCGCACGAGCGCTTCCATTCGCGACGATCCGCGCGCGCGGCTCGATATTCACGCGATAGCAGAGCTCGCCGCCAAAGCATAGTTCG
>NZ_DASXHN010000375.1:0-7081 GCF_036488505.1 Paraburkholderia sp. | reverse complement strand
ACCCGGAAGTACTCGAAGCGCGCCAGCGGCGCATTCCGATCGTGCCGCGCGCGGTGATGCTCGCGGAGTTGATGCGCCTGAAGCAGGGCATCGCGATCGCCGGCACGCACGGCAAGACCACCACCACGTCGCTGGTCGCGAGCGTGCTCGCCGCCGGCGGGCTCGACCCGACCTTCGTGATCGGCGGCCGCTTGATCAGCGCGGGCGCGAACGCGCGGCTCGGCACGGGCGATTTCATCGTCGCCGAGGCGGACGAGTCGGACGCGTCGTTCCTGAACCTGTTCCCGGTGATCGAAGTCATCACGAACATCGACGCCGATCATATGGACACCTACGGTCACGACTTCGCGCGGCTCAAGCAGGCGTTCATCGAATTCACGCATCGACTGCCGTTCTACGGGATTGCGGTGCTGTGCGTCGACGATCCGAACGTGAAGGAGATCCTGCCGTTCGTGTCGAAGCCGATCATCCGCTACGGTTTCGCGGCCGATGCGCAGGTGCGCGCGGTCAACGTCGAAGCGCACCAGGGCCGCATGCATTTCACTGCGATGCGCGAAGACGCGGCGCCGCTCGACATCGTTTTGAATCTGCCTGGCGAGCACAACGTGCAGAACGCGCTCGCCGCGATTGCGATTGCGACTGAACTTGAAGTGAAAGATGCCGATATCCAGCGAGCGCTCGCGGATTTCAACGGCGTCGGCCGCCGTTTCCAACGCTATGGCGAAGTGCCGGTGAGCGCTGAAGGGCAGGCCGCGGGTGCCTACACGCTGGTGGACGACTACGGTCACCATCCGGTCGAAATGGCCGCCACCGTCGCGGCGGCGCGCGGTGCGTTTCCAGGCCGGCGTCTGGTGCTGGCGTTTCAGCCGCACCGCTTCACGCGCACCCGCGATTGCTTCGAGGATTTCGTGAAAGTGCTGTCGACCGTCGACGCGCTCGTGCTGACCGAAGTCTATTCGGCCGGCGAGGCGCCGATCGTCGCGGCGGACGGCCGCGCATTGGCGCGCGCGCTGCGCGTGGCCGGCAAGGTCGAGCCGGTATTCGTCGATACGGTGGATGAAGTGCCGGACGCGCTGTCGGCAGTGGTGCGCGACGGCGATGTGGTGATCACGATGGGCGCGGGTTCGATCGGCGGTGTGCCGGGTCGCCTCGCTCAGGCAATGAAGGTATGACATGACCAGTATCGATCCGAAACGATTCGGCAAGGTGGCAGTGCTGCTGGGCGGAAATTCCGCCGAGCGCGAGGTATCGCTCAATTCTGGGCGGCTGGTGCTGCAAGGTCTGCGCGACGCGGGTGTCGACGCGCACCCGTTCGATCCGGCGGAGCGTGAGCTGTCGGCGCTCAAGGACGAGGGTTTCGTGCGCGCGTTCAACGCGCTGCACGGTGGCTACGGCGAAAACGGCCAGATCCAGGGCGCGCTCGATTTCTACGGCATCGGCTATACCGGCAGCGGCGTGCTCGGTTCGGCGCTCGGTCTGGACAAGTTCCGCACCAAGCTCGTATGGCAGCAGCTCGGCATTCCGACGCCGCCGTTCGAAGCGGTACTGCGTGGCGACGACTATGAAGCGCGCGCGCAAGAGATCGTCGCGAAGCTCGGCCTGCCGCTGTTCGTGAAGCCGGCGAGCGAAGGCTCGAGCGTCGCGGTGATCAAGGTGAAGAGCGCGGATGCGCTGCCTGCCGCGCTGATCGAAGCGATCAAGTACGACCGCATCGTCGTCGTGGAGAAAAGCATCGAAGGCGGCGGCGAGTACACCGCGTGCATCGCCGGCAAGCTCGACTTGCCGGTGATCCGCATCGTGCCGGCCGGCGAGTTCTACGACTATCACGCGAAGTACGTCGCGAACGACACGCAGTATCTGATTCCGTGCGGCCTGGGCGACCAGGAAGAAACGCGCCTGAAGCAGCTCGCGCGCCGCGCGTTCGACGTGCTCGGCTGCACCGACTGGGGCCGCGCGGACTTCATGCTCGACGGCGCTGGCAACCCCTATTTTCTGGAAGTGAACACCGCGCCTGGCATGACCGATCACTCGCTACCGCCGAAAGCGGCGCGCGCGGTCGGCATCAGCTATCAGGAACTCGTCGTCGGCGTGTTGGCGCTGACGCTGCAGGACTAACCGGATAACCCGAAAGCAACGCCATGTGGAACAACGTTCGCCAGCTCAACCTCGCCACCAACGCGCTGCACGCGTTGCTGGTGCTCGTGCTGCTGGCGGCGGGCGGTTACTGGCTGATCCAGCGCCCGAATTTCGCGCTGCACGAAATCCAGATCGACGGCGACACCGAGCACATCAATTCGCCGACGGTGCGCGCGAGTGTCGTCGGGCGCCTGAAGGGCAACTTCTTCACGGTCGATCTCGACGTCGCGCGACAGGCGTTCGAGCAGATGCCGTGGGTGCGTCATGCGAGCGTGCGGCGGGTCTGGCCGAATGCGCTGGCTGTCACGCTCGAAGAGTACAAGCCGCTGGGCACGTGGGGCAGCGATCAGCTGGTGAGCGTCGACGGCGAGCTGTTCACCGCGAACCAAGGCGAGCTGGACCAGGACCTGCCCGCGTTCGACGGTCCGGACGGCACCGCGAAGGAAGTAGTCGCGCGTTATCACGACTTCCAGAAGTGGTTTGCGCCGTTGGGCGCCACACCGGAGGAAGTGACGCTGTCGCCGCGCTACGCATGGACGGTGAAGCTGTCGGACGGCATGCAGGTGGAGCTGGGGCGCGAGCGCAATCAGGACACGCTGGGCGATCGCAGCAAGCGCCTCGCCGCGGCATGGGGTGCGGTGACGCAACGTTGGGGGAAGGATATCGAGTATGCGGACTTGCGCTATCCGAACGGTTTCGCGATTCGTGCCGCTGGCATGCGCTTCATCAGCGAACCCGACAAGGGCAAGAAGTAAACGGACATCACACGCACTGAGCACGCTATGAGTAAAGACTATAAAGATCTGCTGGTCGCCCTCGACATCGGGACGTCGAAGGTGGTGGCCATCGTCGCCGAGCTGAAGGGCGAAGGTCTCTACGAGGTGATCGGCCTCGGCCAGAGCGAATCGAAGGGGCTCAAGAAAGGCGTGGTGGTGAACATCGAAGCCACCGTGCAGTCGATTCAGCGCGCGCTCGAGGAAGCCGAGCTGATGGCCGACTGCAAGATCACGAACGTATTCACCGGGATCGCCGGCAGCCATATCCGCAGCTTCAATTCGAGCGGGATGGTCGCGATCAAGGAGAAGGAAGTCACGCAGGCGGACGTCGCGCGCGTGATCGAAACGGCGAAGGCGATCAACATTCCGACCGATCAGCAGGTGCTGCATATCCTCACGCAGGAATTCATCATCGACGGCCAGGAAGACGTGCGCGAGCCGATCGGCATGAGCGGCATCCGCCTCGAAGTGAAGGTGCATATCGTCACCGGCGCGGTCAGCGCGGCGCAGAACATCGTCAAGTGCGTGCGCCGCTGTGGGCTCGAAGTGAACGATCTGATTCTGCAGCCGCTTGCGTCGTCGCTCGCGGTCCTCACGGAAGACGAGAAGGAACTGGGCGTGGTGCTGGTCGACATCGGCGGCGGCACGACGGACATCGCGATCTTCAGCGAAGGTGCGATCCGCCACACGGCGGTGATTCCGATCGCCGGCGATCAGATCACCAGCGACATCGCGATGGCGCTGCGCACGCCGACGCCGGACGCCGAGGACATCAAGGTCGATTACGGCATCGCCAAGCAGGCGCTCGCCGATCCGGACGAAATGATCGAAGTGCCGGGGCTCGGCGAGCGCGGTCCGCGCACGCTGTCGCGCCAGGCGCTGGCCGCGGTGGTCGAGCCGCGCGTCGAAGAACTGTTTTCTCTCGTGCAGCAGGTGGTGCGCGAGTCGGGCTACGAGGAGCTGCTGAGCTCGGGCGTCGTGCTGACCGGCGGCGCGTCGATGATGATCGGCATGGTCGAGCTCGGCGAGGATATTTTCCTGAAGCCGGTGCGCATCGGCGTGCCGGAATACGCGGGTGGTCTCGCCGACGTGGTGCGCAATCCGCGCTACTCGACGGCGATGGGCCTGCTGGTCGAAGGCCGCTCGCAGCGCATGCGCGGGCGCAAGGTTGCGGTGCAGTCGGGGTCGATGGGACAGGTGTTCTCGCGGATGAAGGACTGGTTCCTCGGCAATTTCTGACGACAGGTTTCGAGTAATTCGCGCTGGTGCCGGCGGCCGGTGCGCGACAGGAGGTTGCCCGATCTCCTGCCGGATAACGCCGAGTGCGGTAACTTTTTTATCTTGACGGAGGCAACATGGAATTCCAGATGCTGGAAACCGAAACGAACGGCACCATCATCAAGGTCGTCGGAGTCGGTGGCGCTGGCGGCAATGCCGTTCAGCACATGATCAACAAAGGCGTGCAAGGCGTCGACTTCATCGTGATGAACACGGACGCGCAAGCGTTGTCGCGTTCGCGCGCAACCGCGGTGATCCAGCTCGGCAACACGGGGCTGGGCGCGGGTGCGAAGCCGGAAATGGGCCGCGCGGCCGCGGAAGAAGCGCGCGAGCGCATCGCCGATGCACTGCGTGGCGCGCACATGGTGTTCATCACCGCGGGCATGGGTGGTGGCACGGGTACCGGCGCCGCGCCGGTGGTCGCGCAGATCGCCAAGGAAATGGGCATTCTGACCGTCGGCGTCGTGAGCAAGCCGTTCGAGTTCGAAGGCGGCAAGCGCATGCGCGTCGCGGAAGCCGGTTCACAACAACTGGAGGATCACGTCGACTCGCTGATCGTCGTGCTGAACGACAAGCTGTTCGAGGTGATGGGCGATGACGCCGAGATGGACAAGTGCTTCCAGTGCGCTGACGACGTTCTGAACAACGCGGTCGCGGGTATTGCGGAAATCATCAACGTCGACGGTCTGGTGAACGTCGACTTCGAAGACGTGAAGACCGTGATGGGCGAGCAGGGCAAGGCGATGATGGGCACGGCGACGGTGGCCGGCGTCGATCGCGCGCGTCTGGCGGCCGAACAGGCGGTCGCCAGCCCGCTGCTCGAAGGCGTCGATCTGTCGGGCGCGCGCGGTGTGCTGCTCAACATCACGTCGAGCCGTTCACTGCGTCTGTCGGAAACGCGCGAAGTGATGAACACGATCAAGAGCTATGCGGCGGAAGACGCCACCGTGATCTTCGGCGCAGTGTACGACGACGCGATGGGCGACGCGTTGCGCGTGACGGTCGTGGCAACGGGTCTGGGGCGCGCGGCGAAGAAGCAGCAGTCGGCACCGATGACGCTGCTGCGCACCGGCACCGACAATCAGCCGGTCGGCGCAATGCAGCACGCGGCGTACACACCGGGGGCAGGGCACGCAAGCACGGCTGACTACGGCGCGCTGGATACGCCGGCGGTGTGGCGCACCTCGCGCGACACGGCGGCGTCGCACGTGCAGGCGCTGCAGGAAAAGGGCGTCGATACGTACGACATTCCGGCGTTCCTGCGCAAGCAGGCGGACTGAGCGGCGCGCGCAGGCTTTCGTTGCCGCGCTGCGGTCGAGCAGCAGCGCTGGCGGACGAACGCACGAGCGTGGCGTATGAACGGTGCAGAAGTCGCGTATCGTCAGATTCGCGGCAGGGGCGAGTGCCCTCTGCGGATTCGCGAAGCGGACGAGGTGACTGCCGCCGGACGGCAAGGCCGACGATGGCCCAGCCGGAATTCACTGCGACACGACGACGTGTGAGCGCGCATCGCATCGATGCAAAGGACTGAGCATGATCAACGCAGGTGACAAGCTGCCCGACGCAACGCTCTTCGAGTTCGTCGAAGACGAGCGGGCGGGCTGCACGATCGGACCGAACAGTTTCGACGTGCGCGAACAGACGGCGGGCAAGCGCGTGGTGATCTTCGGATTACCCGGCGCATTCACGCCGACCTGTTCGGCCAAGCATGTACCCGGTTACGTCGAGCATGCCGAGCAGCTGCGCGCTGCCGGTATCGACGAGATCTGGTGCGTGTCCGTCAACGACGCGTTCGTGATGGGCGCGTGGGGACGCGATCAGCACACCTCGGGCAAGGTGCGCATGATGGCGGACGGCAGTGCGGCTTTCACGCGGGCGCTCGGTCTCGAGCAGGATCTGTCGGCGCGCGGCATGGGAATCCGTTCCCAGCGCTACGCGATGGTGGTCGACGACGGCGTGGTCAAGACGCTGAAAGTCGAAGCCGCCGGCAAATTCGAAGTCAGCGATGCGGCGAGTATTCTCGCTACGTTGAGCTAGTTGCTGGCGTCGTGCCTTCGCCGGGAGCCCGCGCGTTCGAACTCGCGTGGCATCGCGGCAACGGTGATCAAGACGCTTTTGTGACAGGCCGTTACGCGGGCCGATGACCGGAAACGCCTCCATTCCGGGGCATCGGCCCGTCACGCTTTCCGTCGCGGCGCGTAGGGTAACGCGGAGAAACAGATTGATACGTTCCCTGAAAAGACGCTTGTCAGGCGATTGGAGTATACTTCCCCCTATGGAATAAAAAGTCCCGATTGGGATTTTCAATCGAACAGAAGATCACCATGTTGAAGCAGCGCACAATCAAATCGATCGTCAAGACTGTCGGCATCGGTCTGCACTCGGGCCGCAAAGTCGACCTGACGCTCCGTCCGGCCGCGCCGGACACTGGCATCGTGTTTTCGCGCGTGGATCTGCCGACGCCGGTGGACATCCCCGCGTCGGCGATGGCGATTGGCGATACGCGTCTGGCTTCCGTGTTGCAGAAGGACGGCGCGCGCGTCTCGACCATCGAGCATCTGATGTCCGCCTGCGCCGGTCTGGGCATCGACAATCTCTATGTCGACGTCACCGCCGAGGAAATCCCGATCATGGACGGCAGCGCGGGTTCGTTCGTGTTCCTGATCCAGTCGGCGGGAATCGAGCAGCAGAACGCGCCCAAGAAATTCATCAAGGTCACCAAGCCGGTTGAAATTCGCGACGGCGACAAATTTGCGCGTCTCGACCCGTTTTTTGGTTTCAAGCTCAAATTCACAATTGACTTTCGTCACCCGGCCGTGGACAAAACCGGCCAGGCGCTGGAAGTGGATTTCGCCAATACGTCGTACGTGCGGGAAATCGCGCGTGCCCGC
>NZ_DASXHN010000373.1:0-2620 GCF_036488505.1 Paraburkholderia sp. | reverse complement strand
CGGCTGAACGAACTGCTCGATGGCCGCATCATCGGCCAGCAGCACGCGACGCAGATGATCGCCCGGCGCGTGCAGACTTCCCGCGCGTGGCTCGACAATCCGGACAAACCGGTGGGCGTATTTCTGCTCGCCGGCACGTCCGGCGTCGGCAAGACCGAGACCGCGCTGGCGCTCGCCGAGGTGCTGTATGGCGGTGAGCAAAACGTCATCACGATCAACATGAGCGAGTACCAGGAAGCGCACACGGTGTCGTCGCTGAAGGGAGCGCCGCCCGGCTATGTCGGCTATGGCGAAGGCGGGGTGCTGACCGAAGCGGTGCGCCGCCGTCCGTACAGCGTGGTGCTGCTCGACGAAGTGGAGAAGGCCCATCCCGACGTGCATGAGCTGTTCTTCCAGGTGTTCGACAAGGGTTGGATGGAAGACGGCGAGGGTCGCGTGATCGACTTCAGGAACACGCTGATCCTGTTGACCACCAACGTCGGCACGGATCTGATCACGAGCCTGTGCAAGGACCCGGAGCTGATGCCGGAGCCCGAGGGCATTGCGAAGGCGTTGCGCGAGCCGTTGCTGAAGGTGTTCCCGCCGGCCTTGCTGGGGCGCGTCGTGGTGATTCCGTACTTCCCGCTGTCCGACGAGATGCTCGGCGCGATCATCCGGCTGCAGCTTGGCCGTATCGAGAAACGCATCCGGCTGTCGCACAAGATTCCGTTTAGCTACGACGACGACGTCGTGAAGCTGATCGGCAGCCGCTGCACCGAACTGGAAAGCGGCGGCCGCATGATCGACGCGATCCTGACTAACACGTTGTTGCCGCGCATCAGCACCGAATTTCTGACACGCATGATGAATGGCGGCGCGGTCACGAAAGTGCGGATCGGGGCGCGCGACGGCGAATTTCTTTATACGTTCGATTGACCGGTCCGACCGGAGGATGGCTTCATATGCCGCAACAGGTCAGCATGGGCGCGACGCTGCAATGTTCGTTCGGCGCGGCGCCTTCGTCGCTGGTGGTTCTGCCACTCAACCGGGTGATCGGCGAAGGGCCGCCCGCGGCCAACATCATGGATCACATTCCGCTCGTCAACATACTGCCGTTCGGCATGTGCAGCTCGCCCGCCAATCCGACTGTCGCCGCCGCGACGGCGGCAGCGTTGGGCGTGCTGACGCCGATGCCGTGTGTTCCGGCCACCATGACACCCTGGACGCCGGGTGCGCCGAACGTGCTGCTCGGCAATCAGCCGTCGCTCGACAACGTATCCACCTGCACGTGCAACTGGGGCGGTGTCGTCACGATCGTCGATCCGGCGACGGTCCAGACAATGATTCCCTGACATGACCACACAAAACCCGAACCGACACGTCACCGTCAGTTGCGCGCCTGCCGGCACGGACCTGCTGTTTCTGCACCTGCGCGGCACCGAGGAGCTGGGGCGCCTGAGCGAATGGCGGCTCGATCTGCTGAGCGAGCGCAACGACCTGCAAGCCGCCGATCTGCTCGGGCATGACATCTCGGTTGCGCTGTCATTGCCGGGTGACGGCGAGCGGCAATTCAACGGCATCGTCACGGCGTTCAGGATCGTCGCGCCGGGCGACCGCACGCGCAACCGGATGGCGCGCTACGAGGCCGTGGTGCGCCCGCGGCTGTGGCTGCTTACGCGCGCGTCGCACAGCCGCTTTTTTCATCAAACCAGCGTGCTCGATATCGTGACAGGCGTGCTGCAGGACTACGACATCGACGTCAGCGATAAATGCCAGGCGAGCTATCCGCCGCTGCAGCACTGCGCACAATACCGGGAGACCGATTTCGCTTTCGTGAGCCGCCTGATGGAGCACGAGGGCATTTACTACTATTTCGAGCATAAGGCGGGCAAGCACACGCTGGTGCTGACCGATTCGAGCGACGTGCACGGACCCATCGAACACTATGCGTCGATCTCGTACGATGGGTGGCACGAGCCTTCGCACGAGAAGGAATGCATCTACGCGTGGAGTTCCGGCGCGGAGTTGCAGACCGGCAACTACGAAGTCAACGACTACGACTTCGAAAAGCCTTCGTTGAGTAACCAGCAAGGCCTGCTGTCGCGCGCGACGCGGCCGAAAGTCTACGATCCGCCGGTGTACACGATGCAGGAACATCTGAGCGGCCACGTCGAGTCGAGCGATGGAGATCGCTATGCGAAGGTCGGCATCGAGATTCGTCAGACTCGCAACGACAGCATCTCGGGCCGCTCGAGCGCGCGTGGCATCTGGCCGGGCGGCCAGTTCAAGCTCGAGAATCACGCGTGCGACCCGCAGAACCACGATTATCTGGTGGTCAGCGCCGCCTATGAAATCAATTCGGATGAGTATGTATCCGCGGTCAGACATGATCCGTCGCTGCCGTTCTTCGACTGCGCATTCACTGCATTGCGTAAAGAAAATCACTTTCGCTCCGAACGGCTGACTCCGCAGCCGGTCGTGGCGGGCCCGCAGACCGCCGTGGTGGTGGGCCCGGACGGCGAAGAAATCCTCACGGATAAATATGGCCGCATCAAGGTGCAGTTTCATTGGGAGCAGTTCTCCCCGCCGGCCGATGCCGAGGCCCGCGCGAGGCGGTGCTGGGTGCGGGTGTCGCAGAGCT
>NZ_DASXHN010000355.1:0-10621 GCF_036488505.1 Paraburkholderia sp. | reverse complement strand
GCTGGCGGTGGTCTGCGCGTTCACGCTCGCGAAGACCCGTTTCGGCAACTGGATCTTCGCGGTCGGCGGCGATGCCAACGCGGCCAAGAATGTCGGCGTACCCGTGCGGCGCGTGAAGATTTCGCTGTTCGTGCTGACTGCGTTCTGCTCGTGCCTGTACGCGGTGCTGCAGGTCTGCGACATCGGTTCGGCCGCCGCGGACCGCGGTTTGCAGGCGGAGTTCGAGGCGATCATTGCTGCGGTGATCGGCGGCACGCTGCTCACCGGTGGCTACGGCTCGGTGATCGGCGCGTGTTTCGGCGCACTGATTTTCGGCGTCGTGCAGATCGGCATCACGTACACCAATGTCGATTCGGACTGGTTCCGCGTGTTTCTTGGCGTGATGCTGCTATTGGCCGTGCTGTTCAACCACTACGTGCGCGGCCGCGTCGCGGCGTCGCGCTAGGAGGTTCACGATGACTCCCGTCGAACCGGGCGAAGACGACTATATCCTCGCGCTCGAAAACGTCAGCCGTTTTTTCGGCAACATCATCGCGCTCAACGACATCACGCTGCGCCTCAAACGCGGCGAAGTGCATTGCCTGCTCGGCGACAACGGCGCCGGCAAGTCGACGTTGATCAAGACGCTGGCGGGCGTCTACCAACCGAGCCGGGGTATCTACAAGGTAGATGGCAAGGCAGTGCGCTTCGCGTCGCCGAGAGACGCGCTCGATCTCGGCATCGCGACCGTCTATCAGGATCTTGCATTGGTGCCGCTGCTGTCGGTCGCGCGCAATTTCTTCATGGGACGCGAGCCGCAGAAAAAACTGTTCGGCTTTCTGAACGTGATGGACCTCGACACCTGTGCGAGCGCCGCGCGCGACAAGCTCGCCGAAATGGGCATCAACGTGCGCGACCCGCATCAGCCGATCGGCACGATGTCGGGTGGCGAGCGGCAGTGTCTCGCGATCGCGCGCGCGATTCACTTCGGCGCGCGCGTGCTGATTCTCGACGAACCGACCGCCGCGCTCGGCGTGAAGCAGAGCTTCAACGTGTTGAAGCTGATTCACAAGGCGCGCGCCAAAGGCATCTCGGTGATCTTCATCACGCACAACGTGCACCACGCGTACCCGATCGGCGACTCGTTCACGCTGCTCAATCGCGGCCGCTCGCTCGGCACGTTCACGAAACAGACGATCACCAAGGATGAAGTGCTCGACATGATGGCCGGCGGCGCCGAGATGCAGAAGATGATCGGCGAACTCGAAGGCGCGACGATCTGACGGACTCGCGCGGTTTCCCCGGCACATGCGGTACCGGCCACCGCGCCCAGCTATCCAGGACTACCCAGGACTATTCATGGCTCACTCCAGCACCTCCAGCAGCACCGCGGGTAGCACTTCGGGCAGCACCGCGGGCGGCAGCCGCTTCGCGCCGGGACGCAGCCGCGACATCATCTGCCTCGGCCGGCTCGCGGTCGATCTGTACGCGCAGCAGGTCGGCGCGCGGCTCGAGGACGTCGCGAGCTTCGCGAAATATCTCGGCGGCTCGTCGGCGAATATCGCGTTCGGCTGCGCGCGGCTCGGGCTCGACGCGGCGATGCTCGCGCGCGTCGGCGACGATCATATGGGCCGCTTTCTGACTGAGACGCTCGCGAAGGAAGGCTGCGACGTGAGCCACGTGCGCATCGACCCTCAACGGTTGACCGCGCTGGTGCTGCTCGGCCTGAAGGATCGCGACACGTTCCCGCTGATTTTCTACCGCGAGAACTGCGCGGATATGGCCGTCGACGAAGCCGACTTCGACGACGCGTTTATCGCGTCATCGAAAGCGCTGCTGATCACCGGCACGCACTTCTCGACCGAACAGGTCAATCGCACGAGCCGTCGCGCGCTCGACTACGCGCGCCGCAACGACGTGCGCACCGTACTCGACATCGACTATCGCCCGGTGCTGTGGGGTCTCACTGGCAAGGCCGACGGCGAAACACGCTTTGTCGCGAACGAAGGCGTGAGCGCGCATTTGCAGCGCATTTTGCCGCTGTTCGATCTGGTGATCGGCACCGAGGAAGAATTCCGCATCGCCGGTGGCAACACCGACCTGCTCGATGCACTCACGGTGGTGCGCGCGGTGACTTCGGCCACGTTGGTGTTGAAGCGCGGGCCGCTCGGCTGTCAGATCATCGACGGCGAGATGCCCTCTTCTCTCGACGATGCGCCGATTCACGGCGGCGTCGAAGTCGACGTGCTGAACGTGCTCGGCGCGGGCGATGCATTCGCGTCCGGTTTCCTGTCCGGCTGGCTGCGCGATCAGCCGCTCGACGCGTGCGCGCGCGCCGCCAATGCGAGCGGCGCGCTGGTGGTGTCGCGCCACGGCTGCGCACCGGCGATGCCGACGCCGGCCGAACTCGATTACTTCCTGCGCGAAGCGCAAGCCGATCCGCAGCGGATGCGCCGCCCGGATCGCGATGCGAAGCTCGCGCGTCTGCATCGCGTGTCGCCTGCACGCAAACCGTGGCACGAAGTGCTCGGCTTTGCGTTCGATCATCGCAACCCATTCTTCGAACTCGTGCAGCAGACAGGCGCGGACGAAACGCGCATTGCGCATCTGAAGAACCTGTTCGTCGAAGCCGTCGCGCAGACCGAACGCGGGCTGGATCTGCAAGGCCGCATCGGCGTGCTGATCGACGACCGTTACGGGCAGGACGCGTTGAACGCCGCGACCGGACGCGGCTGGTGGATCGGACGTCCGGTCGAACTGCCGGGCTCGGTGCCGCTCGTGTTCGATCATGGCCGTTCGATCGGCACCACGCTGATCGCGTGGCCGCAGGAACATGTGGTCAAGTGTCTGGTGCAGTTTCATCCGGACGAGCCGATCGAGCAGCGGCTCGAACAGGAAGCGCAACTGCGCGCGCTGTACGACGCGACCCAGGCAAGCGGCCACGAACTATTGCTAGAAGTGATTCCGCCTAAGCATGCATCGCTGCCGCTGGGGCCCGACATCGTGTATCGCGCGCTCAAGCGGCTGTACAACCTCGGCATCTATCCGGAGTGGTGGAAGCTCGAACCGATGGATGCTGCGCAATGGCGAACCGTCGACGCGCTGATCGCCGAGCGCGATCCTTACTGCCGCGGTGTCGTGCTGCTCGGTTTGTCGGCCGCCGTCGAACAGTTGACCGAAAGCTTTCGTGCCGCCGCGCAATCGGCAACCTGCCGCGGCTTCACGGTCGGCCGCACGATCTTTCACGAGCCGAGCCATGCGTGGCTGGCGGGCGACATCGGCGACGACGAATTGATCAGGCGCGTGCGCGATACGTTCGAAACGCTGATCGCCGCATGGCGAAGCGCGCGCGGCGCGCCCATCGCGCCAGGCACGGCGGGCACGCCGCATCATGTTGATCAGGAGCAGGCCGCATGAACGAGCGCATCATCCATGGCGACCCGTTAGCCGCGAGCGTCGGCCATCCACATGGGCAAGGGCAAACACAAGCGCAGGCCAACACCGGCGGCACCGTTCGCCTGACGATGGCCCAGGCGCTGGTGCGCTATCTCGCCGCGCAACGCGTTGCGACTGAACACGGCAACGGCGTCGAGCCGCTATTCGGCGGCGTGTTTGCGATCTTCGGTCACGGCAATGTCGCGGGGATGGGCGAAGCGCTGTATCAGCATCGCGACGAACTGCCGACACTGCGCGCGCACAACGAACAGGCGATGGCGCACAGCGCGATCGCGTTTGCGAAGGCACACTTGCGCCGCCGGATGATGGCGGTGACCACGTCGATCGGGCCGGGCGCGACCAATCTGCTGACCGCCGCCGCGCTCGCGCATGTAAACCGTTTGCCGGTGCTGCTGCTGCCCGGCGATATCTTCGTGTCGCGCGCGCCCGATCCGGTATTGCAGCAACTCGAGGATTTCGGCGACGGCGGCGTGTCCGCGAACGATGCGTTCAAGCCGCTATCGCGTTACTTCGACCGCATCGTGCATCCGGCGCAGTTGCTCAGCGCGCTGCCGCGCGCGCTGCGCGTGCTGACCGACGCCGCGTTATGCGGACCCGTCACGCTCGCGTTGCCGCAAGACGTGCAGGCGCAGGCGTGGGATTTCCCGGAAGACTTTTTTGCCCCGCGCGTCGTGCGCTTTCATGCGCCCGCGCCACGCATCGACGATATCGACGCCGCGTGCGCGCGCCTGCGGCAGGCGAAGCGTCCGCTGATCGTCGCGGGCGGCGGCGTGCTATACAGCCGCGCGGCCGATGCGCTGCATCGCTTCGCCAGCGCGCATGGCGTGCCGGTCGCCGAAACCCAGGCCGGCAAGAGTTCGCTCGCCTGGAACGATCCGCTGAATACCGGCGCGCTCGGGGTGACCGGCTCGCCGGCGGCGAACGCGCTCGCGCACGATGCCGATTGCGTGCTCGCCATCGGCACGCGTCTGCAGGATTTCACGACCGGTTCGAACACGCTGTTCACGCAGGCCGACGTGATCGCGATCAACGCGAACGCGTTCGATGGGCTCAAGCACCGCGCGTTCGCCGTCGAGGCCGATGCGCGGCTTGCACTCGATGCGCTAGCTGAAACGCTGCAAGGCTGGCATGCGGAGCGCGCGTGGACCGTGCGCGCACACAAACTCGCATCGAGCTGGCGCGACACGGTCAGCTCGCTGACGCACGCGCCGCAACGCGACGCGGTGTTGCCGTACGAGGGGGACGTGATCGGCGCGGTGCAACGATCGAGCCCGCAATCGGCCACCGACGACATCGTCGTGTGCGCGGCCGGCACCCTGCCCGCCGAGTTGCACAAGCTGTGGCGCGCGGGCCGGCCGGGCGCGTATCACGTCGAATATGGCTATTCGTGCATGGGCTACGAAATCGCCGGCGGCCTCGGCGTGAAGCTCGCGCGGCCCGATCGCGAGGTGATCGTGATACTCGGCGACGGCAGCTATCTGATGATGAACAGCGAAATCGCGAGCTCGGTGATGCTCGGCGCGAAGCTGATTATCGTGGTGCTCGACAATCGCGGCTTCGGCTGCATCAATCGTCTGCAACAGGCCTGCGGCGGCGCGCCGTTCAACAACCTGCTCCATGACTGCGTACACGCACCCGCCGGCGCGCCGCGCGTCGACTTCGCCGCCCATGCGCGCGCACTCGGCGCCAATGCCGAGCATGCGCGCAATATCGCGGAACTCGAAGCGGCGCTGCAACGCGCGCGCGCGGCGGATCGCACGTACGTGATCAGTATCGACACCGACCCGGCCCGCAGCACCGAAGACGGTGGCTGGTGGTGGGAAGTCGCGGTGCCCGAAGTGTCGGCACGCGATGCGGTGCGCGACGCGCGCGCGAAACACGATGCGCAGCTGGCGGCGCGCACGGCACCGCTCGCGCCGTCGCCGCGCACCGACCACGGCATCCACAGCGACCACGACGATCACCCATGAGGAGCCGCGCATGACTGCTTTCGACGTACGCATCGGTATCAACCCGCTGTCGTGGATGAACGACGACCTGCCGTCGCTCGGCGGCGAAACACCGCTCGAGCTTGCGCTGAGCGAGGGCCGCCAGATCGGCTACCAGGGTTTCGAGCTCGGCAACAAGTTTCCGCGCGAGCCGCAGGCGTTGAAGACACTGCTCGCGCAGTACGACCTCGCGCTCGTCTCCGGCTGGTACTCAGGGCAGTTGGCAAAACGCAGCGTCGCCGACGAGATCGCCGCGGCGGGTCCGCATCTGGAGCTGCTCGCGCGCAACGGCGCGACGGTGATGGTGTACGGCGAAGTCGCCGATTCGATTCAGGGCGCGCCGCGGCCGCTCTATCAACGGCCGCGTTTTTTCAGCGACGCGCAATGGGATGCGTACGCGTCGAAAGTCGACGAATTCGCGCGCTATACGCTGTCGCGCGGCGTGCGGGTTGCGTACCACCATCATATGGGTGCGTATGTCGAGACGCCGGCTGACATCGATCAGTTGATGGCGCGCACGAGCGACGCGGTCGGACTGCTATTCGACGCCGGGCACGTCACGTTCGCGGGCGGCGATGCGCTCGCGGTGCTCGACACGCACATCGCGCGCGTGTGTCACGTGCATTGCAAGGACGTGCGCCCGGCGGTCGCGAAGCTCGCGCGCAATCGCAACTGGAGCTTTCTGGATGCGGTGATGGCCGGCGCGTTCACGGTGCCGGGCGACGGCGCGGTGAATTTTGCGGGCATCATCGACAGGCTCAAGCGGCATGGTTATTGCGGCTGGCTCGTCGTCGAGGCGGAACATGACCCGGTGGTGGCGCCGTCGTTCGAGTACGCGCAAAGAGGCTTCAGCACACTGCGCGCGCTCGTCGATGCACCGCTCGATGGCGTGAACAAGGAGGCAGCATGAGCTTATTGGTGAAGGCCGAGCGCGAAGGCCAGACGATCGCGCGCGTCACGCCGCAGTCGGCTTGCTGGCGCCATGTGGGATTCGCCGCGTACCGGCTCGGCACGCACGAAGTCGTGCACGTGTTCGAGACCTCGCGCGAGACGTGCATCGTCGTGCTGAGCGGCGCGGTCGACGTCGAAACACCGAACGCGACGTGGACCTCGCTAGGCTCGCGCGACAGCGTGTTCGAGGACGCCGCGCCGTACGCGGTGTATTTGCCCCCGAACGTGCGCGCGACCGTGCGCGCATGCCGCGACACAGAGCTCGGGGTCGGCAGCGCGCCGGCCAAAGGCGAGTACCCGGCGCGGCTGATCGAGCCCGCGTCGATGAAGCGCTCGACGCGTGGCAAATCGCTGAATACGCGCTACGTCTGCGATATTCTTCCGCAGACCGAGCCGGCGGAATCGCTGCTGGTCGTCGAGGTCAGGACACCGGGCGGGCATGCATCGAGCTATCCGCCGCACAAGCACGATACCGACAATATCCCGCACGAAAGCTCGCTCGAGGAAACCTACTATCACCGGCTCGATCCGCCGCAAGGTTTCGCGTTCCAGCGCGTGTACACCGATTCGCGCGACATCGACGAATCGATGGCCGTCGAGAATCACGACGTGGTGATGGTGCCGCGTGGCTATCATCCGGTCGTCGTGCCGTATGGCTACGACTCGTACTATCTGAACGTGATGGCGGGCAGTCGGCGGGTCTGGCATTTCCATAACGATCCGGCGCACGAGTGGCTCATCAATAAGGACGCTTGACACAGCACGCGGCCTTTCACGTGCGTCACGTTCATCAGTCCGCGCCCAGCCATACCCGGCACGGCTGAAAAACAGCAGGCGGCCTCCGGAGCAGCAGGTTGGAGGACAGCCCGAACACCGGCTGTGTGCGCCTGCTCCACCTGTGATGCGTCTTTGTTGCGTCGTGTTTTGCGCTGATTCGCCTGCGTCCTGCCGTCGCGCCGTTCAGTCCTCCTGGCTGGCGCCACACAGCGGCGCCAGCGCCGCGCGCAGTTCGCGAGGCAGGCTGCTCACCGGGCGGCGCGTCACGCGATCGACGTAGACGTGGACGAAGTGCCCCTGCGCGGCGGGCGCGTCCTCGCCTTCCCTGAAAAGCCCCACCTGGTAGCGCACGCTCGACGCGCCGAGCCGCGCGATCCGCAAGCCCGCATCGACGCGATCCGGAAACGCGAGCGGCGTGAAGTAGTTGCACTGCGTTTCGACGACGAGCCCGATCGTCGCGCCATGCTCGAAGTCAAGCACGCGCGAACGGATCAGATACTCGTTCACGACGGTATCGAAGTAGCTGTAATAGACGACGTTGTTCACGTGACCGTACACGTCGTTGTCCATCCAGCGTGTCGTGATCGGCAGGAAATGCGGGTACGCGGTGCGCGCGGCCGGGGCGGGTCGGTTCATTGGATGGGGCGCGTGGTCGATACGAAGGTCGGAGCGGATCAACGCGGGTCAAAGCGATTCGGTCAGCATGCGGCGATAGTCATCGGCACTCGCTTCACGCGGATTCGTGCGATGGCAATGGTCCGCCAGTGCGCCCTGCACGACCTTGTCGAACATGCTTTCGTCGACGCCCATCTGTGTGAGGCTGGTCGGCAGGCCGAGCCGCGCGGTCATGTCGAACAGCGCCTGCGCGAGATCGGCGTGCTCCGGCAAGCCCATCACGCGACGCATCCGCGCAAAGCGGCGCTCGGCCACCACGCTCGGCGCGCGCTCGTTAAAGCGCAGCACCGCGGGCAGCACGACCGCGTTCAGCGTGCCGTGATGCAGCGACGTGCTGCCGTTCACCTTCAGCCCGCCCAACGGATGCGACAGCGAATGAACGCAGCCGAGGCCCTTCTGGAACGCCATCGCCCCCTGCATCGACGCGCTCATCATATTCAGCCGCGCTTCGCGGTCGCCGCCGTCCGCGCACGCGCGCTCGATGCTGGCCCACGCGCGCTCGAGGCCGTCGAGCGCAATGCCGTCGGCGGGCGGATTGAAGGCCGGCGCGAGGAAGGTCTCGATGCAATGCGCGATCGCGTCCATGCCGGTCGCGGCGGTTAACCCCGGCGGCAAACCGAGCGTGAGACCTGGATCGCATAGCGCCGCTTTCGGCAGCAGGCTCCACGAGTGAAAGCCGAGCTTGCGGCCGTCGTTGAGGATCACGATCGCGCCGCGCGCGACCTCGCTGCCGGTCCCCGCGGTGGTCGGTACCGCGATCAGCGGCGCGGCGGCAGCGGTGATCTTCGCGCTGCCGCCTTCGATCGTCGCATATTGCGTGAGCGGCCCCGGGTGCGTGGCCGCAATCGCGACACCCTTCGCGAGATCGATCGACGAACCGCCGCCGACCGCGATCAGGCCGTCGCAGCCCTCGTCGCGATACATCGTGGCGGCGGCCAGCACCATCGCTTCGGTCGGGTTCGATGGCGTGTCGTCAAAGACCGGCACATTGCCAGGCTGCAACGCATCCAGCGCACGCTGCACGATGCCGGCCGCGACCACGCCCTTGTCGCTGATCAAGAGCGGACGCTTGATGCCGATGCGCGCGCATTCGGACGGCAGCTCCAACAGTGCGTCGTAGCCCAGATGAATGTGGGTCAGGTAGTAAATGTAGGCCATGCCGCTTTCTCCGTGAGCGTGAGCTCAATGACCGCTGATTGACGTGAATGAACCGCTCGTTGATTCCGTTGCCGTGGTGTTCGGGTTGGTTGTTGCTGGCTCTGCGTTATCCGGGAGATGGTTTGTGTCGTGGTCTGCGTCGCGGTTGGGGTCGTCGCCTGGCGCGTCGCGCGATACGTCGGCCCGCGCCACGCTCACGCTTTTCATTGTCCCGGCCGGTCGACGAATTCGAACGGCAGGCCGCGCCGGCGCATCCATTCGCCGAGCGCCTGGCCGGTGCCCGCGCGCCACGGCCGCAGTTTCGCCGGCTCGACCAGCCGGTATTCGAGCAATTCCGGCGACAGCGCGATCGTCCCGTGCGCCTTCACGTGATACGCGATGATCAGTTCGTTCTTGCGGATGAATTCGTAGACGCCGATCAACTCGACCGACTGCGCATGCAGCGACGTTTCTTCGAGCACTTCACGCGCGATACCCTGCTCCGGCGTCTCGCCGTTTTCGAGGAAGCCGGTGATCAGCGCGAACATCCCCTCGGGCCATGCGGCGTTGCGCGCGAGCAGGACCTTGCCCTCGTACTCGACGATCGCGGCGACGACCGGCAACGGGTTGTTCCAGTGGACGTAGCCGCACTCGATATCGGGGCAGCTCTGGCGGACGCGGCCGCCTTCGTGTTCGGGATCGCTGCGCTCGGTCAGCGGTTTGGCGCAGCGAGGACAGAATCGGTACTCGGTCATGGCGGGGGACGTCTCTTTTCTCGTGTCTGTAGCTGATTGTCGTTGGGTGCGGGGTGGTGGGGGTGTGGTTTGGCGGTTGCCCGGCAAACTTGCTCGCATCGCGCCGCGCCCATCTCGTAGCATCTCCTGGCATCACGCGGCACACAGCTCGCGCACGTCGGCGGCAAAACGCTCGACCGTGTCCGGCTGCGTGTCCCACGCGCACATCAGCCGGCAACCCCCCGCGCCGATGAACTCGTAAAACTTCCAGCCGCGCGCGCGCATCGCCTTGGCGGCAAGCGGCGGCAACTGCGCGAAAACCGCGTTAGATTCACTCGGGAACATGATGCTCACACCGGGAATGTCCTGCAACCGCGTCTGCAGTAGCCGCGCCATCGCATTCGCGTGACGCGCGTTGCGCAGCCACACGTCGTTGTCGAGCAGGCCGAGCCAGGGCGCGGAGATAAAGCGCATCTTCGACGCGAGTTGTCCCGCCTGCTTCAGGCGGTAGGCGAAATCGTCGGCCAGCGCGCGATCGAAGAACACCACCGCCTCGCCGACCGGCAAACCGTTCTTGGTGCCGCCGAGGCACAGCACGTCGACACCGGCGCGCCACGTGATCTCCGACGGATGCACGTCGAGCGCGGCAACCGCGTTGGCGAAACGCGCGCCGTCCATATGCACTTTCAGGCGGCGGCGCTTCGCGATCGCGGCGATCGCGCGCACTTCCTCGACGCTGTAGACGGTGCCGAGTTCGGTCGACTGCGTCAGCGTGACGACCTTGGGCTTCGGATAGTGGATATCGGCGCGCCGCGTGATGATGGCTTCGATCGCATCGGGCGTGAGCTTGCCGCCGAAGCCCGGCGCCGTCAGCAGCTTCGAGCCGCCCGAGAAGAATTCGGGACCGCCGCATTCGTCGGTCTC
>NZ_DASXHN010000289.1:0-2253 GCF_036488505.1 Paraburkholderia sp. | reverse complement strand
CGAAGTAGTCACGCCCGCGCTGCGTGAACAGATCATGCCGGGCAAGGCCAGCGTACCCATCTCGCGCTACATGGAAGCGTTCAGGGCGGCCGTGGCGGTGTTCGGGCGGGGCCAGGTGAGCACCTATATCCTCGCGGGTCTTGGCGACACGGCAGAGGCCATTCTCTCGATCTCGCGCGAGCTTGTGGATCTCGGTGTATATCCGTTCGTGGTCCCGTTTGTGCCAATCAGCGGCACGCCGCTCGAGGATCATCCCGCGCCCTCGCCCGAGTTCATGAAGTCGGTATTGCAACCGCTTGGCGCGATGGTGTCGGCAGGCGGCATGCGTTCTGCCGATATCAAGGCGGGTTGCGGTAAATGCGGCGCGTGTTCGTCGCTATCGTCCTACGAGGTCTGATCATGCTCGCCGATACCGAAGATCTTGCCCGCCTCTATACCCCGGCCAGCTACACGATCAAGTGGACCACGCTGCCGTGGGAAGCGAACGAAGCCTACAAGCTGCGGCGCGCGGTGTTCTGCATCGAGCAAGGGATCTTTATCGGCGATGACCGCGATGAGATCGACGAGCGTGCGCAACTGCTCGTGGCGGTGAGCTGTATCGGCGGGATGCCTGAGCAAGTGGTCGGCACGGTGCGCATTCACGAGGACGAACCGGGCGTGTGGAGCGGCTCGCGCCTTGCCGTGCATGCAGCGTTCAGGCGGCACGGCAAGATAGGCGCAACGTTGATCAAGCTCGCAGTGAGCAGTGCTCATGCGCTCGGCTGCGCAACCTTCCTCGCGCATGTGCAGAGCCAGAATGCACCGTTGTTTCATGCTCTGCACTGGAGCACGCTCTCTGAAGAACTCATGCATGGCCGGCCGCATCATCTGATGCAGGCGGATCTTGGCTTTTACCCGCCTTGCGTGACGCCGCGAAGCGGCTTCACGACCCAGTATTCACCCGCGCGGAGTACGTCATGAGCGTGGCTGATCTCGTCGCCGCGCTAAGGGAAACGCGCGGCTTCCGGCACAAGACCGACATTGCCGGCGTAATGTCGTCGCTTGCCCGGCATGTGCCGCGCGCCGCCTCCGGCTGCCCGCAAGTCGCGCTGGGCGACGACTGCGCGGCTATCGCCGACGGCGACGGCTATCTGCTGTTCGCCATCGAAGGTCTGGTCAGCGACTTCGTACGCGACATGCCCTGGTTCGCGGGCTACAGCAGCGTGATGGTCAACGTCAGCGATATCTACGCGATGGGCGGTCGCCCGGTCGCGGTTGTCGATGCGATCTGGAGCGACGGATTGCGCGCGGCCGAAGACGTGCTTGGCGGGATGGCGGCGGCATCGTCCGTGTACGGCGTGCCGATAGTCGGCGGCCATAGCAATACGCGCAGCGGCCAGGCGCAACTGGCGGTATCCATTCTGGGGCGCGCGAACAGGTTGCTGTCCAGTTTCAATGCCCGGCCCGGCGATCGCCTGATGATGGCGGTCGATCTGCGCGGCGCGTTCGAAGAGCCGTATCCGTTCTGGAATGCATCGGTCGGTGCCCCTGCGGCACGCTTGCGCGCCGACCTCGAGTTGTTGCCCATGCTCGCCGAAAGCGGTCTCTGCGATGCCGCCAAGGACATCAGCATGGCCGGCGCGCTCGGCACTGCGCTGATGCTGCTGGAATGTTCGGGCGTGGGTGCGAGCATCGATCTTTCGCGTGTGCCTTCGCCTCCTGGCAAGGACCGCTTGCGATGGTTAAGCGCGTTCCCCAGCTTCGGCTTTGTAATGTCCGTACGCGAGGAACACGCGGCTGAGGTGGAGCGGCTGTTTATTGAACGTGAGCTGGCATGTGCGGTCATTGGCACGGTCGACGCATCGCGCAAAGTGGTGCTGCACGACGGCGGCGACTCCGCCGAGTTATGGAATTTCGACGCTGACGCGTTCATCGTCGGAAGATCAGGGAGTGCGACGTGATGCCTGCCCCAATGCGAATTGCCCTCGCCACGCATTCGGTCAATCCGCGCGGCGGCGTGGTGCATGCGCTCGAACTCGCGAGCGCGCTCGTGGATGAAGGCCACGACGTGACGCTCTTCGCGCCCGCCGCGCCCGGGGAAACGTTCTTCCGCGAGCCGCCGTGCCGGGTAATTCTCGCGACCATAGAAGGCTCGCAGCACGGCACGGTCGCACTCGTCGACGCGCGGCTTCGGGCGCTCAAGGCCAGCGTAAAAGCCTGCGACCCGCGCAGCTTCGACGTGCTGCACGCGCAGGACAGCATCAGCGGCAATGC
>NZ_DASXHN010000283.1:0-19539 GCF_036488505.1 Paraburkholderia sp. | reverse complement strand
ACGTTTATATTTAACAATAGTGACCGATGACATGCTTTTCATGCCTTTCATGCCATTACGACCAAGAGCGATCACACCGACTCCGCGGCGGCGCCCTCGGTAAAACCTCCCGGTGCTCCGTCCGGAGTAAAACGCAGCGGTCCGCTGCGCGCGCTGTTCGCGTTGCAGCATTCCTGCGATGGCATCGTCGCGACGCTGCGTTCGGAAAGCGCGTTCCGCCAGGAAGCGGTGCTTGCGGCGATCCTCGTGCCTGTCGCGCTAATGGTGCCGGTCGACGCGCTCGCGCGCGTGCTGCTGATCGCGTCGGTCCTGCTCGTGCTGCTGGTGGAATTGCTGAATTCGGCGATCGAAGCCGTCGTGGACCGCATTTCACTGGAACGCCATGAGTTATCGAAGCGCGCGAAGGACTGCGGCAGCGCGGCGGTGACGATTGCGCTGCTGATTTGCGCGTTGACGTGGGGCATGTTGTGCGGGCCACTCGCGTATCACTGGTTGCACCGCTGACCCGCAAGCCGTTATCGCATCGGACCCTATCCCGGTGGTTCGTTGCGCGTGCTGTGATGCAGGTGAAGTTACGCCGCGAGTGGCTCCTGGCTCAGCCTATTGACCGTGCGATGCGCGCCACCCATGTCTGGTCGGTGGCTTTGCTCGCCGCCGTTGCAATGATCATGGGCACAGCTATTGCTGTTTCTCGCTCGCCGACACGTCGCCCGTGAAGGCACGTGAATAACACGTGGAGCCCGCAACGGGTCGCTGTTCCAACGTCATCTCAACGATCCACCGGTGGAGGTAGCATGCTTCGATACGCTGTGATTTTTCTCATCATCGCCATCATCGCCGCGGTATTCGGCTTTGGCGGCATCGCCGCAGGCGCGACCGAAATCGCGAAGGTACTGTTCTTCATCTTCATCGTCATCTTCCTCGTCACGCTGCTGATGGGCGTGATTCGACGCTGACCGCAGTGCGCGGGCCTGTTCACGCCGATGTCGATTCCTGTGCCAGGCCCGCGGCGTCCAACCGGGCTTTCGCCCGCTGGATGCGCTCGTCACCACCGCGTTGCAATACTTGCCGCGCCACGTTGCAATCGTTGCCGATGCATCGGCTTTTCTCGCGACTCGCGTGGCCCGGCGTGAGGCGTTGCATCGACCCCGTCTTGCGCCGCCGCCAACGCGACACTCATCAGGCCGCAGCGCGATCGGGCGGCACGCGTAAAGACACCGTGGACGGGACCGATTGGGGCTTGATCATGCGACCCCGGACGACAGCACGTGGGCTTGAGCATCTCGTAGAACCCGATGCTCGAATGCGCTTCGACCCGCGACCGTTGTGGCAAAAAAAGTGTCGTAAGAACTCAACTGCCAGTCACGAGCTGAGTCACGAGATGTTTTCCGCTTCGTACAGACGCCGGCCGGCGGCGTCCTTGCTGCCGAGGATCGGCTCGAAATCGATGGGCCACTCGATGCCGATGTCGGGATCGGACCACAACAGGCAGCGCTCGAGTTCGGGAAACCAGTATTCGGTGGTCTTCCACACGCACTCGGCGACGTCCGACAGCACGACGAAGCCGTGCGCGAAGCCGGG
This sequence comes from Paraburkholderia sp., assembly GCF_036488505.1. Taxonomy (GTDB): domain Bacteria; phylum Pseudomonadota; class Gammaproteobacteria; order Burkholderiales; family Burkholderiaceae; genus Paraburkholderia. Next base: position 17,958 of record NZ_DASXHN010000283.1, on the reverse strand, counting down.
CGGTATCCAGATCTGCCGCTGGTTGGTCTCGCTCAGATAGTTGCCGCTCCACTTGCCGAAGTTCGGCGAATTGAGGCGCACGTCGACCGCGACGTCGAACACTTCGCCGCGCACCACGCGCAGCAGGCGCCCCTGAGGACGTTGCACCTGATAGTGCAGTCCGCGCAATACCCCGCGCACCGCGCGCAAATGCCGGTCCTGCACAAAGGTCAAACCCGGCGCGACGTCATCTGCGAACTCGTCGGCGCTGAAGCTTTCGAAGCAGAAACCGAACTCGTCCGCAAACACTTCCGGCTCGATCAGTTTGACCTCCGGCAATGCCGTCGCCATGACCTTGTTGCCCATCGCCACTGTGCTCGTAAAAGGCTGACAGCAAAAACGCGGCCGCCCATGCGACCGCGTTCAACGGACGAGACAGCCCACTACGCGGGCTCGCGTGATGCATGCTATGCAGTCATGCTACGCCTCGCTGGCCGCCCGGCTTCGGGCACGATATTCGGTTGGCGACAACGCCATGCGCTTGCGGAAAATTTTCGCGAGACGATCGCCGTTGCCGGTGCCGCTGCGGCGCGCGATCTTGTCGACCGGCAATTCGGTCTCGGTGAGGAAGTTACACGCGATGCGCAGCCGCACCTGCAACAAGTAGTCGGACGGCGTGACCTGCATCTCATGCTTGAAGCGGCGCAGGAAATTGCGCTCGCTCATCGCGGCCACCTGCGCGGCATCGGCCACCGACACCGGCCGATCGCAATTCGCTTCCATCCAGCGCGCGGCCGCCCGGATTTTTTCGGCGACGCTCAGCGTGCCGCCCTCGGCCGGCAGCGGCACCCACGTCGCGGCCATGCCGGGCAACACGCGGTCCGCGACACTGCGCGCGAGTTCCGCGCCGAGATCGCGCTTGATGAACATTAGCGCACTGCGCGCGCAGTCGTTGCGGTCGTTGGCCGCGCTGAACGTGCCTTCGCTCCCGGTGGCGCCCGGATAGCGGTTCATCAGTCCGTCGTGCTCGGTTGGGCCGGCCGCTTCGAGCACGAGCCGTCCTTCGCCGATCGTCTCGATCGCGCGCGTGCGCGACTGCACCGCGCGCAGCCAGTTCAGCAGCCGTTCGTCGCGTGCCGCCGCGAGCGCGCCATAGCCGCCCGCGATGAACAGCACGTCGAAGCCGGCGCCGAAGCGCGTGTCGATCCGCTCGGTCCAGATGCGCGCCGACGACGAGCTGCCGACGTTGCCGCCGTCCATCGACAGCAACTGCACATCGTAAGGAGGATCTTCGCCAGCTCGCGCGCCCGCGAGTTCGTTCGCGCTCTGGAAGATCTCGATCACGGTGCTGGGGCCGAGCAGCCAGAAGCCGTCGAACAACAGGATGCCGATTCGCCGCGCCGCAGTACGGACATTCAAGGACGGCGTGTGGAGCCACGTAACTCTCGCGGTATCAAGGTGCATTTGCGGCATGATCTTTCCTCAAACGGTCGTACGTTGTGGACCCCGAAGTCCCGCGATTGAACGGAACGAGAGAATATTTATTCGGCTGACAACACAGTCAACGTAAAGGATTTAAGCGTGATGTTAGCGGAATGGATCGCTATAGTAAATTTTAAAAACGCATTTCATCGGAAAGCCAATGTATGAGGAAATTTATTGCGCGTTTGATGCGGATGCTGAGGGGTCGGCCCGGCGCTGGACCGAGCGCGCCGCATGCTCGACATCTTACCGCAAAGCCCGTACAGAAGCCCTCGCGAAGAGATGCTCCCCCCTTTCTGTAGCGGCAGTTGCCGAGGCAACAGCTGGGGTCGCCATGCACCAGTTTGGAAATGTTTCAAACCTGAACGGCAAAAATACCCAATAACACCGTTGATTCCGGCCTTTTATTCGCAAAGCAGGAATTTGCATGCTCATGCAATTGATCCCTTCGCGGATATTCGCGTTGTCGCGAATAAATATTTCAATCGGTATTTATCGGGCGTTCGAAAACGTTTCTATATTGAAACATGTGTGTTTAATTCGTATGAAATAAAGCGGGAGCGGAACGCCAGCGACTGCGAGCGGACCTGGAGCGGACTTGGAGCGGACTTGGAGCGGACCTGGAGCGAACCGGGAGGGAGCGACGAGCGAACCCCGAACGGACCGCGCGCTCCCGAAACGAAACGGCGGAGCGCCGGCCCCGCCGTTTGTTCCGGCTCGGCGAATCAGCCGTTCGTCCCCTCGCCGGCCAGGATCGCGGCATCCGCAGTGCGCGCGAGCACCGGCCTCAATGCGGTGCCGGTATGACTGGCGGCGACGCGTGACAGCCCTTCGGGATCGGTCGCGGCGACGATCGTGCCGCCGCCCACGCCGCCCTCCGGACCCAGGTCGATGATCCAGTCCGCTTCGGCAATGACGTCGAGATCGTGCTCGATCACGACGACGCTATGGCCGCCGTCGACCAGACGATGCAGCACACGAATCAGCTTCGCGACGTCCGCCATATGCAGGCCGACCGTCGGTTCGTCGAGCACGTACAACGTATGCGGCGGTTTCTGGCCGCGCCGCGTGATGTCGTCGCGCACCTTGCTGAGTTCGGTGACGAGCTTGATGCGCTGCGCCTCGCCCCCGGATAAGGTTGGTGACGGCTGACCGAGTGTCAGATAGCCGAGCCCGACGTCCTTCATCAGTTGCAACGGATGCCCGATGTTCGTGATCGACGCGAAGAATTCGACCGCTTCGTCGATTTCCATCGTCAGCACGTCGCCGATGTTCTTGCCTCGCCACGTCACCGCGAGCGTCTCCGGATTGAAGCGCTGGCCGTGACACACGTCGCACGGCACCTTCACGTCGGGCAGAAAACTCATGCCGATCGTGCGCACGCCCTGCCCCTCGCATGCGGGGCAACGCCCTTCGCCGGTGTTGAACGAGAAGCGCGACGCGGTGTAGCCGCGCGCGCGTGCCTCGAGCGTGCCCGCGAACAGCTTGCGGATTGCATCCCAGACGCCGATATAGGTGGCGGGACACGAACGCGGTGTCTTGCCGATCGGCGTCTGGTCGACCTCGAGCACCCGGTCGATGCTTTCCCACCCGGTGATCGAAGCGCAGCCTTGCCACACGTGCGTGACGTTCAGCGGCGCGCGCGGCGCCGAGCGCGCCAGCACGCTGGAACGGCGGTTCGCGGCCGGCTTCTGCTCAGCCGCCGCGCGTGCGCGCCGCGTCGCCGGTGACGACAGCACCGAGCGGCCCACCGCATCGAGCAGATTGGTCATCAGCACATCGCGCGCGAGCGTCGACTTGCCCGAGCCGCTGACGCCGGTCACCGCGACCAGCCGAGCCAATGGAATGCCGACCGTCACATCGCGGAGATTGTGCAGCTTGCCGCCGTGTACCGTCAGCCAGTTCTCCGGCGTCGCCGCCGCGCGCTTGCCCGGCGCGACGACTTTACGGCGCGGCTGCAACGGATGCACGATCGGCTGCGCTAGGAAGCGCCCGGTCAGCGAGTCGGGCTGCGCGGACAGGTCCGCGACACTGCCCTGCGCGACCAGTGAACCACCGCGCCTGCCCGCGCCCGGGCCGATGTCGATGATGTGATCGGCGCGCCGGATCGTGTCCTCGTCATGCTCGACGACGACCAGCGTATTGCCCTTGTCGCCGAGCTTGCGCAGCGCGTTCAGCAGAATCTGGTTGTCGCGCGGATGCAGGCCGATGGTCGGCTCGTCGAGCACATAGCACACGCCTTGCAGATTGCTGCCGAGCTGCGCCGCGAGCCGGATGCGCTGCGCCTCGCCGCCTGACAGAGTCGGCGCCGCGCGGTCGAGGCTGAGGTAGCCGAGCCCGACCTCTTCGAGGAACTGCAGGCGGCTGCCGATCTCGCTGACCACATCGCGCGCGATTTCCGCGTCGCGCCCCGTCAATGCCAGCGTGTCGATCCACGCGCGCGTCTCGGAGACGGTCCACTGCGCGACGTCGACGATCGCCTGCGAATCGAACGTGACCGCGCGCGCGACCGGATTCAGCCGCGTGCCCGCGCAATCCGGACACGGTTCGTCGACCAGCCCTTCCGGTTCCTGCTCTTCCGAAGGCAGACTTTGTTCGCGGCCGCGATTGTCATCGACGACGATCGTGTCGTCGTACGCGACGCGCTGTTCGCGCGTGAGCGACAGCCCGGTGCCGACGCAACTCGTGCACCAGCCATGCTTGCTGTTGTACGAGAACATGCGCGGGTCGAGTTCGGGATAGCTGGTGCCGCACACCGGGCACGCGCGCCGGGTCGACAGCACCTTCACTTCGCCGAGCTTCGCGGTGGACCCGCCACCGTTGATCGCGTCGTGCAAACCGTCGAGCGACGCCAGCAGATGCATGACACCCTTGCCGACCTCGAGCGTCTGATCGAGCGCCGCGCGCAATTGCGCCTCATGATCGGCCGACACGACGAGGTCCGTCACCGGCAGTTCGATCGTGTGCTCGCGGAACCGGTCGAGCTTCGGCCACGGATCGACCGGCACGAATTCGCCGTCGACACGCAGATGCGTATTGCCGCGCGCTTTCGCCCATTTCGCAAGGTCCGTGTAGACGCCCTTGCGATTCACGACCAGCGGCGCGAGAAAGCCGACATGCTGGCCCTTGTGATCGCGCAGCAACTGTGCGGCGATCGACTCGACGCTTTGCGACGTGACCGGCGTGCCGTCATGAATGCAATGCTGCAAGCCGAGCTTCACGTACAGCAGACGCAAAAAGTGCCACACCTCGGACGTGGTCGCGACGGTACTCTTGCGGCCACCGCGAGACAGGCGCTGCTCGATCGCGACGGTCGGCGGAATGCCGTACACCGCGTCGACCTCGGGCCGGCCGGCCGGCTGCACGATCGAGCGCGCATACGCATTCAGCGATTCGAGGTAACGCCGCTGCCCTTCGTGGAACAGGATGTCGAACGCGAGCGTCGATTTGCCCGAGCCCGACACGCCGGTGATCACGTTGAACTTGCCATGCGGAATGTCGACGTCGAGCGCTTTCAAGTTGTGCTCGCGCGCGTTGACGATGCGCACCACGTCCTCGCCTTCGATAGCGCGGCGCGCGCGCGCGGCGCTCAGCGCCTTTTGCAGCGGAATGCCTTGCGATCCGGGTTGTGCGGCCACGCCGCCGGCCGCGGCGATGGCGCGCGCGGCGCTCAGCGCATCCATCGCGCGGTCGTATTGCAGCAGTGCGTCGCCGGTATGCGAGCCCGCGCAAGCTTTCACGTCGTCCGGCGTGCCCGCGCACAGCACGAGGCCGCCGCCGTCGCCGCCTTCGGGGCCGAGGTCGATCAGCCAGTCGGCCGCGCGAATCACGTCGAGATTGTGTTCGATCACGATCAGCGAATGGCCGCTCGCGAGCAGCTTGCCGAACGCCTGCATCAGCTTCGCGATGTCGTCGAAATGAAGGCCCGTGGTCGGCTCGTCGAACATGAACAGACGCTTCGGCAGGTCGCGCTGCTTCGCGCCACGTGTGCCGCGCGCCTGCGCCGACTCGGCGAGAAAACCCGCGAGCTTGAGCCGCTGCGCTTCGCCGCCCGATAGCGTCGGCACCGGCTGGCCGAGCTTCACGTATTCGAGCCCGACGTCGACAATCGGCTGCAGCACGCGCAGCACCTCAGCGTCGTTCGCGAAGTAGGAAGCCGCCTCGCTGACGGTTAGTTCCAGCACGTCGGCGATGCTCAACGCGCGCGCGGGTTCGCCCCGCTCGATCTTCACTTCGAGCAGTTCCGCGCGATAGCGGCGGCCATCGCAATCGGGGCAGCGCAGATACACGTCGGACAGGAACTGCATTTCGATATGTTCGAAGCCCGAGCCGCCGCAAGTCGGGCAACGGCCATCGCCCGAGTTGAAGCTGAACATGCCGGGGCCGTAGCCGCGCTGCTGCGCGAGCGGCGCCTTGGCAAACAGCTTGCGGATTTCATCGAACGCGCCGACGTAGCTGGCCGGATTCGAGCGCGCGGTCTTGCCGATCGGCGACTGATCGACGAACACTACATCCGTGACCTGATCGGCGCCGGTGAGGCTTTGGTATGCGCCCGGCGATTCGGTCGCGAGACCGAAGTGCCGCGCCATCGCCGGGTACAGCACGTCCTGCAACAGCGTCGATTTGCCGGAGCCCGACACGCCCGTCACGCAGACGAGCCGCTGCAGTGGAATTGCCACGCTGACGTCGCGCAGATTGTGCTCGCTCGCGCCTGCGAGCACGATACGCGGCGTGCTTGCATCGACCGGGCGACGCGACCAGTGCGCGGCGTCCGCGACGTGGCGCTGGCCCCCCAGGTATTGGCCGGTCAGCGTACCGGACGAGCGGATCGCCTCGGGCGCGCCGTCGAAAATGATCGAGCCGCCGCGCTCACCCGGGCCTGGGCCCATGTCGATCAGACGGTCGGCGGCGAGCATCACCGACGGATCGTGCTCGACCACGACGAGCGTATTGCCCGCGTCCCGCAGCCGGTGCATCGCTTCGACGATGCGGTTCAGATCGCGTGGATGCAGCCCGATGCTCGGCTCGTCGAGCACGAACAAGGTTTTGGTCAGCGACGTGCCGAGCGCGGTGGTCAGGTTGATTCGCTGCACCTCGCCGCCCGACAGCGTGCGGCTTTGGCGATCCAGCGTCAGATAGCCGAGGCCGACGTCGCACAGATACTTCAGCCGCGTGCGCACCTCGGCGAGCAGCAGCTTCAGCGCGTCGTCGAGCAACGCGCTCGGTAACGTGATGTCGTCGAAAAAGCGGCGGATCCGCTCGATCGGCATCAGCATCAGGTCATGCACGGTCAGGCCCGGCAATGCTTCGAGCTGCGCGCGCGACCACGCGACGCCACGCGGCATGAAGCGTTGCGCGGGCGCGAGCACGTCGTTCGCATTGGCCTTGCTGCCGAGGCGCCAGAGCAGCGATTCGGTTTTCAAACGCGCGCCGCCGCAGGTTTCGCACGGCGTGTAGCTGCGGTATTTCGACAGCAACACGCGGATATGCATCTTGTACGCCTTCGATTCGAGATATTCGAAAAAGCGTTTGACGCCATACCAATGGGTCTGCCACTTGCCGTTCCAGTCCGGCGACCCGTTGATCACCCACTGACGCTCGCGCTCGCTCAGTTCGCCCCACGGCGTATCGCGGCGGATGTCGGCTTTCGCCGCGTAGCGCATCAGGTCGTCCTGACACTCTTTCCAGGCCGGCGTTTGCATCGGCTTGACCGCGCCTTCGCGCAGGCTCTTGCGCGCATCGGGAATCACCAAACCCAGGTCGACGCCGATCACGCGGCCGAAACCACGGCAGACCTCGCACGCGCCATACGCCGAGTTGAACGAGAACAGCGCCGGCTGCGGATCGGCATAACGCAGATCGCTTTCGGGGCTGTGCAGCCCGGTCGAGAAGCGCCAGATTTGCGGCTCGGCAGTCGAGCCTTGCGCTTCGTCGGACGTAGCGGGCAGCACGTAGATATTGACGCGACCGCCGCCGCGCTTGAGCGACGCCTCGAGCGCCTCGATCACACGCTGTTTGTCGACCGAGCGCAGCCGGAAGCGGTCGGCGACGACATCGAGCAGCTTGCGCTTGCCGGTCGGCGAGTCGACTTCGCGCTGCGCCTGCACACGCGTGTAGCCGCTCGCCGACAGCCACTGCTCGACCTCCTGCGCGGACGCCGACTCCGGCAGTTCGACCGGGAACGTGACGACGAGCCGGGGTTCGTGTTGCGCGGTGCGTTCGAGTAATTCCGCGTAGATGGTCTCCGGCGTGTCGTGACGCACCGGCAACGCGGTGTTGCGGTCGAACAGCTCGGCCGCCCGCGCGTACAGCAGCTTCAGGTGGTCGTTCAGCTCGGTCATCGTGCCGACGGTGGAGCGCGAACTGCGCACCGGGTTGGTCTGGTCGATCGCGATGGCGGGCGGCACACCGTCCACCCGGTCGACTTGCGGCCGATCCATGCGGTCGAGGAACTGGCGCGCGTACGCGCTGAACGTTTCGACATAGCGGCGCTGCCCTTCCGCGTACAGCGTGTCGAACACGAGGCTCGACTTGCCTGAGCCGGACGGCCCTGTGACGACCGTCATTTCGCCGGTGTACAGGTCGAGATCGACGTTCTTCAGGTTGTGCTGGCGCGCGCCGCGGATGCGGATCGTGCCTTTCGTTTTGCGGGGGGCTGGGCTGGCGGTTGCGCCGGCAATGGAGTCAGGGGTTGCGTCGTTGGAGGACAATTTTTCCGACCGTCTGAAGGAATGGGCTACCTCTCACGGCCGGCTCGCGACCGCAGGTTCCGTGCAACGCAGACCGCGCACCGAGCCGCGCTTCCTCGCGGCTGCGCGCGGTGCCTGGGGGGCGTCGGGGAGAGGCGGGTCCGTGCTTGGGCCGCCTTTGGGCCGGCTTTGGCCCATCCTGGAAGCCGCGTGATGCGCCGCAAGCCTGGTTGCAACGGGATACTATACTGTATGTTTATACAGTTTTCCATCGCGCGGGCACCGTGCGCTTGGGTGCACTGGATCGCCAGATGGCCTGCCGCAAGCCGGGCGCCGCATGCGCGGCGGCGACCATGAAACGGCGCGTTTTTGCTGGCGCGGGTGGTGGGGTGGGGCTTGGGCTGCGCGACACCCGCAACGCCCACCCCGGCCGCGCCGCGAGCCGGAGCTACCCGGGCGAGTCCGCGCACCAGACATAAAACCGCGCTCAAACCGCCTTCGGATTACGCTCCGCAAATCCTTCCTGATGCCAATACGGATACGCGGGGCGCACCGCGCTGGCCTCGTCCAGCCTCGCGACCTGCTCGGGCGTCAGATTCCAGCCGACCGCGCCGAGGTTCTGCCGCAACTGCTCCTCGTTGCGCGCGCCGATCAGCACCGTCGACACCGTCGGGCGTTGCAGCAGCCAGTTCAGCGCGATCTGCGGCACGGTTTTGCCGGTTTCGGCCGCGACTTGGTCAATCGCATCGAGTACGCGAAACAGGTACTCGTCAGATATCGGCGGCCCCATGTCGCTGGTCTTGTGCAGCCGGCTCGTTTCGGGCAGTGGCTGCCCGCGCTTCAGCTTGCCGGTCAGGCGGCCCCAGCCGAGCGGACTCCACACGACTGCGCCGACGCCCTGGTCGATGCCGAGCGGCATCAGCTCCCATTCGTAATCGCGGCCGACCAGCGAGTAGTAAGTCTGATTCGCGACATAGCGCGGATAGCCATAGCGCTCCGCGATGTCCTGCGATTTCATCAGATGCCAGCCGGAGAAATTCGACACGCCGGTGTAGCGGATCTTGCCCGCACGCACGAGGTCGTCGAGCGTCGACAGCACTTCGGCGATCGGCGTCTTCGCGTCGAAGCCATGCAACTGGAACAGATCGATGTAGTCGGTTTGCAGCCGCTTGAGCGCCGCATCGACCGCCTGGATCAGATGGAAACGCGACGAGCCGACGCTGTTCGGGCCGTCGTCGAAACGGAAGGTCGCCTTGGTCGAGATGATCGCCTTGTCGCGTTTGCCCTTCAGCGCCTCGCCGAGTACCGCTTCGGACGCGCCGCTCGAATAGATGTCGGCGGTGTCGAACATCGTCACGCCCGCGTCGAAGCAGATGTCGACCAGACGCCGCGCTTCGGCGACGTCTGTCGCGCCCCACGCCTGAAAAAATTCGCCCTTGCCGCCGAACGTACCCGTGCCGAAACTCAGCACCGGCACCTTGAAACCCGATGCACCCAGATGTCTGTATTCCATTAACAATCTCCGTGGCATAGCCGTCGATAAGCGGACGTTCAGTCTACGCGTGTCCACGAAAATGCGTCGCTCAGGCGGGCGCGTTTTTCAGCCGGTACACGCGCGGCATCGGCGTGGTCGATGCGTTGCAGACGAAAGCACCGCAACGGCTAGACGCCGCGTGCATGTGAAGCACTCGTCGCGGCCAACGCATCGCGCACCGCATCGATCACGCTGCCCCAATCGCCGAGCGCCGGTTGCCGGAACAGACGCGCGCTCGGGTACCACGGCGTGTCGGTGCGCTCGAGCATCCAGCGCCAGCAGGTGTCGAAGCGGTTCAGAATCCATACCGGCTTGCCGAGCGCACCGGCCAGATGCGCGGTGGACGTATCGACCGAAATCAGCAGATCCAGATTGGCGACCAACGCAGCGGTGTCGGCGAAATCATCGAGCAGGTCCGTGTGATCGACGACGCGCTCACGGCGCGCATGTCCCGCAAGCTGCTGGGCGGCGATGCCCTTCTGCACGCTGAAGAAGCGCACCTTCGGCACATCGAGCAACGGCGCGATACGTTCGAACGCAAGCGAGCGCCTCGCGTCGATCTTGCGAAGCTCCGCGACCTGCGCGCGGTTTTCGCCGGCCCACACGAGGCCCACTGTCAGGGGCTTTTTTCCCGAGCCAACGTCCGCATTCGCGCCGATGTCCGCGGCGATACGCTCGCGCCATCGGTTCGCGCTTGCCGCATCGGCGAACAGATAAGGTGCCGCTGCGGGCATGCTGGCCTCGTCGGTCCTGAACGCAAGCGGCAGACTCATCAACGGACAATGACAATCGAATGGAGGCAACGGCTGCCCCGCTTCGATCAACTGGTCGACGCCCGCGAGCGTCGATAGCAGCCGCAGCAACGCGCGCGGCACTTCGAGCACGACCTTCGCGCCGAGCTGCTGGACCAGCACCGCATAGCGGCAGAACTGCAGCGTGTCGCCGAGCCCCTGCTCCGCGTGCAGCAGGATCGTCTTGCCGTCGAGCGGAAAGTCGCCGAGCCACAACGGCTGCGCGAATTCGCGTTGACCGGCCCTGATACGACGGCGCGCCCAGCGCCATTCGTATTCGCGCCAGCCGGTCTCGAAGCGCCCCATCTGCAGCAGACACAGCGCCTGGTTCCAATGCGTTTCCGCCGCCGTCGGATCGAGCGCGAGCGCGCGTTCAAAGCTCGACAACGCGTGCTCGCGCTGGTTCAGATCCATCTGCGCGAGCCCGAGGTTGTTCCATGCATCGACGAACGCGGGCGCGAGTTCCAGCGCGCGCCGGTAGCTGCGCTCGGCTTCGTGCGGCTGATTTTGATCGCCCAGTACATTGCCGCGATTGCTCCATGCGTCCGGATAGTTCGGCTGCAACGCGAGCGCGCGATCGCAACTGTCGAGCGCCTCGGCATAACGGCCGAGATCGCGCAGCACGCACGCGCGATTGTTCCAGCCGACCGCGAAATCCGGTGCGAGCGCGAGCGCGCGATCGTAGCTCGCGAGCGCATCGCGCGGGCGATTCTGCGCGGCCAGCGCATTGCCCCGATGGTTCAGCGCATCGGCGAATTTAGGCTGCAACGCGAGCGCGCGATCGGCGCTGGCGAGCGCTTCGTCGTGGCGCTGCAACGCGTTCAACGCGTACGCGAGATTCGAATGCACGGCTGGCTGTTTCGCATTGACCGCGAGCGCGTTCTTCAGCAGTTCGACGCCTTCGTGCAAGCGGCCCGTTTGCAACGCCAGTTCACCGAGCCAGCGCAACGCGTCGACGTGTCTGGGCTTGAGTTCGAGGATCTCGCGATAGAGCTCTTCGGCTTCGGCGAGCGCGCCGTTGTGCTGAAGGGCGACGGCTTGCCGGAGCATCGAGTCCAACTGTTGCGGCAGACTGGCGGGCTTGCTCATGCGGTCGATCAATGTGCGCGGAGAATCAGGGAGGCGTGGCGCGGCGTCTGCGCCGTGTGCACCATACGACACGGCACGCGGCGACGCCCGGAAGCGACCGATTATCGCCGAAAAGCCCGGGTTCCCACTGGCATCGATGGGCCAGGAAATCGATGCAGCGGGTGGCTGCGGATTGCTCTTCCGGCGCCTACCGCACCGCCTGTCGGCATCGGGGCCGGGGTCCCGCGCCGTAAGAAAGCTTGCAATTTGCTTTAGACCTTCTTGCATCGTTCTTGCAAACGCAACGCGACCGCGCGTTTTCCATCGCTGTCGATTCGGGGCCAGCCCCGCCCTTCAATCGAAGCGCTGAATTTTTTGCCGGCGACGCCGATAACCCGTAGACAAGCCACGCGCCAGGGCAAACACAACACCGGCATGGCGCCTCAGACGCACCGACAGCATCGCAACCCTGGAGACCGATTCCGATGGCAGACGACCCCCGTGCCAACCACGAGCGCAACCACGAACGCAGCAATCTGACCAGCTCCAACAAGTTCGAGTTGCTGCTGTACCGCCTCGGCTGCGTGCCCGGCAGCGACGCGCACGAGCTGTACGGGATCAATGTGTTCAAGGTCCGCGAAATCTCGACGATGCCGACTGTCACGCCAATCGCCGGTTCGTCGCCGTTCGTGATGGGCGCGGTCGACATTCGCGGCCAGATCATTCCGGTGATCGATCTGCCGCGCCTGATGGGCTGCGAGCCGACGCGCGGGCTGAACATTCTGCTCGTCACCGAGTTCGCGCGTTCGACCCAGGCGTTCGCGGTCGAGGAAGTCGACGACATCGTGCGGCTCGAATGGAACCAGGTACTGTCCGCCGATGGTTCGGCCGGTGGCAAGCTGGTCACGAGCATCGCCCGCATCGACGGCAATACCGGCGACTCGCGGCTCGCGCAGGTGATCGACGTCGAGCAGGTGTTGCGCGACGTATTTCCGTCGCAGCATCCGAGCGTCGATCCGGCGTCGGTGGGCGAAGCGCTCGGCATCCCCCACGGCGCGAAGATTCTCGCCGCCGACGATTCCGGCTTCGCGCGCAAGCTGATCGAGCAGGCGCTCACCGCGATCGGCGCCGACTTCATCATGACGAAGACCGGCGAGGAAGCGTGGAATACGCTGCAGCAGGTCGCGCGTGAAGCGCAGCAGAACGGCGCGCGCACCAAAGACAGCATCGCGCTGGTGCTGACCGATCTTGAGATGCCGGAGATGGACGGCTTCATGTTGACGCGTCAGATCAAGGCCGATGAACGGATGCGCGATATTCCGGTGATCATCCATTCGTCGCTGACGGGCGCGGCCAATGAGGCGCACGTGAAAAACGCCGGCGCGAACGGCTATGTCGCGAAGTTCGCGGCGGCGGAACTGGCCAACGCAATCCGCAATGCGCTGGGCGGTGCGCCGGTGAACGGCGTGGCGGCCTGACGTGGCATGACGCGGCTCGACGCGCGTGGAGCTCAGCGTCAGCGTCGTTCGATGATTCGGTTTGAGCAGCGCGGGTGGCCGACGCCAACGCATCGACCCCGCGCTACGCGGCTTTTCTAACAATGGGCGGTGAGCTCGATCGAAAAGCCGATGCGGCCAATATCGACGCCCATCGTATTGAGCCGCTTCGGCGCATGAAAGCCGTCGAGCGCCGCACGTTGTTCGGGCGTTCCAAGGTCCAGCAACGCGAGCAGTTCGGCGGTCACCGCGTATAGCGCGGCGAGGTTGCCGTCTTCGATCTTCACCGCGATGCCGAGCGCGCCCTGCGCGCCCAGCCGCGCGGTCTGTGCAGACGCCCGCACGCCGATCGCATAGCTGCCGTCCGCGCCGACCTTGCCGACCAGCGCGCCGCCGAACGCCTGCATCAGCAGCGTGCAGAAGCGGCCCTCGCCTCCCACCAGTTCCGGATAGGAAGTCATCGCGCGATAAATGCGCGCGAGCGCGGCCGTGCGTGTCGAGACCGCGACGGCCGGGCCAGGCTGCACCGCCGCGACCTGGTCCTGCGCCGCCGCGAGCTTCGCGAACAGACGCGCGAGCCGGTCCAGCGCAAACGCCGGGGTCGGCAGATTGCAGCCGTCGATCGCCCATTGCACGCCGTCGTCCGGCAGATCGCAGACGCTGGCGACCGTCTGTTTTACGCGCACCTGCAACGGATGTTCCGGCAGTTCATAGCCGGCGAGCGCCGCGCCGATCGAGCGCGCGCCGGCCAGCATGCCCGCGTGCTTGCCCGAGCAGTTGCTGCAGACGCCGCCTGGCGTGAACCCGCGCCGGATCCAGTCGACGTGGACCGCATCGGACAACGGCGGATGACCGCCGCAGCGCAGATCCGCTTCGCTCGCCTGCGCCTTCGCGAGCATGCTGCGCGTGCGCTCGATATGGCGCGGCTCGCTGCTGTGCGACGCGCACATCAGCGCGAGATCGGCGTCATCGAAGCCGTAGCGCTCGAGCGCGCCGGTCTCCAGCACCGCGAGCGCTTGCGCCGGCTTCGCGGCGGAGCGCGCGAGCGTGATGCGCCGGGCGTCGCCAAATGAATGCAGCAGACGGCCGTCGGCATCGACGAGCGCGACATGCGCGAGATGCGTGTTCTCGACTGACGCGCCGCGATAGATCGTCGCCGCGACAGGGGCGGTGTGGTGCGTTGCGGGCTGGGTCATTGATATCTCATCCTGTTCGCGCGAGCGGTGTGATGGGCTTGCCGCTGCGGCGGGTTAGCGTTGCCGACCGTCCTTATTGCCGGTGAGCGATTTTACGTGCGCTTTTTACGTGCTTCAGTGTTTCCTTTCGCATTGGCTTGCCGGCTGGTCCGTGCGCGCGAAGCAGGCCGGGCTTGCGCCGCGTCGAGCGCATCAGGAATTCGCGCGGCCAGGTAGTCGATCAACGCCCTCACCTTCGGCGGCAGGAAACGATTCTGCCGATACAACAGCCATACCGAACCGGCATACGCGCGCATGTCCAGTTGCCAGTCCGCCAGTACCTCGATCAGTTCGCCGTTGCGCAACGCGTGCGCGGCCGCGAACTCGGGCACACAGGCAATGCCGAAACCCTGCTGGGCGGCTTCGAGCCGCGCGCCCGCATGGTTGGCCACGTAGCGCCCTTTGACCTCGACGCTTTGCGTTTCGGTGCCGCGCCGCAAGCGCCAGCGATTATCGTCGGCGGCCTCGCCGAGATAGATGCACGCGTGCTCGCGCAAATCGCGCGGCTGCGCCGGCATCCCACGCTCGCGCAGATAATCGGGCGATGCCGCGAGCAGCCAGCGCACCGCGCCGAGCCGGCGGCCCGCCAGAGCCGGCGGCGGATGCTCCGTGAGCCGGATCACCAGATCGACGTCTTCCGCAAGCGGATCGACGTCGTGATCGGTAAAGAGAATCCGCAGATCGACCTCGTCATACGCGCGCAAGAAAGCCGGCATCAGCGGATGCAGCACTGCACGCGCGAATTGCGTCGGCGCGCTGACGCTGACCTTGCCTTGCGGTTTGCCGGTCAGTTGTCCCGCGGCATCGACCGCGCCCGACGCGGCGCCCACCATGTCGCGGCAAAGCCGCGCGACCTCCAGGCCGGATTCGGTCACACGCACGCTGCGCGTAGAGCGTTCGAGCAGACGTGTCGCGAGCGCGTCCTCGAGCCGTTTGATCTGCCGGCTCACGGTGGACGGCGTGCTGCCGAGCTGGCGCGCGGCGAGCGAAAAATTGCCGGCATCGACGACGCGCGCGAACACGGCCATGTCGGGTAAAAGCGCGAAAAGCTCTGCTGGAGTCATCGTGGCGGTCTGGGCAGCGGGCGCGGTCGACGGAATGTATTAGTGCATTTGCGACATAAAACCTGTGCGCGACGCCCCGATTATCTTCTCACGCGCAAAGCCGCACAATAGCCGCTCGATCAGCGTGGAGCGCGCCCGCTTGCGGCGCTTTCACCTCCCGCACCACTCGCGTCACAAGGTCCCCCATGTCCAAGCAGGAACGTCTGCTGATGTTTTCCGATCTGATGCTGCTCGCCGTCGCCGCGGTGTGGGGCACCAGCTACGGCGTCGTCAAGAGCGCGCTGGCGTTTTATCCGGTGCTCGGCCTGCTCGCGCTGCGCTTCGGGATGACGTTTGTCATTCTCGCGCCCGCGTTGCGGCACCTGCGCGATGCCAGCGCGCGCACGCTGCGCGGCTTGCTGATCGCGGGCGTGCTACTGCTCGGCATCTTCCTCGCCGAGACCTTCGGCATTCAGATGACGCGCGCGGCCAACGCCGCGTTTCTGATCAGCCTGTGCGTGGTGTTGACGCCGCCCGTCGAATGGCTGCTGCTCAGGCGCGCGCCGGGCCGCGTCGAATGGGCGGCGGTGCTGCTGTCGCTGTTCGGCGCATGGCTGCTCGCGGGCGACGGACCGTTGCGCTTCAATGCCGGCGACGCGCTGATCCTGCTCGCCGCGCTGCTGCGCGCATTGACGGTCTGCGTGACCAAGCGGGTGATGCGCGATCCGGCGCTGCCGCCGTTGACGGTCACCGCGGTTCAGTCAGGCGTGGTGGCGGCCGGCAGCGCGGCGGCGGCTTGCCTGTTCGCGCCGCGCCAGTGGCAGGCGCTGCCGGCGCTCACCGGACACGCAAGCTTCTGGGGCTACGTCATGTATCTGGTGCTTGCGTGCACGCTATTCGCGTTCTTCGCGCAGAACTTCGCGATCAAGCGCAGCAGCCCGACCCGCGTGTCGCTGCTGATGGGCAGCGAACCGGCCTTCGGCGCGCTGTTCGCGTGCCTGTGGCTGGGGGAAAAGGTTTCGCCGACCGCGTGGACGGGTGGCGCGCTGATCGTCGCGGCGTCGATACTGGCGACGGTGCGGTGGCGCGCATGGCGGGCCAGCACCGCGCGGGCCTGAGTGGGAATTCGTGCTGACGGGCGTCATCCGATGCGAAGCCGGACAAGCGCGTCGAGGCAGTCCGTGCAAGCGCATCGGGTGCGCGGCGCGAATCCGGCGTCAGGCCGCCATCAGCCCGCTACCCGGCATCCATCAGCCAACGCGGCGCAAGCCTCGCAAGCAGAATATTCGGGCCCTCACGCGCTCGCCGCCAGCTCGTCTTCGCGTTCCAGCGTGCGCGTATGCCGTAATGCTGGAAACAGCCGCATCCACAGCAACGCAATCGCGATCGTCGCGACGCCGCCAGCCAGCACTGCCGGTTGCGCACCCCACCACCCCGCCGTCAAACCCGATTCGAATTCGCCGAGCTGATTCGACGTACCGATAAACAGCGAATTGACCGCGTTGACGCGGCCGAGCATGTTGTCGGGCGTGCGCAACTGGACGAGCGACAATCGCACGACGACGCTGATCGTGTCCGACGCGCCGAGCACCATCAACGCGAGCAACGACACGATGAACTGATGCGATAGTCCGAACACGATCGTCGCGGCGCCGAACGCGATCACGCCGCCGAACATCGCTGCGCCAGGCGAGTTGCGCAGTGGAAAGTGCGCGAGCCAGATCGTGCCCGCGAGCGCGCCGATCGCGGTGCCCGAGCGCAGAAAACCCAGACCGATCGGTCCCGCGTGCAGCACGTCGCGTGCAAAGATCGGCAACAACGCGGTCGCGCCGCCGAACAGCACCGCGAACAGGTCGAGTGACAACGCGCCGAGAATCACGGGCTCGCTGCGAATAAACGCGATACCGGAGAACACCGATTCGAGCGTGACGGGCGTGCGGCTCGGTGGCTTCGTCTGCAACGGGATGCTCCACACGGACCCCGCGGCGGCCGCGAACGTCAGCGTGCATGCGAGATACGCGGCGCCCGGGCCGATACCGTACAGCAGACCGCCGAGAGCGGGCCCGGCGATCTGCGCGGTCTGATTCGCGGAGGTCGCCCACGCGGTCGCCTTCGGCAGATAGCCGCGCGGCACGACGGCCGGCAACAACGACGACACCGCGGGCGATTCGAACGCGCGCGCCGCGCCGACGCAGGCGGCCAGCACGTAGATGACCGGCGCGCTGATCCAGCCGCCGAAGGCGCCGAGCGCGAACAGCAGCGCGGCAACGCTTTCGAGCGCCTGGCAAACCGCGGCAATGCGGCGTCGATCGTAGCGATCGGCGACGTGGCCGACGACGAGCGTCAGCAGAAACATCGGCAGGAATTGCGCGAGGCCGACCAGACCGAGTGCGAACGCGCTATGCGTCAATGCGTAGACGTGCCAGCCCATCGCGACCGCGAGCATCTGGAATGACAGCGATGACAGGATTCGGGTGCACCAGAAACGCTGGAACGGCGGGTGTTTTGGCAGGCTGAAACCGGCGGAATCGGCGGGGTCGGCGGAGGCTGGGGGCATCGGTGAATTGCTCGTGACGGGGCGTGCGGTGGCTTGACCAGGCGGCGCTAGTTTAGAGCAACACCGGTGGCTCTGCTCGCGACT